>JAYOFA010000114.1:0-1506 GCA_038116935.1 Puniceispirillum sp. (SeqCode) | reverse complement strand
TGTTACTTGGTGCCTTTAGGAGGAAACACCATCCTCTCGAGTGCGCCATTTCCTTGATTATACTACGCGGCGCGCGGCGTGCCAAAAACACTGCTGTCAAGCGCCGGGTACAAAACAGGCACGCTTTATCGCCTGCGTTAGACATTTCCTAACGCCCCCCGATACCGGCCCACCGACGTCGCGCATAGCAGGCCGCATGATCAGCCCTTGCTTTTGCCAAAGGCCGGCATTGCATCACTGGCCGGCCCGCCAACAACCCAGCTTGCCGCGTCAATATCGGCCACCCAGCCCGATGCCGATTTGCCAAAAATATGCTTGACCGGCACCAGTTGGCTATGCTGATCAAGACAGCCTGTCCGCACCATAAACAAGGTCTTGTCAGGATCGGCGGCATAGATATGGCTGCCGCAATGGCCACAGAACCCCTGCATGCGCTCATTGCCACTGTCGGCTGTTTTGCGGAATTCCTGAATATCACCGGTCAGCGTCACCTTGTCCGCCGGCATCACCGCCACCGCCCGGAATGGCGCACCGCTGAACTTCTGGCAATCGGTACAATGGCACGCCATCACCTTGTCCGAGTCAACCTCGCCAACGATCGAAATTTGACCGCAATAACAGCCGCCCGTTACCTTGATTGTGTCTGCCATTTGTTCTGTCCTTTCGTTTTTGTTTGCACCCAGCCTATCGCTATCATCGCCTGTGGTACAAATGGTTTCTGGTCTGTGGGCTGCTGGTCTTGGCAGGCCATGGTTGGTTCTAGAGGTGAAGCTTGAACCCGTCATGCGATCTGGCAAACCCCAGATTTTTATAAAACCGCTGTGCATTAACGCGTGACCGGTCGCTTGTTAATTGCACCAAGCGGCACCCACGGTGGCGGCAGGTGTCAATTGCCCATAACAGCAATTGCCGGCCATAGCCGCGGCCACGCCAGCCATCGGCAATCCGCACCCCTTCGATCTGGCCGCGCAACGCGCCGCGCCGTGTTAGCCCCGGAATAAAGCTGATCTGCACACAGCCAATGATGTCATCCCCAACCGCACACACCGCCAGATATTGGTTTGGGTCGGCCGCAATCATAGCAAAGGCGGCGGTATAATCAGCATGGAGGCTATCGCCCACCCGCTCGCGCTGCTGGCCAAGCGGGTCATCCGCCAACAACGCCACCACCGCCGGCACATCGGCCGCGATTGCCCGCCGCACAATCATATCGGTCATCGCTGTCATGCAGCGGCGCCTAGAGGCCAAGCATGCTGCGCGCCTCGGCAACCGTCGCAACAGACCCGCCAAGCGCGGTAACAATCGACGCCGCCTTGTCGACCAGCGCGGCATTGGACGGCGCAAGCACCCCCTTGTCCAGATAGATATTATCTTCAAGCCCTACCCGCACATTGCCGCCAAGAAGCACCGCCGCCGCGACAATCGGAAACTGGTGCCGCGAGATTCCAAAGGCTGACCAGATCGCCCCGGCCGGCAACATATCGCGCATCAACAGCATGCTTTCAA
>JAYOFA010000113.1:0-1516 GCA_038116935.1 Puniceispirillum sp. (SeqCode) | reverse complement strand
ACCGGCGAAAAGACAGCGCGGTTTCGATGCCATTATCGGTGATCAGGTTGGATCTAATTTCAACGGTCTGCCGCTTGATCCCGTCCTTTTCACCGTTCGCAAAGGAATAGTCATACCCGCGGTCCTGTTCCGACATTAGTGACGCAACGCCAGTCATCTGGCCGAATTGCAGTGATTTGGCGGCATAAAGGCGGTTGGTTTGGCCAAGTTGGGCCGATGTCTCGAGCCGATCCTCAAGCCGGCTTCGGGTGATGATGTTGATCACCCCGGATGATGCTGACGGGCCAAAGAAGACCGTTTGGGGCCCCCGGAAAATCTCTATCTGTTCGACATCTTGGGCGGAAATGCCGGAAAAATTATATTCGCCGTCGCCGGCCGCTGCAGAAATACCGTTGATCATAACCAGCGTATGATTGGCCTCGCCACCGCGCATCCTGATCTGGGTTGTCGAATTGCCTGAACTGCTGACCGTTAGGCCGGGAACTTGCGCAAGAAGTTTGCGGATGCTGATATCGCCGCTTGCCTCAATAGCGGCGCGGTTGATAATGCTGTGCGGAGTGGCCGAATGGCTGCGCGCGATCGGGCTGTTGCCGGCAGTGATGACGATGTCTTCAAGTTCATATGTTTGTGCCAACAAACTGCCGGATAGCAGGCAACTTCCCGCTAAAAAAACACGAATTGCGACTGTCTTCATGATCAAATCCCCCCAAAAGTGGCGCCGAATAGCGGCCGAAGCAGGCAGGTCAGCGCCTGCCCTTGTCAGTCAATATGACACCTTTACGGGGAAACCCGCTGTCTGCTTCTCCCTCGGCGAAGCGACACGGTCGTCGTCACTTGGTAGGTCTCCTGGCTCTCGGGTCAGTGCCTGATCCAACCTTCCCGCCGCATAAAGCTGGCAGTGGTGTACTGGAGTGGCTCACCGATTACAGTTGCAGAGGGCAGCTCGCTTTTTTTGCTGATACCGTTTAACGCGGTATCACAGATGCGATTCCCTGTTATGTGTTTTCACACACCAAGTGGCTTAGATAATACCGTAAATAACCCGCTTTGAAAGTCTGATTACAGAAAATGCTGCATTTTTTTTCATCCATCATTACACTGGGCTTTATGGTTCAGCGTTGGCGACATCTTGTGGTAGCGATCGGTTTGGTACCGGCACTTATTCTGTATGTCGGGGCGGTGCTGCAAATTGCCGACCTAATTGCCGATATCCATGTGCTGGTTGATCTTGTGTTTTACGTTGTTGCCGGTCTGGCCTGGACTCCTGTGGCCGGGCGGGTGGTCGGATGGCTTGCCCGACATGAAAGCCGCTAGGGATTGGGCGGCGAACAAGCCATGAAAGCAGGGTGATCCGGGTGCGGCGGCATATGGGGCAGCTATTTGACAGGTTTGCGCGCCGGCATGATGCGCCCGCCCCGACCGCGGCGACAGCGGCCGAAATCAATAGCGGCATACCAGTGGTGCGCCCGTTGGCAGACGCGATTGAGATGGCAACAAGCCTGATGCGCGAACATGG
>JAYOFA010000112.1:0-1607 GCA_038116935.1 Puniceispirillum sp. (SeqCode) | reverse complement strand
GCATGCGCATACGGTTGAGGCGCACTTTGGTGACGTGCGGGTGCCGGTCGATACCGGTTTTATCGTATTCAATCCATTAAACTATCCCAACCTTGTCAATCTGTTTGCCCAGCTGGATGTGGCAACGATCGACAGCGATATGTCTTTTGCGGTGTCGATGGGCGACGGGCGGATGGAATATGAAGGGTCGGTTCGCGGCTTGTTTGCCCAGCCCGGTAACTGGATAAAGCCGCGCTATTGGTCAATGCTGATTGATCTGGTCCGGTTTTACCGCACCGCGCCGCGCCAACTGGCTGCTGGCCCGGCGACCGAAACGCTTGGCGCATTCATTGCGCGCAACCGCTATGCTGATGCGTTTGTTGCCGATCATCTGCTGCCAATGGGGGCGGCAATATGGTCGGCCTCAAGTCAACGGATGATGGATTTTCCAGCACGCTCGTTCATGCGGTTCATGGAAAATCACAAGCTGTTGAATTTTATCGATCGGCCGCAATGGCGAACGGTTGCGGGGGGATCCCGCGCCTATGTTAACGCGATTGGGGCTAGCCTTGGCAAGGCGGTGCATCTGAACAGTGATATCAAGGGGATCCGGCGCGATAATAACGGCGTCTATCTGACGTTGGCAGGGCAGGGCGAAATCTGGTTCGACAAGGTCATTTTGGCGGCGCATGCTGACCAGTCCTTGGCCTTGATCCGTGATCCATCGGCGGCGGAATGCGCGATCTTGGGCGGTTTCTCGTTTCAGGACAATCATGCGGTGCTGCATTCCGACCCGGCGTTGATGCCGCGGCGGCGGGCGGCATGGGCGTCATGGAATTATCTGTCCGGCCCGGAACGGGCTGGCAGGCCCCAGTCCGATCAGCGGCGGCCGAATGACCTGTGCTTGACCTATTGGATGAACCGCCTGCAATCGATTGACCAGCGCTATCCGCTTTTTGAAACATTGAACCCGATCTTTATGCCGGATCCTGACCTTATCCGCGGCGAATATATCTATCGGCACCCGGTGTTTGACGGCAAAGCGATCGCCGCACAGCATCAACTGGCCGAAATTCAGGGACAAAATGGGGTGTATTTTGCCGGCGCGTGGACCGGCTATGGCTTTCACGAGGACGGGCTGAAATCGGCGATTGCGGCGGCGTTAAGTCTTGGGGCTAATGTGCCTTGGCCAACCCAAGTTCGTCCGTGGCCGCGTGTAGCAACCACTATTGAGAATAGCGCCTGATGTCGGCGGTCGATCTTGTGCTGTCCGATATCGTCCATATCCGACATGGTGGCGCGCATCATCCGGCTGTGCATGTGTTGCGCCGCAAAGGCCTGTCATTATGGCTGGATCTTGACCAGCTTGACGCGGCAGACCGGCAAAGCCGTCTATTTTCAGTCGGCCGGTTTAATCTTTTGGGATTTTATCAAACGGATCATGGGCCAAATTTTACGGCCGGAAAAATGGTAATGCCATTGGCTGATTATGTGCGCGATATGGCCGCAAAATTGGCACCGGGGGCCGCGGTTGATCGGGTGTATCTATTGACCCTTCCCCGGCTTTTGGGGACGGTGTTTAACCCGTTGTCGGTGTATGTGGCCCGTGACCGTGCCGGGGATGATAT
>JAYOFA010000111.1:0-1615 GCA_038116935.1 Puniceispirillum sp. (SeqCode) | reverse complement strand
AGCTTACCGATGGCTGGTTTATGCATGACAGACGACAGCGCAGTTTTGTTGGCAACAATTGGCATAAGCAGATATCTGGTACCGGTTTTTGATCAAAATACAGATTACCACTGCAAAATGAATGCCACTTGCGGCGTGGCTGGTTGTTTTTGTTTTATGGGCCGCTCACAGGACAGCAGACGGGCTAATCACTCAGCATCAACGCTTTGTCACGTCCGGCGTCCACGCCGCGATGCGTCGTCATCTTCCTGCCGTGAGTCACGAAGCATGGCCGCCGCGCGACGCTGATCACGCGCCAACTGTTTAGACTTTTCGCGGCGGCGATCGGCCTCGGCGATCTTAGTTCTTAGCCCCTTGATTTCTTGATCAAGGTAATGGCACCGATTGACGGCTGTATCCAACTGGTCGCGGATTTGGCTGTCAAATTGTGCAGCAGATCGCAGCGCAAAGGCTGTCCCGGCATTTCGCTTTCCGGCATCTTGATCAGCGATCTCTTGCAAAGTATCTCGCATGTTGGCAATTTTAACTGACTCGTCATGAAGCGCGCTGAGAGACCGCATCTGCTTGCGTATTTCCAGCTGTTGTTTCAAGGCTAATCGATCAAAAATCGAGCGGCGTTTTTGCATAATCAAGCCTATGAGTTAAACAAGTCTTTAAGCACTCTAACCGAGGTTTCATAATCCGCACTATCGGTGAAGGATTGTTTAATATGCGCCATCAATTGCGGCCATAACTGCACTGCCAGATCAAGGTCTTGGTCCTGTCCAGGGGCGTAGCCGCCCATCAGAATCAAGTCTCTGTTTTCCATGTATAGCGATACAAATCGCCGGAAATATTGGGCGGCCTGCGCATGATCTGCATCGGTAATATCACTCATCACACGACTGATTGACGCCGGCACATCCACGGCGGGATAAACACCCATCTGCGCCTGATCGCGAGATAATAAAATATGTCCGTCCAGAATGGCACGGGCAGTATCGACAACCGGGTCATTGGCATCGTCACCATCAGCAAGGACGGTGTAAAAGGATGTGATCGATCCCTCACCACCCACGCCGGTTCCAGTGCGTTCGATCAATGATGGGATCATCGACACCACCGATGGTGGATAACCTTTTGATGTTGGCTGTTCACCTAGCGCCAAACCAATCTCGCGTCTTGCATGGGCAACCCGCGTTAACGAGTCCATGATCAACAGCACATTTTTACCTTGGGCCCGGAAATACTCAGCTATTGCCGTGGCGCGATTGGCCCCGCGAATACGCAACAACGGTGACCGGTCTGCCGGCTCGGCAACAATCACTGTGCGATGGCGTGACTCGCCGGCCAAAACCTCGGCTGCAAAGCTTGCCACTTCGCGCGCACGCTCGCCAATCAATCCGACAACCACAACATCAGCTGCAGTAAACCGTGTCATCATGCCCAATAAAACCGATTTACCAACACCTGATCCGGCGATAATCCCAAGGCGTTGCCCCTGACCAACGGTCAACAAGCTGTTAATAACCCGCACCCCGACATCCAGATGCCGATCGACCGGACGCCGCGCCAGTGGGTTTATTTTCTTGCCGCCAAGTGGCCAGCTATCGACGAGTTTCAATGGTGGTCCATT
>JAYOFA010000110.1:0-1663 GCA_038116935.1 Puniceispirillum sp. (SeqCode) | reverse complement strand
AATCCGCCAGTGGCGCGGCCGGTCGGCGCTGATCGTTGCGCTGGCTGATCTTGCCGGATTGGCTTTAGTCAGTGACCAAATCCGGATGTTGAGCGATGCCGCCGACAGCGCGCTTGGCGAAACCATCGGCTATCTTTACCGGCAGGCAGCACAGCGCGGCAAGCTAGCCTTGCCAGCAGCCGATATGCGCGGTTGTGGATGGACCGTTTTGGCCCTTGGCAAACTGGGGGCTGGTGAACTTAATTTTTCGTCTGATATTGATCTTATTATGCTACACGATACGGCCAGATCGCCCTTGGCAACACCCGATCAGACCCAGCCATTTTTTGTTGGTATGACGCGTGACCTGATCCGTCTGTTGGGAACGGTAACAAGTGATGGCATCGGGTGGCGGGTCGATTTACGATTACGGCCAGATCCCGGCGCGACAGCGGTCAGCATCGATATTGATGCGGCTATTGGCTATTATGAGTCAATCGCTAGAACCTGGGAGCGTGCCGCCTTTATCCGCGCCAGACCAGTCGCCGGTGACCGCCATCTTGGCGCCAGCTTTTTGCAACAAATACAGCCTTTCATCTGGCGAAAAACCCTCGATTACACGGTAATGGAGGATATGAAATCGATGTTGCGCCGCCCGCCCCAAGGGCATGGCTGGTATGGATATAATCTGAAGACCGGTAAAAACGGGATTCGGCAAATTGAATTTTTCACGCATGTGTTACAGCTTGTCACCGGTGGACGGGACCCGGCCTTGCGACACCGCCAGACGATCGCCGCCTTGACCGAATTATCGGCCCGCAACTGGATCGAAAAAGATCAGGCAAGCGCGCTTGCTGCGGCCTATTTCCAGCTTCGGCGGGCAGAACACCGCCTGCAAATGATCGGCGACACCCAAACCCACAGCCTGCCACGCAGTGATGAAGATTTACTAAAGTTTGCCCGGTTTATGGGGCACGCTGACATCAGGGCCTTTACTGACGCATTGCAGTCGGTATTGACCCTTGTCGGCGACAAAACCCGGCATGATCTGCTGACCGCCACCAGCGGCACCAACGCTGACGATTCAGCTGATTTTACCAGCCTTCTTGATGATTATGACGCGCTTATCGGCTGGCTTGGCGATCATGGCTTTGCCCGGCCTCGTATCGTGGCCGACACTCTGTCCGGGTGGATGGCCGGACGTATCGCCGCCACCCGTAGCGACCGGGCGCGCAGCTTACTGAACCGCCTGATGCCAGAAATCTTGCTACAATTGACCGCGGCCAGTGAACCCGATGACAAATTCGCTGCCCTCGCCCAATTTATCGAGGGATTACCGGCAAGTGTGCAAATTTTTTCACTGCTCGATTATAACCGGCATTTGACCAAATTATTATGCGATATGTTGCTGTTGTCACCGCATCTTGGCAACCACCTTCGGCATCATCCGATGCTGTTTGACCTGCTTCTCTATCCATCATTTTTTGACCCGTTGCCCGATAGCGCCAGCCTGACCCGCACCCTGCAAGGCATCGCCGCCACCCATGATGCCGAACAAGCCCTTGATGCGATCAAGATTCAGACCCGTGAATGGAAATTTCGCATTCAGGTACAGGCGCTTAGCCAAACCATCGACAGTGACAGCCTTGGCCACGGGCTGGCCGCCATCGCCGATGCCACGGTT
>JAYOFA010000109.1:0-1664 GCA_038116935.1 Puniceispirillum sp. (SeqCode) | reverse complement strand
GCCCCCCCGGGTTCAGCAACATATCGGCAATCCGTGCCACCGGGATAAAGCTATCGATTTTGTTCTGGCCCTGAGGCATCGCCGCTACCGGCAAGCGCCGGATATGGCTACCAACCGTATTAACCGCCGAATAGCCAAGCCCGAACCCGCCGCCAGGCAAGCCAATCTGCCCAAGCATTGCCGCCAGCGTGATCCCCGCCCAGAACGGCTGCTCGCCATGCGCCTGCCTGGTCAGCGACCAACTGAAAGACAGCATCGTACGGCTGCCAGCCATCGACCGGGCCAAATCTCGAATGCGGGCTGCATCAATACCGCATAGCGGCGCCGCCCATTCAGGGCTTTTGGCCTGATGGTCGTCGGCACCGGTTAAATAGCCTGCAAAACGGTCAAAACCAACGCAATAGCGATCGAGGAAATCCTTATTGTGCAAATCTTCAGTTAGCAGCACATGGCATAATGCCAGCATCAGGGCAGTGTCGCTGTTTGGCCATACCGCAAACCAGTCGGCATTAACATCGGCGATCATATCCTCGCGTAGCGGTGAGACCGATACAAACCGCACCCCGTTCGCGTGGGCTGCCAGAATTGAACCCCGCTGGATGTGGCGACCAAGACCACCTTGCCCGATTTGGCCGTTTTTCATCGGCACACCGCCAAAAGCGACAAATAGGTCCGCATGGTCTCGCACCGAAACCCAGCTCGTTTGATTATAAATATAATTCCGAAAATGGCCAATCACATGCGGTACAATCACCTCAGCCGCAGCAAAGCTGTAGGTGTTAACCGATTTTGTATAGCCACCAAGACAATTCAAAAACCGATGCAAGTGACCTGGTGCATGGTGAAACCGGCCAGCACTCGCCCAGCCATATGACCCGGCAAAAATCGACTCATTGCCAAACTGCTTGATCACGCGGTCAAGTTCTGCCGCAACCAGTTTGTTGGCATGCGGCCAGTCGATTTCAACAAACGGGTCATGGCCGCGCTTTTCGGGCGCGCTACCGGGGCCGGTCTCAAGCCAGCTTTTACGCACCATCGGCGCGGTGATCCGGGCCGGATTGTCAATTACGTCAATAATACCACGACCAATCTGGTTAGGATCCGTGTCTTCTGCAAACGGCTGCATATCGATTAAGCGGCCATTTTTAACCCTCGCATGATAGGTGCCCCAATGGGTGCTAGTCAGGCTCATGATTTGATCCTTTGATGTTACAAAGATATCCGTGCGATACCCGATGCATGGGCGCGCAAGGATTTCCTGGTTAGACGATCAAATCATAATCGATTGCAGCGGAAAACCCAAAACACAAAAGCAAATCGCCATGGTCTTAAAAACCAGCAAAGAGCAGGGATATATGTCTTCCGAACACAAAAAATATTTTTTAAGTTGCGTTGCCAGCCTGACACGGCACACTGAATTTATTGTTAAGTTATCGATGACCAGTTTTGATTATCAGCGGATGCCCGATCATGCGTGATTTGCCAAGCCTTCCTATTTACGAACTTTTCGCCATTCGCTATGCCGCCCGCGACGCGGTGCGAAGCGAACATTTTATTGGCGGCGACCCGCATGATGGACCGATGCCGATGGATTATTTTGTCTGGCTGGCTAGATCGAATGATCATATCGTCTTGATCGATACCGGCTTCACCGCCGCCATGGC
>JAYOFA010000108.1:0-1681 GCA_038116935.1 Puniceispirillum sp. (SeqCode) | reverse complement strand
AGTTGTGGCAACAGATGACAGGTTAAACCGCCATAAGATCCAAATTGGCTATCGCCCGGATATTCGGCACCTGGCCGACCTTTATGGCCGTCACTGGATGCCACAATCCCGACCCGGTAATTTGACTCAAAGGCGTCAGCCAGAATCCATTCAAAAGTACCCCATGACGAATGCACCTCGACCGACGGTTCAAACCGCGCATCATGTGCATATTTGATATCAGCGTAGCGCCCGCCAACATGCGCCACGACAATCGCGTCTTCTTCCTGCAATTTGGCAATGAGTTCCGGCGTCGAATGGACGTCCGTTTCCGGCAGGGTCCGATCGGCAACTAGGGCCCGACTTGAACGGTAAATAGGCCGCCCTTCGGTGCGGTACCAGACATTATGGTCCCCACCAAGGCCGGTATTGCCAGACCATTCATATCCGGGGATGGTCATAAACCGGCCATCCTCGTTATAGGCCGCAGTCAGTTCATTCAAATGCGCCCAGAAATCATCGGTAATCTGGAAGTCATTGCCCTGATGACCAGCAATATCCAAAAACGCCTTATTGCGCGCAAAGTCGAAATATTCGCGGGCGGTGCCAACGCCGATCGTCTCGCCACTTTGGGCGTGCATATCGCTCCAAAAATGCGCGGCCGGGGCGTCACGAATAACCAGCGGATTGGCCGTGGCAAGCCATTTGCCAGCAGCATCAAAAAGCTGTAGCTCGACAACGCACGGTTCGGCCACCGACAGATTTTCGATTACCGCGCCAAAACTACCGGGTTCAAATGACACGGTGTCAGGCAAATTGGTGATGCTGACATTGCTGCGCACCTGCACCGGGTCCTCAAGCAGGTTTGACGGGTTACCCCATTTATCATCGCCTTTAATCGACAGGCGAAACGTCTCGTTTGGCCGGCGCAACGTCGGCAGCACCGCCTTCCATTGTGCCGGGACATCGGGCACCATCGCGATGGTTGGATTATCGGCCGGCGGCAAGGCAATGAAATCCTGCGTTGCAAACGGATCAACCGTGATCTGAAAGGTAAAGGCTGACTCGCAAAAGGTCTGCAATAACCAGCCCGGCGATCCCCCCGATTGATCGCCAAAAGTGATGACAATCTGGTCGCCCGCGCGCAAGAACCGCAAGCAGCGGATATAAAGGCTTTTATTCCACGGGCGGATGTTGCGCCGCATGTCCCACGACACATCAAGCACCGCACCATTCGATGCGGTCACCGTGGTATAGCCGGGGGCGGCCGGGTCATCAAACTGAATCGGTGACCCGTCAAAATGCCCCCGAAAGCCGATCCGCAATCCCCCCTGATCATCAATCCCAAATTTACCGGCTGTATAGGTTAGGGTGAAGGTCTGATAGCTGCCAACCCGGAACTGGCCGGTTGGCGACAGGCTGGCCGACCCCATCAGGTCAGTGCGGTAATCATTATACGGCATGTCGGTTACTCTTTAAGATAAAGGCGTGATCAAAAAACGGGTGGCTGGCGCGGCAGATGTGTGACGCGAGACACATTTTATCATGCGCAAAATCATCATCGCCTGCAATGGTCTGATCAAAAGAAAACGCCATAGCAATGCGCAGATTACTATGACGTTAGATAGAGTATCGGATGGGCGTGGCCGCCCACCGAGCCTTTAAGATATTTTGGCTTTACGCGCCCGCATCGTCGAAATGG
>JAYOFA010000107.1:0-1741 GCA_038116935.1 Puniceispirillum sp. (SeqCode) | reverse complement strand
CGCATGCCGGTGTCATTGTGGCGCGAGACGGTATCTGAACCCAACCCGCTGGACAAGCTGAAGCTGCCAGCGAACCAGCCCGGTGACAGCGCCGATCTTGCGATTATCGGCGGCGGGTTCACCGGCTTGTCGACAGCGCTTTTTGCGGCCAAGCGGGGCATCGATGTGCAGGTTTTCGAGGCGCATGATCTTGGGCATGGCGGGTCGGGCCGTAATGTCGGGCTGGTCAATGCCGGCATTTGGTTGCCGCCATCACAAACGATTGCGGCGCTTGGCCCGACATATGGGCCGCGCTTCATGGATAAATTTGCGGCCGGCCCCGAAACGGTATTTGATCTGATTGAAACGCATCAGATTAAATGTGACGCAACCCGCACCGGCACAATCCATGCGGCGCATTCGCCTGCCGGTTATGCCGATCTTGAACGGCGATGGTTTGATTGGCACCGGACCGGCGCGCCGGTTGATGTCCTTGATCGTGATGAGGTGACAGCGAAAACCGGAAGCAACCGGTTTTATGGCGGCCTGCTCGATCATCGGGCCGGTACGATTAACCCGATGAGCTATTGCTATGGGCTGGCGCGTGTGGCGCTGGCGGCTGGGGCGCGCATTGCGCGGTACTGTCCGGTGATCCGGCTTGAAAGACAGGCCGGCGGCTGGCTTGTCCATAGTGCCGACCATGTGATGACAGCCAAAACGGTGGTGCTGGCGACCAATGCCTATACCGATAGCCTCTGGCCCGGCCTTGCCAACAGCTATATGCCGATCCCATATTTTCAGCTGGCCACCGCCCCATTGGGGCCGCGTGCAGGCGGAATTCTGCCCGGCGGTCAGGGATTGTGGGATACCGGCCGCATTATGATTTCGGTGCGCCGCGACCCGGATGGGCGGTTGATTATCGGATCGATGGGGCCGTTGATTGGCACCTGTCATCGGGGTGTTTCAGCGCGCTGGGCGCATAAGACACTGACCCGTTTGTTTCCCCAATTGGGGCCGGTTTACTTTGTCAGTGCATGGGAAGGCCAGATCGCCATGACGGCGGATCACCTGCCGAAAATTTATCAGCTCGATGACGGGCTTTTCACCCCGATCGGCTATAACGGGCGCGGCATCACCACCGGTACCTTGTTTGGCCACAGCATCGCTGGCCTTGTTGCCGGCGATGACCCAACGCACCTACCCCTGCCACTAACGACGATGTCACGCGGGGGCAGTCGCCGCCTTGGCGCCATATTGCTCAGATCTATTTTTGCCGCAAACCAGCTTGTCAAAAGCTGGTAATCAGCTGGGGCGTTGCGCCGCAATATCGCGCATGGCGGCTAGAAATTGCACGACCTCGGCCTCGCTGTTGTAATGGCATAGCGATACCCGCACACAGCCGGACAGCGCAAGCGGCGTCAGAATATTGCCGGAATAATGATCGGCTTTGCGAAGATGGGTGCGAATTCCGGCAGCGTTTAGCTGCGCTACGACCTCTGCCGATTCAATCCCGTCAACATAGACCGATACCAGCCCTTCACGCGCCGGATTGTCGATACCGCCAATGATATGGACCCCGTCCATCGCGGCAAGTCCTGGCAAATTGCCGGTGCCATGAATCATCGCATCAGTCAGCGTTTGCTCATGCGCATGGATTGCGGTGCCGGCCGCGATAAAGCGTTGCCGGCGGTCGGTCGATGTTGTTAGCCGACTGCCAAGCCATTCCATATAATCGATCACATCGCCAAGCGTTGCATAGGAG
>JAYOFA010000106.1:0-1760 GCA_038116935.1 Puniceispirillum sp. (SeqCode) | reverse complement strand
GGTAATTTTCCAAAACAGTTGCACCATAAGCTGTCTGTTGTGAAGCCGGCAACCAGAACCTACACAAAAGAGGGGGGACACTGCCATGACTGACCTTGCCACCGTGATCCACAGCGCCGCCTTGCAAGATGTGACCAAGCCGATTACCAGCGCCACCGGCCTGCCAAACATCTGTTATATTGATGATGCATTTTACCGGTATGAGCAAACCACCCTGTTTCGCCCGAACTGGGTGGCTATCGGCTTTGGCAAGGATGTGCCTGAACCGGGATGGGTCAAACCGCTTGAATTGGCCGGGGTGCCGTTGCTGGTCACCCGCAACACGGCCGGACAGATCAATGTATTTCAAAATGTGTGCCGACACCGTGGCATGATCCTTGTTGACAGTCACCGCAAATTGCGCGGCCCGATCACCTGCCCCTATCATGCGTGGGCCTATGATCTTGACGGGTCGTTACGCAAAACGCCACATATCGGCGGGCCGGGCAACAACAACCATGCAGCGGTACCGCATTGCGATTATCCGTTAATCAAGGTGCGCGCCCATCTCTGGATGGACGTTATCTTTGTCAATCTTGACGGTAGCGCGCCGCCCTTTGACGTCGCCCATGCCGATCTGATCGGGCGATGGCATGAATTTGATCGTGATTGGCACCATAGCGGGGCGGATTCATCCTTTGCTTTGACGGTCAAATGCAATTGGAAACTGGCGCTAGAGAATTACTGCGAATCCTATCATCTTCCCTTTGTTCATCCCGGGTTGAACAGCTATTCGCGGCTTGAGGACCATTACGATATTATGGACGCCCGCAATTATGCCGGCCAAGGAAGCCATGTCTACACCCCCCAAATCAGTGACGACGGGCGGCAGTTTCCAGCCATTGCCGGTTTGTCTGACAAATGGCGAACTGGGGCAGAATATGTGGCGCTGTTTCCCAACCTGCTTTTGGGGGTCCATCGCGATCATATGTTTGCGATAATCCTGCGCCCCGAGGGCCCCGACCGCACGACTGAACAGGTTGAAATTTACTATGCCGATCCAGCCGCATCAGGACCGGATTTTGCCACCATGCGGCAAACCAATACCCGCCTGTGGCATGATATTTTTATTGAAGATATCGGTGTGGTTGAGGGCATGCAAAAAGGCCGTCACGCATATGGCTATGATGGAGGCAAATTCTCGCCGGCAATGGACGGGCCAACGCATCATTTCCATCACTGGGTTGCGACAATTTTGAACGGGTGATCCGGTACCTAACTGGAAGGGTATTGTCGCCCAATCCAGCGCGGTAATGCTATGACTCAACACCGTAGATGCGGTCGAGTTCGCCGCTGATCACATAATCGACGATGAACGCACCGAGCCGCGAGATTTCATCATGAAACCGCGTACCCTGCACATCGGACAAACCGTTGAATGTCGATGCCTTTCCACGTGCCACTACAAGATCCGAAATAGGCGGTGCCAGCACCGCATTCACATCGGTCAATGCCTCGGCAATCGCTGAAAAATCTCGTTGATTCGGCGACACCCGGTTCGGCACGACGATCACATGCGGCGTGCTAATACCCTGATCCAACTTACGTTCATCGATATCTTTGATGAATTCAATCGTGGGACGCAAATCGGCCCACGACATCGATGTAGGTACAATCAAGGCCTGACTTAACGCGATGATGCGCCACAGATTGCCAACTTTACCGGCACCCGTATCGACCATCGTGATTGTGTCATTGTTACCAAGAAGACGCCGCAAGAC
>JAYOFA010000105.1:0-1878 GCA_038116935.1 Puniceispirillum sp. (SeqCode) | reverse complement strand
GCTTTGATGCCAAGACCCTTGATGCGGTAGAGGCGTTTTTGCAAAACCCGCGCGATTGGTCAAAGGCGCATGGCGGAGTCTAAGCCCGGCCATATTTGAGAATCTTTCGGCGATGCGCCAGGCTTCTGAATAATTGTTACCGCATGCTAGCCTAGCGCTGGGGCGCGATGGCTGGCTTTGATTTCATCATCATTGGTGCCGGATCGGCAGGATGCGTTCTTGCCGACCGGTTGACCGCTTGCGGCCGGTTTCAGGTGCTGGTGATCGAGGCTGGCCCAACGGACCGTAAATTACGCGTGCGGGTACCGTTTGGTTTTGGGGGATTGTTCCATGACCCGGTGTTCAATTGGCGTTATTACACAACGCCGCAACCCGCCTTGGCCGACCGCGCTATCTATTGGCCGCGTGGCAAGCTGGTTGGGGGATCAAGCTCGATCAATGCGATGGTCTATCATCGTGGCCAACCGGCGGATTACGATGCGTGGGCGGCGGCTGGCAACCACGGCTGGGACTATGCGTCGCTGGCGCCGATATTTGACAGTTATGAAGATGTGATCATTGACCGGACGCGCCGGCCCCGCGCTGGCCGTCTGACAATCACCGACCCGGCATCAGACTATCACCCGATTAAGCATTATTTTTTCCGGATGGCCACAGAATTGGGACTGCCCGTCAGCCGCACCGGCCGTATTGATGGCATTGGCATCTATCCCTATTGCATTACCACCCGTAACGGGGTGCGCTGTTCATCATCAACCGCATTTTTGTATCCGGCGCTGGCACGCCGCAACCTGACGGTGATGCGCAACGCGATTGTCGAAAGGATCATAGTCAAGGACAAGCACGCGGTCGGGGTTATGGTCCACCAGCATGGTCAATCGCGGCGCATCGCCATGCGGCGTGAAATCATTCTGGCGGCAGGGGCGGTCAATTCACCACAGATTTTACAGCTATCCGGAATTGGCGCGGTGGCCGATCTTGCGCCTTGCGGCATTACCCCGCTTGTTGTGCTGCCCCATGTTGGGCGGAACCTCGCCGATCATCTTGGGGTCAGCTATCATCATCGCGCCAAATATCCGACCGTGAATAATATCCTTAACAGTTGGCCCCAGTTGATAGCGGCTGGCCTGCGCTATGGGGCAACGCGGCGCGGATTGTTTTCGATCGGTGTCAACCAACTTGGCGGTCTGTTGGCAACGCGGCCTGGCCTGCCGGATGCGGATATGCAGCTCTATATCAACCCTATTTCCTATCGCCGGGATGCAGCCGGGCGGATCGGGTGGCCTGACCGCGCGCCGGGGTTTACACTTAGCTTTAGCGCCTGCCGCCCAAAAAGCCGCGGCCGGGTGTCGATAGACAGCCCCGATCCGTGGTCTCCGCCGGTGATTAATCCCGGCTATCTGACCGCCCCTGACGATGCCGCCGATGTGGTGCGGATGGCCCGCGTGATTGGCCGTATGCAGCAAAGCAAGGCCCTTGGCGCGTTATTGGCGATGCCGCCAGAAACGCCGCTGGCACGCATGGATGACGCGGCGATTTTGATTGATTTTGCGGCCCGCGCCGAAAGTGTGTACCACCCGTGCGGCACATGCCGGATGGGGCCTGACCCGGCCACAGCAGTGGTTAGTTCTGATTTACGACTGCATCATCTTGGTGGACTACGCATTGTTGATGCGTCGGTCTTTCCCAGCATACCATCGGCTAATCTGAATGCCCCAACCATGATGCTGGCGCATAAGGCGGCGATGATGATTGTTGCTGATGCGCGGGGCGGTGCCTTGCGATAAAGGTAAAAGATACTTATATTTACCGGATGATCATCATGCCGCGTACCGGATCAGTGCGCATATGAACTGGACGCCTTACAATGAAACTGAA
>JAYOFA010000104.1:0-1898 GCA_038116935.1 Puniceispirillum sp. (SeqCode) | reverse complement strand
GCAGCCGATGCAGCGCTCAAGATCGATCATCAAGGATAGTTGTGACATGACAGGTACTTTTCCTTACAGCAAGGCTGGGGCATCACCATGCGGTAATATGCCACCAATAAATCAAACGGCCCTCGGCCACATAGCCGGCAAAAAAACTCACCACAATGATATGGGTTATCATGCCACCGACAAACAGCCAGGCCAGAATAATGTGCAGCGGGCGCCACCATGCGGCAAGCCACGGCATTGACCGGCGGGTCCCGATCAGCTCAGCCTCAAGGCGGGCCAGACGCAAATAGGCAATCGATCGTCGGGGTTGTTTTATCAGATGTGCCAGCGTTACCGAAAACAAGGCTTCATTGGCGGCCGGGTCAAGCCGCGTCAAAAGCGCGGTTTTTTCGGCAATAATTGCGCGAAGCTGGTCTTTGGTCGCCGCATCAGGCGGGCTGAACGGCGCCGCTTTCATGCCGAATGTCGTGGCAAAGACCGGCCCGGCATAGATACGGCCAACCATGCCGGTAAGCACCAATGCTGCCAATCCGCCAAGCATCAAAAGAGGCGGCCCGTCAAGCTGGGCAATCGCATGCAGGCTGACCAAGCCAATGCCAACAAGGCTGGCCCCGATATGCAAAATAAAAAGACGATTGGGCACCCGGCTGTAACCGCCGCGCTTGCCAACAGAAAATAAAAACGGCACCAGCAACAACAGGCTGCCAATGATCGCGAGGCTCTGCATCACCGGTGTGCCTGGCTTTTGCCAGAACGGGCCAAGCGCCGGTTTTGCCACGAGATAGGCCACAAGCGTCCCTGCCAACAGCCATACCGCGATGCGCAAAGCGCGGTTTGACAAATCCGGGCGGTTGACGTCGTGGCGTGATGCCGGTGGGGCGGTTTTTGTCATGCTCGTGCGATGACCTTTATCAAATTTCGTTATTGTGGCGCCGCTGTCGGTAGCCGCAGGGTTAATAATGCGAACCATAACGGTTGTGTCAATCCGGGCTTGGCATATGGTCGGCCAATTCACCCATGATCAATCGCTGTTTGCACGCGGTGGCACAGCGTGGCAATCTTGGGGTGGGGGTCGCCCCTTTGCATGGCGGCACCGCATTGAGGACGGGGAGACAAGACAAGATGATATGGCGCGACCATGTCATTAGGCCGTGGGTGGTCATTGGGCCATGGGTGGTGATTGGGCTGTGGGTGGCGATAGGGTTGGCGGTGACGCCGCTATTGCCCGCCAATGCCGCATCACGCCAGATGACATGTGGAACCGCGGTCTATGTTATTGAGGGGTCTTTGCTCGGCACCGCGGTCAGCCGGCAAACCGCCGCCGGGCGCACCGCCTATTGCCAGTCGTCTGACCGCGGCGGCATGGTCGCCGCCTTAACCGTTAAGGGTAATGAAATTTGGTGTGTCGAGACATACCGGATCACGCCGGACAGTTGGCCTTATGCGAAATCGTCGCGCCTACTGAATATCGCGGTGAACCTACAATATGAGTATGATTATGTCTGGCAAAATGGCGACTGGCAATTGACCGACAAGCGTCAAATGCGGTGTGATATGGTTGAGATACCGGAAAGTGACTAACGATCCGGTCTTGGTACTGGTCTTGGTGCTGGTCTTTGTGTTGGTCTTGGCACCGGTCCAAAAGACCATGATGGTGGAGAACAAGACAAATGGGTGAAATCCATAATCAGCCGATCACCGGACCTGCCTGTTGGCGCGGTGTCGATATAGCGCATGATACGGACTGGTGCATTAGTTTTACGGCCGACGAAATAGCCGCGTTGGATAGGGCGGTTGCGGCGGTCAAACGCGCCGGAAAGGAGTTTCCCAACTTTAGCCGCGCCGATTTTCCGTTGACGGGGTGGCAGCCGCGGTTGGCGGCGTTCGCCCGTGACCTT
>JAYOFA010000103.1:1416-1942 GCA_038116935.1 Puniceispirillum sp. (SeqCode) | reverse complement strand
GATATCCGCGTTTTTTTGCCGCAACGACCCGGCGGCGGCATTGCGTGGATTGGCGAAAACCTTGTCGCCAGCTGTCGCTTGGGCGGCATTAAGCGCGATAAAGTCATCCCTGTTCATGTAGATTTCGCCGCGTATCTCGCATAAAGCGGGCGGTGCCCCGGCCAACATCTTGGGTATTGCTGCAATCTGTATAACATTGGCGGTGACATCTTCCCCCTCGGTGCCGTCGCCACGGGTCGCGGCTTGGGTCAGCTTGCCCTGTTCATAGCGTAGGCTGATCGACAGGCCGTCAATCTTGGGCTCGGCAACAAACTGCACCGGTGCAGTGTCACCCAACGACAGAAATTTGCGGATTCGGGTGACGAAATCTGCAATATCATCAGGCGTAAAGCCATTGCCAAGCGACAGCATGGGGCGGGCGTGACGCACCTTGCCAAACAGGCCCGATGCCGGCAGTGACGTGCCAACCCGCAGGCTGGGGCTATCATCGCGGACCAAGGCCGGAAAGGCGGCTTCAATCGCCCGG
>JAYOFA010000103.1:0-1228 GCA_038116935.1 Puniceispirillum sp. (SeqCode) | reverse complement strand
GCGTGCTTCACTGGTGATGGTTTCGCCGGCCAGCATGCGGGCAATTTCTTCGGTACGTTGACCGGGGTCCAGCGGGCGGGTGGCGCTGATCACATTATCGTCGGTGGCGGTCTTGGCAATTTGCAAATGGTGGTCGCCGCGGGCGGCAACTTGGGGCGAGTGGGTGATCACCAAGGTCTGCATTGTCGCACCAAGACGGGCGAGGCGTTCACCAACAGCTGCCGCCACCGCGCCGCCGACGCCGGAATCAACTTCGTCAAAAATCAGCGTGCGGGCTAGCTGATGATCCTCAAGGCATAATTTCAACGCCAGCAGAAATCGCGCCAATTCGCCGCCCGATGCGATGCGGTCAATTGGTCCTGCCGCGATGCCTTTGTTGGTGCTGGCCTCAAACCGAACCGACGAGGTGCCGCGTGGTCCCCACTGCGATTCAGCAAGCGGGCTGACAACGGTCTGAAACTGTGCGCCCTCCAGCTTCAAAGGCGGTAGTTCGGCCATCACCGCTGCATCCAGCCGCGTCGCGGCCTGCTGTCGGCAGCGAGTCAATTCATCGGCCAATTTATGGTAATGGTCATGCCATTGATGGGCCGCTTCGGTCAGTTGTGCAATGGTGCCAGATGAATCTTCAATAGAAGCCAGCTGTGCGGCCAGCTTTTGGTGAATGATCGGCAATTCGGATGGGGTGCAGCCATGTTTGCGGGCTTGCTGCCGCAATTCATGAAGCCGGTCATCCAATGCGGCTAGCTGGCCGGGATCGGCTTCTAGCTGGTGCATCGCGGTACTAATACCAGTGCTCGCCTCGGCAAGTTCAGCCTCAACCCGGGTCAGTGCGTCAAGCGCCATATCCAGCTTGCCGTCAGCCAGTGGCGCCACGCGTTCAATTGCGGCCAGCGCCCGGCCAACCGCGGTCTCGGCGCTTGGATCGCCGCTGATTGCCTCTTCGGCCATGGCCAACCCTTCGGCGATTTTGCCGATGTTGGCCAGCAGGCTACGCCGCGATTCGATCTGGTCTTCTTCATCGGCATCTGGGGCCAAGCGATCAAGCGCATCAACCGCATCACGAAGCCAGTCTTCATCGGCTTTGGCGGCGGCCAAGGCGGCGCTGGCGGCGGTTACCGCGTCGCGTGCGTCGCTCCATTTGGTCCAGGCCTCGGCCGTTTCGGTCCGCAAATTTTGATGCTGGCCGGCACGGTCAAGCAAGGTGATATGGGTGGTGCTGTCAAGCAGG
>JAYOFA010000102.1:0-1946 GCA_038116935.1 Puniceispirillum sp. (SeqCode) | reverse complement strand
TATCAATGTCGGCGGGCAGATCAAGGCTGAAATTGGTAAAGGCTTTGATCGGCCCCACCTGTCGCGCCTGCGCCTTGATCGCTAAAAAATCAGCGCCGGTATCGACATAATCATCAACAAGATACAGCCGATAGTCAGGTCCGGGTGAAATCTTGCCATCCAGCCAAACGCGCGTGGCGCTGATCATGATTTTGCCATCCCCCAATGCAGCGCATCCGATCCCGGCAAATCACGATAGAAATATCCCGACCGGGTAGCGCTGCCCTCCAAGGCACGCAACGCACGTTGGTCAAGGCCAGCTTCGGCAGTCAGGATTGGCAAATAATAGACCCCGGCGGCAAAACCGAGCGGACCGGCGACAAATACCCCGCACAACAGGCCAATGCCAAAGGCTTTGGATTTTGATCCCATAGATATCCCCCCTCGTTGCTCTGTGATCAGCGTTAAAAAAGCGGGGCATTGGTATTTTTTGTCAAGTCAGGGTCCCATCTTGGCATGTCGATCGGCACTTTTGTAACGCGCTGGATTGGCGCTGGTGGCGAAATATTGCCTGTCTTATGCTGGCCGTAATTCAGGGCCAGAAAAGCCAGAGCAGAACCAATGAAACTCTAAAGCCTTGAGACTTTTATTGTGAAGAATCCGCCACCCGCCTTTGGTGGCCGCTATTTTATTTTTGTGCGGCTGGAAACGGCATGCGGCATTGTCGGCACCGGCGAGATTTATGCAGGCAGCTTTGCCCCTGACATTATTTGCCGGATGGCACAGGATGTATTTGCCCGCTATTTGGCCGATCACAGCCCGTTCAACATTGAAACCTTCTGGCGGCGGGCGCATGGATCGGGATTTTCCCACCGCCCCGATCCATCGATGCAGGCGGTTGTCAGTGGGCTGGAAATGGCGTGCTGGGATATTATTGGCAAGGCACTTGACCGGCCGGTCTATGATCTTTTGGGCGGCCAGGTCCACAGGCGGTTGCGGACCTACAGCTACATCTATCCCGAGAACGGGCAGGATGCGGCCCGTTTTTATCAAGACCCCGATGCCAGCGCGGCGACCGCTGCCCGTTATGTTAAAGCAGGGTTTACCGCCGTCAAATGTGATCCGGTTGGTGCCTATACGGTATTTGACGGGCGGCAGCCCGACCCTGAAACCCTGCAACGCGCCGCGATATTTTGCCGCCAGATTCGCGCTGCGGTGACTGACCGGGCCGATCTTTTGTTTGGCACCCATGGCCAGTTCACCGCAGTCGGCGCCATCCGCTTGGCCAATAAGATTGCGCCGTTTGACCCGCTATGGCTGGAAGAACCAACCCCGCCAGACATGCCTGAAGAAATGGCCAAGGTGGCCCATGCCACACCAGTGCCGATTGCCACCGGTGAAAGATTATGCAGCAAATATGAGTTTGCCCGTGTTCTGGCGCTTGGTGCCGCGGCGATCCTACAGCCTAATCTTGGGCGTGCCGGCGGCATTTTGGAGACCAAGAAAATCGCCGCCATCGCAGAAACCCATTACGCACAAATCGCGCCACATCTCTATTGCGGGCCCATCGTGGCCGCAGCCAATATCCAGCTGGCCACATCGATCCCGAATTTCCTTATTTTGGAAACGATTGGCAAAATGGACGGGTTTCACGCCGCTTTGTTGGTCAAACCACTATGCTGGGAAGACGGCTATATGATCCCGCCAACCGGCCCCGGCCTTGGGGTCGAATTGAATATGGACATGGTCTTAGCCAATCCGTGGGATGGTGACCGTTTGCACCTCGAAATGACCCCAGATCCGTATGATACCCATCTTCACCGCCATTTTGCCGGTAGCTGAATAAAGCCCGATGCCGCGCTATCATCGCACTGCAGCCAAACCACCGGTAAACCGGCCGGCGAAAAGCCACACAAACGCATCAGAACACTTGACAGGCGGGCCGCAAAGCGTATAGTCCAGCCCGC
>JAYOFA010000101.1:0-2018 GCA_038116935.1 Puniceispirillum sp. (SeqCode) | reverse complement strand
GTCAGCCGATCCGTATCGATATTCTTGGCAATAATCTTGACGAGGTTGGTGCGGCTACGACCGATATTATCAACCGGATGCGCGACATGGGTGGCTTTGTCGATGTCACCGACAGCCGGCCCTTGCCAGGCACCGAATGGTCGCTGGTGACCGATCGTGATGCGGCAAGTCGGCATGGCGTGTCGATTTCAGGCCTTGGCATGATGATCAAAATGCTGACGCGCGGTATGCGGATTTCGGATTATCGGCCGGATGATGCCGAGGATGAACTTGACGTGGTGATCCGGTTTTTGGGCGATCAGCGCAACCTTGACCGGTTGAAGGAATTACGGGTGCCAACCGCCGATGGCTCTTATGTTCCGTTGTCGGTGTTTGCCAGCCTAGAGCCGCGGCGCAAAGGCGGCGATATCGAGCGCAAGGACGGTCAGCGCTATATGTATATCAAGTCGAGCGTCGATACCGGCCTGCTGCCGGCCGACCTGATTGACGCGTTGCGCGTCTCGCTGGCCGAAAATCCGGTCGCTGGCGCGGTAACGGTGCAGTTTGGGGGCGAGGATGAGGATATTGTCGAAACCCGTAATTTCCTTGGCAAGGCCTTTGGTATTTCGTTGCTGCTGATGGTGATTGTGCTGATGGTTCAATTCAATTCGGGCTGGCAGGCGCTTATCATCATGTCGGCGATTGTGTTGTCAACCGGCGGTGTCTGCCTTGGGCTGTGGGTGTCTGGGCGGCCATTTGGCATTGTGATGTGCGGCCTTGGGGTCATTGCGTTGGCGGGGATTGTTGTGAACAACAATATCGTGCTGATTGATACCTATAATGAATATCGGCGGCGCGGCTATGATTCGGTTGCTGCGGCGTTTCGGGCTGGCTTGGTCCGATTCCGGCCGGTGATCCTGACCGCGGTCACGACCATTTTGGGATTGCTGCCGATGGTGTTTGAAATGACTATTTTGCTGGTTGATCGAAAAATCCTGATCGGCGCGCCATCGTCGCAATGGTGGACACAATTGTCCAGCACGATTGCCGGCGGCCTGACTTTCGCAACCATACTGACCTTGGTGGCGACACCGTCGATGTTGGTGCTTGGCGCTCGTCGGCGGCGAAAAAACTAGCCGCGGATAACCGCTTCAGACCCGGCCGCCATCGCCAATAGTCGGCGATCCTGCCCTTGGCCAGCGATCAATGACAGCCCCGCCGGTGCGCTGCCAGCCGGGTGGCAGGGAACGGTGATTGTTGGTCTGTCAAGATAGTTCGACAGGGCTGTATTGCGTAGGCAGCGGGCATTGATTTCGGTTTTGGCGGCAATATCAACAAGCGATGACAGCGATGGCGGGATGGCTGGCGAGGTTGGCAAAACCAGCGCATCAAAGCCGTCTACCGCCGCGTGAACCTCGGTCCAAACGGCACGGCGGTTGTGCAGCATCTCGATATAGTCGCTTGCCAGGATATCCTTGCCGCCGGCAAGCCGGAACGCAATAAGCGGGTCATAATCTGCACCCCGCCCTGCTTCCAAGCGGGATTTGTGAAGCTGATAGGCCTCGGCGGCAACGATGCTTTTGGTGTTGTTGCTTGGCTTTAGCGCCTCGATAGCGGCAAGTGTGATATCGGTGATCAGCGCACCGGCCGCCGATAACCGGTCAATCGCGGCGGCAAAACAGCTGGCGACATGCGGGTCAAGATCGTCAAACAAATAGCCTTTCGGCATCGCAAGACGGAGGCCTTTAACCGGCATTGTCGGCGCATCATCACCTGGCCCGCCGGCCATGATATCGTCAAGAATGGCGCAGCAGGAAACGCTATTGGCCATTGGTCCGGCTGCATCAAAAGAGGTTGATAACGGAAACACCCCGGCACCAGGCATGCGCGTCGTGGTTGGCTTCAGCCCGACAATGCCGCAAAAGGCCGCCGGCGCCCGGGTTGACCCGCCGGTGTCGGACCCGATCGTGGCCGGGGCCATATTGTCACTGATCGATACCGCGCTTCCCGATGATGACCCGCCAGCCACCCGGCCGATA
>JAYOFA010000100.1:0-2046 GCA_038116935.1 Puniceispirillum sp. (SeqCode) | reverse complement strand
CTGGTCTGTTCCGACACAATATAGTCGGCAATTTGGTCGATCAGGATCATGGATGACAGGTGTCTAGGGTAAAAACGAGCCGTTATTGTTCCAACAGAATGGCGACACGGCAAGACCAAAATACCTGTCTGGCGACGATAAATATCGCCATGCGTGGTGTGGTTTTGCCGTAAAGCCGGTTGCATGGCACGCCATTTCATACCAGACTTGGCGTGGGATGTGATCGTCCCGCAGTCCGGCTTTATTTATCCACCAATTTTGGAAGTTCGTTATGACCGATCCCCTGTCTACCGATCTCTTGTCTATGGTTGAAACTGAAACCCGCGGTGCTGTTGCGATTGTTACTCTGAACCGGCCGGATAAGCGCAATGCAATCAATGATGATATGCGTCATCAGGTGATTGATGCGCTGGATCGGGCGAATGGAGACGATGCGGTGCGGGCGGTGGTGCTGACCGGGGCGGGATCGGTGTTTTGTGCCGGCGGCGATATTGCCGGTATGCGGGCCCGGCTGGAGGCGCCGCGCGGCAAGGTCGGGTTTAATGGCTGGCGTCGGCAAAAGCAAACACACCGCCTGATCAGTACGATCTATCATATCGACAAGCCGGTGATTGCGGCGGTGAACGGGGCGGCATCGGGACTTGGATGTGATCTGGCCTTGGCTTGCGACTTTATCATGGCCGGGCCAGAGGCCAGCTTTACCATGGCCTATTTGAAACGTGGTCTGATTCCGGATGGTGGTGGCCTGTATTTTCTGCCGCGACGGGTTGGGTCGGTTCGTGCCAAAGAGCTGATTTTCAGCGCGCGCACGGTCAAACCGGATGAGGCGCTGGCGATAGGCTTGGCTGACCGGCTGGCCGTAGGCCCGTTGCTGGATGACGCGGTGGCATGGGCCGCGGATTTGGCTGTCGGCCCGCCGGCGGCCATTGCCCTGGCGAAATCAATTGTCAACCGGTCGATTGATATGCCACTTGAAACGGTGTTTGCGCTGGGGTCCGAGGCGCAATCCATCTGCTATGCCAGTGATGAGCATCATGACGCGGTGAACGCCTTTTTGAATAAAACGGCGAAATAGGATGATGTCGATGACGGTGGCGTTTGACGGGTTACGGGTGGTTGAGTTTGCACAAGGTGTTGCCGCGCCCTATTGTGGGTTGTTGCTGGCGCGGCATGGGGCCGATGTCCTGAAGGTTGAACCGCCGGGCAAGGGGGATTGGTGCCGCAGCCTTGGGGTCAGCAAGGGCGATTTTTCGGCCGAGTCGATTATCTTGAATCGTGGCAAGAAAAGCCTTGCATTGGATATGAAATCGCCAGGCGGACGCGATGCGGCGTTTCGTCTTGCCAGTCAGGCTGATGTGATCATTGAAAATTATCGTCCCAATGTGACCGCAAGACTGGGGATTGATTACGCGGCGGTGGCCGCGGTCAACCCAACGGTTGTTTATGCATCGGTCACCGGTTTCGGGACGACCGGGCCAAACCGCATGATGCCAGCCACCGACACAGTTATGCAGGGCTATACCGGGCTGATGTCAATTAACCGCGATAAATCCGGGCTGCCGCGCCGGATCAGCATGCTGGCGATTGATTATTCGACAGGCCTGTATCTGACCCAAGCGGTGTTTGCTGCGCTTTATCGCCGCGCTACCACCGGCAAAGGGACGCATATCGAAACCAGCCTGTTGGACAGCGCCATGGCGTTTCAGGAATCGCGTCTTGTCGCGCAGGTGTTTGAAGGGTCGGCGGTGCAGCCGGTCGGTGCGCCGGTCGGCACTTTTGCTACGGCGACCGGCTATCTTAGCCTGAATGCCCGGCGCGACGCCCATTTTTCTGCCCTTTGTACGATATTTGGCACCGAGGAATGGCGTGCTGACCCGCGGTTTGACAGCGAACAAAAACGCCTTGTCAATGCCGATGCGATCAATGATCTGGTGGCCCCCTTCATTGCGGCCAAACCGACCGCCCATTGGGTCGATGTGCTGTCAAAGGCGGATATTCTGAATGCGCCGGTCCATGATTATGATGATCTTTTTGCCGACCCGCAAA
>JAYOFA010000099.1:0-2059 GCA_038116935.1 Puniceispirillum sp. (SeqCode) | reverse complement strand
TCATAGGCGGTGAATTTATCCAGCACCAGAAGATCGGGGTTGGCGATCAGCACCTCTTCGCTGGACAGAAACATTCCGTAGGCACTGCCGGTCAGACGATCTGGCCGGCTGAAACCTGCCTTGCTGATGATGTCGGCAATCAGTGAATGCGTGCCGTGGGTGAATTTATCCCGCGAATATTGTAGGGCGGAAAGCGGGCGCGGCAACGGGCGGTTTGTAGCCGCCACATCAAGCGCGGCAATCAACTGCCCAGCGGCGTCTTCGGTGCCAAGCGTTTGGCCCATTGATGCAATATTCGCTTTTATATCTTCAATCGAGCGCGCGTAATTTACCGCAACCACGGTAATCCCCAGCTTGGTTAAGGCGGCGCGGGTTCGTGGTGACGCGAAATTGGATACAAAAACGATGGTTGGTTTTAGGCGGTATATATCCTCGGCGGTGAATTTGACCGATGGTATCCCGCCCGCCTTGTCCGCAATCGTTGAAAAACGGCGATCGGCCGCCAGCGGTGACAGGGCGGTAATGGTTGCGGGGTCGGCGAGGGCGACCAGCAATGTATCGATGCAGATATTCGTCGATATGATGCGGGCGGCATTCATCGAACCGGTTTGTGCGGCGGCCACAACTGAACCCGCGGGGTTTACAATAAGGATACTGATCAACAGAGCGAACGCCCAAAAAAGGCGCGGTTTTGGCACCCTTGAGGCGGTCACTGGCGATGTCGTTGCCCCGGGCATTGTCTATCACCAGCGGCTGGTTAGTCTGAGATTGACGTGTCTGCCGAGCGTGTTATAGCCCCATACGTCGTAATAGCGACGGTTGGTCAGATTGCCGATCTCAAATACCAACTGGGTTTGGGGGGCAAGGTCCATCCGGCCAACAAAATCAATTGCGATGTAATCGGGAAGCCGGTTTGTCGGATAGCCGGTCAGCGCAAAGTCCTGATCATAATTGCCGATTACCGTTTTGCTTTTCAGGCTGAGGCTACCGTTATGTTTTGGCCAGATGTCATAATGCAGATTGGCGCCAACCGTGTGGCGTGGGCGGCGTGTTTCGCGTGTGCGATCGGGGTTTTTAGCAACCAAATAGGTGTAGTATCCGTCAAATTGAAACTGGGTGCCAAGCGGTGTGGTGAATTCGGCTTCAAACCCTTTGCGGGTGCTTGTGCCGGATTCATTATAAATGGTCGATGTACCCCAATTGGTCGAAATTTCATTTTTCAGCCGGTCGCTGAATACAAAGGCGGTGAATTGGCTGTCACTTTCGGACGCGGTATGTTTGATCCCTATGGATACGCTGTTGTTGCGTTCGGGGGTCAGGTTTGGATTTCCGGTAACGCCCCAGCCACCATAGATTTCAGAATAGGTCGGATTGACGACGCCAGACCCAACATCAACCAAAAGCGACGTTTGGGTGTTGATCTCTTGCCGGTAGCCAAATTTCCAAGTCGCGGCATCTTTATATTTATTACTTTTATCAAGGCGTAGCCCGACTTGAAAATGTCCCTGTTCTTTGGTTGTCTTGCGCAATTCAACACCGACAGCATCGCCACTTCTCTTTTCTACAGTTGTCATGCGGTTCCGATCAGCATTTTTTTCGAGGATCAGTGCGCCGGTAAAGGTCGATTCGCTGATCGGTTGCGCAGTAAATGAACGCTGTAGCTGATAACTCAGTAGGGATTTATCGCTCTTGCTGCGTCTAGCGCCGTCAAAAACATCGACAAATTTGGTTTGCTGAAGCCTGATTTCATGGCGTGTTTTTTGATCATCTGCATTCATTACGAAATTAATCGCTGCCAGCGCTTCATCTTTGTCACCATGCGTTGGCTCATCGGTCAAATAGTTTTTGTATGATAAAACAGGGCAATTCGCGTTATCCGGGTCAGGACAACTTGTTATCTCGTCAACATCATACCGCTCTTCCGATCGGCGAAATAACAACGCGGTTTCAATGCCATTATCGCTGATCAGGTTGGATTTTATTTCAATAGTCTGCCGCTTCATCCCGTCCTTTTCACCATTCGCAAAGGAATAGTCATAACCGCGGTCCTGTTCCGACA
>JAYOFA010000098.1:0-2073 GCA_038116935.1 Puniceispirillum sp. (SeqCode) | reverse complement strand
CTGGTCTGTTCCGACACAATATAGTCGGCAATTTGGTCGATCAGGATCATGGATGGCATGTATCTGGAGTAAAAACGAGCCGCTATTGTTCCAACAGAATGGCGACACGGCAAGATCAAAATACCCGCATCGCGACGATAAATATCGCTGTGCGTGGGATGGTTTTGCTGTAAAGCCGGTTGCATGGCACGCCATTTCATACCAGACTTGGTGTGGGATGTGATCGTCCCGCAGTCCGGCACTATTTATCCATCAATTTTTTGGAAGTTCGTTATGACCGATTCCCTGTCTACCGAGTCCCTGTCTATGGTTGAAACTGAAACCCGCGGCACTGTTGCGATTGTTACCCTGAATCGGCCGGATAAACGCAATGCAATCAATGACGATATGCGTCATCAGGTGATTGATGCGCTCAATCGGGTGAATGGTGATGATGCGGTCCGGGCGGTAGTCCTGACCGGGGCGGGATCTGTGTTTTGTGCGGGCGGCGACATTGCGGGTATGCGGGCCCGGCTAGAGGCGCCCCGTGGCAAGGTCGGGTTTAATGGCTGGCGTCGGCAAAAGCAAACACACCGCCTGATCAGTACGATCTATCATATCGACAAGCCGGTGATTGCGGCGGTGAACGGGGCGGCATCGGGACTTGGATGTGATCTGGCCTTGGCTTGCGACTTTATCATGGCCGGGCCAGAGGCCAGCTTTACCATGGCCTATTTGAAACGTGGTCTGATTCCGGATGGTGGTGGCCTGTATTTTCTGCCGCGACGGGTTGGGTCGGTTCGTGCCAAAGAGCTGATTTTCAGCGCGCGCACGGTCAAACCGGATGAGGCGCTGGCGATAGGCTTGGCTGACCGGCTGGCCGTAGGCCCGTTGCTGGATGACGCGGTGGCATGGGCCGCGGATTTGGCTGTCGGCCCGCCGGCGGCCATTGCCCTGGCGAAATCAATTGTCAACCGGTCGATTGATATGCCACTTGAAACGGTGTTTGCGCTGGGGTCCGAGGCGCAATCCATCTGCTATGCCAGTGATGAGCATCATGACGCGGTGAACGCCTTTTTGAATAAAACGGCGAAATAGGATGATGTCGATGACGGTGGCGTTTGACGGGTTACGGGTGGTTGAGTTTGCACAAGGTGTTGCCGCGCCCTATTGTGGGTTGTTGCTGGCGCGGCATGGGGCCGATGTCCTGAAGGTTGAACCGCCGGGCAAGGGGGATTGGTGCCGCAGCCTTGGGGTCAGCAAGGGCGATTTTTCGGCCGAGTCGATTATCTTGAATCGCGGCAAGAAAAGCCTTGCACTGGATATGAAGTCGCCCGGCGGACGCGATGCCGCGTTTCGTCTTGCCAGTCAGGCGGATGTGATCATTGAAAATTATCGCCCCAATGTGACAGCAAGGCTGGGGATTGATTATGCGGCGGTCGCCGCGGTCAACCCAACGGTTGTCTATGCGTCGGTCACCGGTTTCGGGACGACCGGGCCAAACCGGATGATGCCAGCCACCGACACCGTCATGCAGGGCTATACCGGTTTGATGTCAATTAACCGCGATAAATCGGGTTTGCCGCGCCGGATCAGCATGCTGGCGATTGATTATTCGACAGGCCTGTATCTGACCCAAGCGGTGTTTGCTGCGCTTTATCGCCGCGCTACCACCGGCAAAGGGACGCATATCGAAACCAGCCTGTTGGACAGCGCCATGGCGTTTCAGGAATCGCGTCTTGTCGCGCAGGTGTTTGAAGGGTCGGCGGTGCAGCCGGTCGGTGCGCCGGTTGGCACCTTTGCTACGGCAACCGGCTATCTTAGCCTGAATGCCCGGCGCGACGCCCATTTTTCTGCCCTTTGCACGATATTTGGCACCGAGCAATGGTGTGCCGACCCGCGGTTTGACAGTGAACAAAAACGCCTGGTCAATGCCGACGCGATCAATGATCTGGTGGCCCCGTTCATCGCCGCTAAACCGACCGCCCATTGGGTCGATGTGCTGTCAAAGGCAGATATTCTGAATGCGCCGGTCCATGATTATGATGATCTTTTTGCCGACCCGCAAATCAAGGCGGGCGAGTCAATTGGGTG
>JAYOFA010000097.1:0-2149 GCA_038116935.1 Puniceispirillum sp. (SeqCode) | reverse complement strand
CGTCGGAGTGTAGCGCAGCCTGGTAGCGCATCTGGTTTGGGACCAGAGGGCCGGGAGTTCGAATCTCTCCACTCCGACCATTTTTCTTTGCCATATGAATGACGTAAACGATACGCCGGCCCGTTGTTGTCGGGCCATTACGGTGATGATGTCAAAACGGCTGGTACCCGATTGCCGCCGGGTTGGCTGGGGTGTTGGGTGCCTTTGCGCCAGCAGGGTTTCATGAAAAACGTAGAATTTAGACCAGCCCGCCCAAGCGATGTCGCGGCGCTTTGCGTGATCGAACAGCAAAGTTTCACATCCGACAATCTGTCGAAGCAGTCGTTTCATGCTGCCGTGCGGTCACCAACCCAAATACTGTTGGTGGCAACGGCCATCGATGAAGTGCCGATCGGTTATGTTTTGGTGCATTTGCGCAAGAACAGCGATAAAGCGCGTATTTATTCACTGGCCGTTCTGCGCGCGTGGCGCACGCATGGTGTTGCATCAAAATTACTGGACATGGCCGTAGCTGCAACCGGAAAAGCAGGCCGTAAAAGCGTCAGGCTTGAGGCCCGAAAACAGAATCTTAGGCTTGTCGAATTTTATTTACGCCACGGTTTTACACCGCAGCATGTGTTGACCGGCTATTATGAAGATGGTGCTGATGCGATCCGCATGACAAGGCCGATAGCTGCCTTGTCTAGGTCGACTGGCACAAGCAGTGCCAAGTCAGACCGGCCGGCCACCATTGTCGTTGTGCCACGACAGCAAGACGTCACGTTGGTCGAGCAGCTTCTTGTCAAACGCCGGTCGTTGGCGATCACCACAGCGCAAGACTATATGTCTTTTGTTTCCGCCAAGGATTACGCCCCTTATGTGATCAATCTGTGCCCGGGGGATGAATATTTATCGTCGGGCTATTATGTGTCATTGGTCGCCGAGGCAAGGGGTAGCAAGGTTCTGCCTGCGGTTGATACATTATCAAATCTCGAGATCAAACGTATTTATGCCGAACATTTGGCCGAATTGACGCAATTGATACCAGATACCGGTAAAGCGGGTGACTTTGCCAATGTGGCAGCCGGCGATACATATTCGTTTGAACTTTATTTTGGGCATACAGATTTGCCATGGGCACGGCGCCTTGCCAAACGTTGTTACCAACTTTTTCCGGTGCCAATACTGGAAATTATGCTGCATCGGCGCAAGGATAGATGGGAGGTCGACTATGTATGGCCCCTGTCAATTGTCGCTGTTGATGCGGTTGATCGGCCCCGATTTGTTAAATCCCTGACCGACTCCCTCGGAACTTCAATATCCGCGGCAAACCTTGCCAAACGCTATCAGTTTGACTTGGCCGTTCTGGTTGATCCAGATGAGGCATTGCCCCCATCAAACAACCGTGCGTTACAGCATTTGACAAAGGCGGCAAGCGGGCAGGGGCTGCATACCGAGATCATCACCAAGACCGATCTGAAACGGTTGGAAGCCTTTGACGCACTGTTTATTCGCACGACAACCGGCATTGCCCATTTTACCTATCAATTTGCGTCAAAAGCCGTACAACTTGGCCTGCCAGTCATTGATGATCCAAAATCGATCTTACGCTGTTCAAACAAGGTGTTTTTGGCAGAAGCCCTCGAACGGGCCGGGTTGGACACACCACGAACAATTCTTCTGACCCGGGCAAATCTGCGAACGGTGCTTGACGGGTTACAGTTTCCTCTGGTCCTTAAAGTGCCGGATGGATCATTTTCACGCGGTGTGATCAAGGTTGAATCCGCAGATGCGTTTTTGGCGCAGGCACGAAAGATGCTGGATAAAAGCTACATGATGCTTGCACAGGAATATCTACCAACAGCCTTTGACTGGCGTGTTGGCATTCTGAATGGCACGCCGCTTTTTGCATCGCAATATTTCATGGCGCGTGGTCACTGGCAGATCTATCACCATCAGCAGAACAAGCGTGTGGTATCAGGCGGGTTTGAAACCGTGGCGATTGATCAGGTGCCTCCCAAGATTCTGCAATCGGCGATCAGTGCCGGGCTAAGCATTGGCGACGGGCTTTATGGTGTCGATCTGAAGGATGTTGACGGGCGGTCTGTAGTGATTGAGGTCAATGACAACCCCAATATTGATGCTGGTGTTGAAGATATGATATCCGGCC
>JAYOFA010000096.1:0-2156 GCA_038116935.1 Puniceispirillum sp. (SeqCode) | reverse complement strand
CCTTGATGGTTGCGTTTGGAACGCTGTTTTCCGCCTTTTGGATTTTGTCGGTCAACAGCTGGATGCAAACGCCTGCCGGCTTTGGCTATAACGATGTTGGTCAATTCATTCCGCTTGACTGGTTCGAGGTTATTTTTAACCCGTCCTTTCCCTACCGGCTTGTCCATATGGTCTTGGCGGCCTATCTGACCACGGCCTTTGTGGTTGGCGGTGTTGGTGCATGGCATCTTTTGCGGGACCGGCATAACCTTGGCGCGCGCACCATGTTTTCGATGGCGATGTGGATGGCCTCCATTGTTGCACCGATCCAAATTGTTGCTGGCGATATTCATGGTCTTAATACGCTGCAGCATCAGCCCGCCAAAATTGCGGCGATGGAGGGCCATTTTGAAACCCAAGCCGGGGCGCCGCTGATATTGTTTGGCCTGCCTGACATGGCTGCCGAGGAGACCCGATATGCGGTCGAAATTCCAAAATTGGGGTCGTTTATCTTGACCCATGATTGGAACGGCACGGTGCGCGGCCTCAAGGAATTTGCGCCGCAAGACCGGCCGAATGCGACAGTGGTCTTTTGGTCGTTCCGCATCATGGTGGCGATTGGGGTGGCGATGATGGGGCTGGGGTTGTGGACCTTATGGTTACGGCTTCGTGACCGGCTGTTTGACAGCCGCATCGCGCATTGGGCGGCGATCGGCTTGACGCCATCGGGCTTTGTTGCGGTGCTTGCCGGCTGGATCACAACCGAGGTTGGGCGCCAGCCTTATACGGTTTATGGTTTGCTGCGGACCGCTGAATCGGCATCGCCGCTTGATGCGCCGGCCGTGGCGGTATCGTTGGCCATTTTTGCGCTGGTCTATTTCTTGGTATTTGGTGCCGGCATTGTCTTTTTGTTGCAGCTGATGGGCAAAACTCCGGCATCCGGCGAAACTGGGCCAGTGTCGGGTATACCAAACCGGGCAGCCGGTGTGGCGGCCTATGTTAGCGAAAAGCCGGGCATCACGCACCAGACAGGAGTAGGTCGATGACGATTGATTTGCCGTTAATCTGGGCCGGGCTGATTGCTTTTGCGATTTTGGCCTATGTGGTTCTTGATGGGTTCGACCTTGGTGTCGGGATTCTGTTTCCTTTCTTAAAAGGTGTGCAGCGGCGGGATCAGGCGATGAATACCGTTGCCCCGATCTGGGATGGTAATGAAACCTGGCTGGTGCTTGGTGGCGGCGGGCTTTTTGCGGTGTTTCCGTTGGCCTATGCGGTGATATTGCCGGCGCTTTATGCGCCGATCATGGCGATGCTGTTCGGGCTGGTTTTCCGCGGCGTTGCCTTTGAATTCCGCTGGCGGACCAAGCGCTGGAAAACCGCGTGGGATCTTTCGTTTTTTCTGGGATCATTGGTCGCTGCCTTGGCCCAGGGGATCACCCTTGGTGCGCTGTTGCAGGGCATTGATATTGACGGGCGCCATTATGCCGGCGGTTGGTGGGACTGGCTGTCACCATTCAGCGTGATGTGCGGGGTGGCGCTGGTGGTTGGCTATGCGCTTCTTGGTGCCACATGGCTGATTATGAAAACCGATGGATGGGTAAGGGTGCGGGCCTATCAGCTTGGCTGGTGGGCGGCGCTGGCGATGGGGCTGGTTATGGCTGCTGTCAGCCTGTGGACGCCGTTTCTTGACGCGAAATTCATGGCGCGCTGGTTTTCGGTGCCGTCACTTTATTATACGGCACTGGTGCCGGTGCTGACATTCGGCCTGTTTGTCGGTTTGTTTGCCAGCCTCAATGCCAAACAGGATAACCGGCCGTTTCTGTTCTCGGTCGGCCTTTTTGTAACAAGCTATATTGGCCTTGGGATCAGCATGTTCCCGCTGATAGTGCCACCGCACATTACCATTTGGCAGGCGGCGGCCCCGGATTCGAGCCTTGCCTTTTTGCTGGTTGGGGCAGTGGTTTTGCTGCCAATTATTCTTGGCTATACCGCCTACAGCTATTGGGTTTTTCGTGGCAAGACAAAGGCTGGCAAGGGCTATCACTGATGGCGATGCACCCGCCTGACACACCCGAAGGTAAATTGTATTTTTGGCTTGGCCGGATTGGCTGGTTTGTATTGCTATGGGTTGTTGAACCTAGGCCATTGCCTGCGGTTACTGTTGCTGATGTTGCTAC
>JAYOFA010000095.1:0-2194 GCA_038116935.1 Puniceispirillum sp. (SeqCode) | reverse complement strand
GCTATGGCAGTCTTGGACTGATCACCTATGATCTGTTGATCATCGGCTTGCTGGCAGGGGCGGCGACCATCCCGGGCAATATGCTGGGGCGCTTTATCTTGACCCGGATAAAAACCAAATCACATGGTTTTTGGGTCGATATTCTGACCTTTGGTGGTGGGCTAAATTTCCTCTGGAAATCGCTCGACTAGCCTGCCTTAGGCGCCTGCCTTACGCTACCGTGTAGCGCGCCATCTTGTCTGGATCCAGCGTAATACCAAGCCCAGCAACCGCCGGCACCGTGTAAGAGCCGGTTGAAATATCCAGTCTTGTCGTTGCCACCGTATCAGTGACTTTTAGCGGGCCAACACATTCCAATCCGGGCATGATATTGGCAAACGCCGCACCGACCATAATTTCGGTCATCGTACTCATATCCAGACCAAAACCATGCCCCATAACCACCTTCAGCCCAGCCGCATCAGCGGTCGCGATCATACGGGCCGCCGGCATCAAGCCACCGGCCTGGGCAACACCGAATTTGACATAGTCGGCACAGTCCGCTTGGATCACCCGCAACAGGCTGGCATGGTCACTGATTGATTCATCCGCCATAATGGCAATGCCGCCGCGGCGCCGGATGGTGGCAAGCCCCTCAAGGTCGTCGCGAGGCACCGGCTGTTCAAACAGCTGCAATTCAGCGCTTTTTACTGCGTCACACAACCGTAATGCATCGGCAACCCGATATTGTTCATTCGCATCAATCCGCAAGCCCACAGTACCACCAACCGCGTCGCGTACCGCCAGCACCCGGTCAATATCAGCCGCAAGGTCACTGCCGACTTTGATTTTCATTGACTTGAATCCAGCCTTCACCCAGCCGCGTGCCTCGGTGGCTGCCTCATCAGCCGGCAATTCGCCAACCCATCCGTTAAAATCAACCTGCGGCGTGACCACGCCACCAAGATAATCGCCAAGCGACAGACCAAGATGCCGGCATGTTAGATCAATGGCGGCAATTTCAACCGCCGCGCGCGCCCCAAGCTGGCTGTCCGGCACCTGACCCATCAGGCCAGAAATCGCATTGATCTGCGAGGCTGGCATACCGATCAGCACTGGTTTCAACCGGTCAGTGATCGTCGCCAGCAAATCCTCGGCCCGGTCGGGGAAAACCGCCCGGGTTGACGGGTCAACACTACTGATCCCAACGCTGCCATCGGCCGCCGTCAGCCGCACCACAACCCCCTTGGTCACATTTTTCGATTTGCCACCACTGGTGAAGACGCCGATCAGCGGCATCGCGACAACAAACGCCTCTAGGTTGGTGATTTTTACCGCGGCAAGATCCATGACGATCCTCTTAATAGTCTGTTCCATTTAGTGTTTTATCGGCCTCGTTAGCGGCCGGTTCACGCTTTACGAATATAGATCGGGCTGCTCCAGGCCTGATGCCCGTCTTCCTGCGTCACCCGCACATAAAGCCGCCGTTCAGTCCCCGCCGGCAGGCTGACCGTTTGCTGACCTGTCAGCGCATAATCATGCAAGGTTGCTGGCAATCTGTGAAGATGAAGCCGGATATCCATGCCGCCACAATCAACGGTGATACCGGTTTCATCGATGGCGCCAAGTGATGTCGTCACCGAGTCAAAATTGGTATTGATGTCGACCGACCCGTCCCACGCCGCCGCATCCAACCAGAAATCAACCGATGACGCACCGCCGGTTGTCACTGTTTTCCACACCGCATGCCGGTCATCGACAAGGTGGGGTTGACGGTTTGGATTCCAAAAATTGATCGGTTTAATCCGGTCTATTTTGCCTTGATCAAACGCTGCTTTTACATCCCATTTTACCAGCCTGCCGCGGCCGCGATAATGCTGTCCGGCACAGGTGACACGCAACCGGTCGCCGGTGCTTTGCCCCCCCGATGGCCGGATGGTGCGCACAAGATCAAGTCCATCAAAAATATCAAGCCGTTCAATCGGGGCGGTGCCGATCACCTCGAAATCGAGTGTCACTGCCGCTTGGTCACTTTTGGTAATTTCGCCAATGGCCCACCGTTTGTCACCATCGGTGGCGCTGACATCCATAAAGATGCGCGCGCCGGTTGTTGCGTAATGCCGCCGATTGCGAAAGGCCGGAAAAAAATGATCACGGTCGAGTTGTGGCAACAGATGACAGGTTAAACCGCCATAAGATCCAAATTGGCTATCGC
>JAYOFA010000094.1:0-2243 GCA_038116935.1 Puniceispirillum sp. (SeqCode) | reverse complement strand
TGCCGGATTGGAAAAGCAGCGTAGATATTCAGCAAAGGCGGGTGCGGTAATCGCGCCCGATGTGCGGCCCCATTGACCAGTTTTATGCGCCAAGAAAAATTGCGGATCATGGCCGATCATAGTTTCCGGATAGGGCGCCGGCTGGATCAGGAAAAACCAATGATAATAGGCTGTTGCGAATGTTTTGTCGGTGGCGTCATACATCGCTTTTGTCGGTGCGATGTCAAGCACCGCAAGATGGCTGACCGCCGCGGCATGGTCGCGTGCCAGCCGGTGTGCAACCCGCCCGCCGCGATCATGGCCGGCAACGGCAAAGCGGCTATGTCCCAAGGCCTGCATCACCGCCATCATATCAGCCGCCATCGCCCGTTTGGAATAGGGGGCATGCGTGGCGTCAGTTGGCGGCTTGTCGCTGTCGCCATAGCCGCGCAAATCGGGGATCACAACGCTGAATGTTTTGGCCAGCCGCGGCGCGATCTTGTGCCACATATATCCGGTTTGCGGATAACCGTGAAGCAATAGTAATGGTGGGCCGCTGCCTGCATAGCGTACATGGATGCCAATATCGCCGTGGTAAATTGTCTTGGTTTTGAAATCACGTTCAAACTGCATGATAGGCGTTTCCGTCAGTATGTGAGGGGATGGTGGGTGACAGGGGCTGTGGGGGTAGAGGTATCGGGGGTGTGATGCTGGCGCACATGGTCCCAGATTTGGACAGGATGCGGGTCTTGCGCGCTGGTGGTGCGAATCAGGTTAATACTCATTTTGATATTCCAGTCGGGCTGACTGACATTGCATTTGCGCATGGCCAGCGAAAAATGCTCGGTTGCTTGCAAGGCCAACAAGTCACTAAACCATAAAAGATCCATTGCAACTCCCAATTTTGAAAAAAATGCTCATTATGAATCTAAAATAAACATTGGCTTTTTACGCCTGATCGCGTCAAGGTTTGTGTCAAAGCAAATTGATACTGTGAACAAGAAAGACACTATGAAATGGTCAAGCAAATCAGCGATTTTCCTCGCGTTTCCTTTTGCCATCAGCCAACCGCACTTGAGGATATGCCGCGTCTTGGCGCAGCGTTGGGCGGCCCGCGGCTTTGGATCAAGCGGGATGACTGCACCGGTCTTGCCTCGGGTGGCAATAAAACCCGCAAGCTAGAATTTTTGATTGCTGATGCGCTCGAAAAAGGCGCTGACATGGTGGTGACACAAGGGGCGGTGCAGTCCAATCATGTGCGTCAAACGGCAGCGGCGGCGTGTAAATTCGGGCTTGATTGCCATGCGCTGCTGGAACGGCGGGTGCCTGACCGCGCGCCTGACTACGAAACCACCGGTAATGTGCTGTTCGATCACCTGTTTGGCACAACGCTGGAATATCGGCGTGCTGGGCTGGATATGAATGCCGAGGCGCTGGCGGTGACTGAAACGTTGGCCGCGGCCGGGCGCAAGCCCTATTTCATTCCCGGCGGTGGGTCCAATGAGATCGGTGCGCTTGGCTATGTATCGTGCGCTTTTGAGTTGCTTGATCAGATTAAACAGCAGCAGCTTGACGTGGGCTGGATTGTTCTGGCATCGGGTAGCGCGGGAACGCATGCGGGGATGCTCGCTGGCCTGCATGCGGCCGGTTCTGACATACCGATCATGGGGGTCAGCGTGCGTCATCCGGCCGACAAACAAATTCAGGTGGTTCACAAGTTGGCGGCAAGCACCGCCGCCCAGCTAACCGATACACCACTTGACGTGGGAAAAGTGATTGTTGATGACGACTATGTTGGGGCTGGGTACGGCCAGCCCACGCAAGGCACGTTGGATGCGATCAGTCTTATTGCTCGGCGCGAGGGTGTGTTACTTGACCCGGTTTATTCGGGCAAGGGGCTCGCCGGGTTAATTGGCCTTGTTGAGCAAGGGTTTTTTGAAACGGACAAGGATGTGGTGTTTTTGCATACCGGCGGTTCGGCGGCGTTGTTTGCTTATGGCGACCAATTAACTGCTAACGCCGTTATGACAAATGCCAGCTAATGCAATGATTCTTGATCGTATCGTGAAGGGCGGTAAACAATAGCCCGCATGATAGTTACAGGATTGTTGTTTTTGCTTGAGGCCAGCGGGCGACATGCGCGTCTTGCGCTACCGGTTGGAGTGGTGCTGGCGGTAATGCTGCCAGATAGCCACGGTATATTCAAGCCACTGGCGCCGTTCATTCTGGCACTTTTGGTGGCGTCGGCGGTGGTGCGTCTTGAC
>JAYOFA010000093.1:0-2307 GCA_038116935.1 Puniceispirillum sp. (SeqCode) | reverse complement strand
TGGATGAGGCGCGCAATCATCATAGCCAAAGCCGGCGATGGTTTCGGACCAGATCTCTATTTTGCCACTTGGCGTTGCCAACGGGTTGGCGACCGGGTCAGCCCGAAAATCGGCCATCATCACATGCGCGCTGTCCGGCGCGTCAAGCTTGAACCAGCCAGCATCACGAAACGCGTCATAGCTTGGCAATTCGACCCCGGTTTCCGCCGCCGCCTGCTTGGACACATCATACAGCCAGCGTTGCCACGCCTCGGCATCACGATCTTCAGTATAGGCAGATTCAACGCCCAACGCGCGGGCGATACCGCGGAAAATATCAAAATCGTCGCGGGACGCACCAACCGGATCAATCGCTTGCTGCATGGATACAAAATAATTATCCATCGGCGACATGGCGATATCGGTACGTTCCAATGTGGTTGTTGCCGGCAACACAATATCGGCATGTTTGGCCAACGCGTTCCAACACCATTCATGTGCGATAATCGTGTCCGGCTTTTGCCACGCCGTCAAAAAGCGGTTCAAATCCTGATGGTGGTGGAACGGGTTTCCACCGGCCCAGTAAATCAGCTTGATATCCGGAAATTCATAAGCCTGACCGTTATAATCGAAACGCCCCCCCGGGTTCAGCAACATATCGGCAATCCGTGCCACCGGGATAAAGCTATCAACCTTGTTCTGGCCCTGCGGCATCGCCGCCACCGGCACGCGCCGGATATGGCTGCCCACCGTATTGACGGCCGAATAGCCAAGCCCGAAACCGCCGCCAGGCAAGCCAATCTGCCCCAACATTGCCGCCAGCGTGATCCCCGCCCAGAACGGCTGTTCGCCATGCGCCTGCCTGGTCAGCGACCAGCTGAAAGACAGCATCGTACGGCTACCGGCCATAGACCTGGCCAAATCCCGAATGCGGGCGGCATCAATACCGCATAGCGGCGCCGCCCATTCGGGGCTTTTGGCCTGATGGTCATCGGCACCGGTCAAATAGGCGGCAAAACGGTCAAAACCAACGCAATAGCGATCGAGGAAATCCTTATTGTGCAAATCTTCGGTTAGCAGCACATGACACAATGCCAGCATCAAGGCAGTGTCACTGTTGGGCCGTACCGCAAACCAGTCGGCATTAACATCGGCGATCATGTCCTCGCGTAGCGGTGAGACTGATACAAACCGGACCCCGTTCGCATGGGCGGCCAGAATTGAATCCCTCTGGATATGGCGGCCAAGACCCCCTTGCCCGATTTGGCCGTTTTTCAGCGGCACACCGCCAAAGGCGACAAATAAGTCCGCATGGTCTCGCACCGAAACCCAGCTTGTTTGATTATAGATATAATTGCGAAAATGGCCGATCACATGCGGCACAATCACCTCGGCTGCGGCAAAGCTGTAGGTATTGACCGATTTTGTATAGCCACCAAGACAATTCAAAAACCGATGCAGGTGACCTGGTGCATGGTGAAACCGGCCAGCACTCGCCCAGCCGTAAGATCCGGCAAAAATCGACGCATTGCCAAACGTCTTGATTACCCGGTCGAGTTCAGCCGCAACAAGTTTGTTCGCATGCGGCCAATCGATTTCAACAAACGGGTCATGACCGCGCTTTTCCGGCGCGCTACCGGGGCCGGTCTCAAGCCAACTTTTACGCACCATCGGCGCGGTGATCCGGGCCGGATTGTCAATCACGTCAACAATGCCACGACCAATCTGGTTGGGATCCGTGTCTTCGGCAAACGGCTGCATATCGATCAGGCGGCCATTTTTAACCCGCGCATGATAGGTGCCCCAATGGGTGCTAGTCAGACTCATAATTTGATCCTTCAATGTGACCAAGATACCGGTGTGATGCCCGATGCATATGTGTGCATTGATCCTGGCTATGTCGCATCAAACCATAATTGATTGCGGCCGAAAATCCAAAACACAAAAACATGACACGATGGCCTTATATGCCGGCAAAGATAAGGGATGTATTTTTTCCAGATAGCAAAAATATTTTTTTAGGTTGCGTTACCAGCCTGACACGGCACACTGGAACGATTGTTACGTCATCAATGACCAGTTTTGATTATGATCAGTTTTGATTATCAGCGGATGCCCGATCATGCGTGATTTACCAAGCCTTCCTGTGTATGAACTTTTCGCCATTCGCTATGCCGCCCGCGACGCGGTGCGGAGCGAGCATTTTATCGGTGGCGACCCCCATGATGGGCCAATGCCGATGGATTATTTTGTCTGGCTGGCCAAATCGGACGATCATATCGTCGTGATCGATACCGGCTTTACCGCCGCCATGGCCAAAAAGCGCAA
>JAYOFA010000092.1:0-2344 GCA_038116935.1 Puniceispirillum sp. (SeqCode) | reverse complement strand
GGATTTATCGTTATGCGCGGCAAGCGCTTCTTGTCGATGGGGCTACCGAGGTGCACCAGATGGTCATTAGCCGCTTCTTACAGCAATCTGGCAATGATTTCTGGGGTTGGGGCGTTGGTGAAGATTAGCGCCGGGAAGAGGAGTTCGTAATCATGTCATCAGATTTGTCAACATCGCCCTATGAACGGCTTGATATGGGTGGGGCCGATTTTCAACCGCTGTCGCCAGTACATTTTTTGCGCCGGTCGGCCTATATCTTCCGCGACAAGACAGCTATTGTCTATGGTGCGCGGCGTTATAGCTATGGTGAATTCGGCGTGCGTTGTGAAAAATTGGCAGCCGCTATTATCAATCAGGGCATTAACCCCGGCGCAACAGTTTCAGTAATCTGCCCGAACATACCGGAAATGCTGGAGTTGCATTTTGCCGTGCCGATGACCGGGGCAGTCTTGAACACGATTAATACCCGCCTTGACGCCAAAACGATTGCCAGCATTTTAACGCATGGAGACAGCCAGCTGCTGTTTGTTGATCGCGAATACGCAGATTTGGCTGAAGCGGCAATGGAATTAAGTGGTCGGGATATGCGTGTGATTGGCATTGACGATCCCGCAGTTGATGTGGGTCGGGTGATTGGCGTTATGGATTATGAAACGTTTCTCACCAGTGCAGGTGATGTACCGCGGTTTGAGATTGTCGACGAGATGATGGCGATATCTCTTAGCTATACATCTGGCACAACGGGTAATCCAAAAGGTGTTGTCTATTCACACCGTGGAGCGGCTCTCAATGGGCTTGGCAATGTTATGGCGCTGGGGCTCACAAGGAAAAGTAAATATCTGTGGACCTTGCCACTATTCCATTGTAACGGTTGGACGCACCCGTGGGCTGTTACCGCAATCGGGGCAACGCACGTCTGTTTAAGGGCGGTTGATCCCGCAGAAATCTTCCGGCTGATTACAGCTGAAGGTGTGACCCATATGGCGGCGGCACCGGTGGTGCTGTCGATGTTGATCCATGCTCCGGCGGCAGTGAAGCCAAAATCGGCTCAGCCGATCCCGGTGCAAGTGGCAACCGGCGGAGCGGCACCACCAAGCAAGGTAATCGATGATATGGAGTCGATGGGATTCAACGTGATCCATCTATACGGACTAACAGAATCCTACGGCCCATCATTGATTTGCGAAATGCAGGACGAATGGGAAGATCTGCCATTGGCCAACCGTGCCCAGAAAATGGCGCGTCAGGGCGTACCACATGTACTTGCTGGTGAGTTTCAGGTCGTGAACCCTGATACTATGAAGCAGGTACCGGCAGACGGCACCACGATTGGCGAGATTATGCTGCGTGGAAATATTGTAATGAAGGGGTATCTTGACAATCCTGATGACACCGCCCGCGCGTCGGCTGGCGGCTGGTTCCATAGCGGTGATTTGGCGGTTATGCATGCCGACGGCTATGCCGAGGTCAAGGATCGTTCGAAAGATATTATCATTTCGGGCGGTGAAAATATTTCCAGCCTTGAGGTGGAAGAGGCGCTCTATCAGCATCCGGATATTATGGAAGCTGCGGTTGTGGCCCGGCCTGACGAGAAATGGGGCGAGACACCATGTGCCTTTATCACCTTAAAACCTGGGGCGGTAGAACCAACTGCCGAGTCATTGACCAGCTTTTGCCGACAACATTTGGCTGGCTATAAGGTCCCAAAACATTTCGTTTATACGGCATTACCAAAAACCCAGACCGGCAAAATTCAGAAAACCGTTTTGCGTGAACGGGCTAAGGATGTGGGTTAGGACGGGCCGAGCATGCGACAGACTGTTAATGCGGTTTTTGCGCGTGGTGGCAGTTCAAACGCAGTGATCTTTCATGAACGGGATTTGCCCGTCGACAAGACAATGTGGGACCCGTTGTTCCGGCATGTGATGGGAAGTCCCGACCGCTATGGGCGCCAGCTTGACGGCATGGGTGGTGGTATTTCGTCCTTGTCAAAGATTGTCATTGTCGCCCCGTCGGCACGCGATGATGCTGATGTTGATTACACATTTGTGCAGGTCGGCGTGCGCGACGGGGTGATCGACTATGGTATGTTCTGCGGTAATATGGCGGCGTCGGTTGGCCCTTTTGCAGTTGATGAAGGGGTCGTGCCGGTGGCCGATGGGCCGGTAGTGATCCGCGTCTACAATACCAATACAGACAAAATTTATCATGCGAGGTTTATGGTGGCCGATGGGCTTGCGGTCGAAGCCGGCACGTTTACCATTCCCGGTGTCAGTGGCAGCGGGGCGCGGATTGATCTTGAATTTATAAATCCTGGCGGTGCGCGTACAGCCGGCCTTCTGCC
>JAYOFA010000091.1:0-2556 GCA_038116935.1 Puniceispirillum sp. (SeqCode) | reverse complement strand
CTGATCACATGGCCAGCGCGCACCGGGCCACGATCGGTTTCAATTAAAAAGCTCGTCTCGGCCGGACCCTGCGCGTCGCGGGTGACCGATCTCACCGGGGTACCGCTGGATATCTTCACCCTGCTTGTCTCGGCCAAGCGGCACATGCCGGCCAACAGCTTGGCCGGATGGATGCCGCCTATATCGTCGCGCCACATGCCGCCGCAATAGCGCGCACTGTCAATATGCACCGGCAGGCTTGTCCGGTCATGCACCTCGGCACGGATACCGAGAAGCGTTCCAAGCCGGTCAGCGTCACGCCGCATCGTATCAAGCGAGTCAGGCCGCAACGCCCCAACAAGCCGGCCACATGGCTGCAAGTCGCACTCAATCCCCTCATTGGTGATAAACGCATATAAATCGGCGCGCGCCGCCGCGGCTTCATGGTAAAAGGCGGTGGCTTGATCCGGCCCGAACCGCCGTGACAAATCATCAAACGACAGGCGTAAATTACCGCTGGTAATGCCCCCATTGCGGGTTGAGGCCCCACTGCCTATTTGTGCGGCTTCAAGAACCAGCACCTCAAGCCCCGCCCGCGCCAACGGTATCGCCGCCCCAAAGCCGGTAAAGCCGCCGCCAATAATGACAACATCAACACGCGCCGGCCAGCTCTCAAGCCTAAAGTCCTGTGGCGGCGCTGCCTCCCACCAATAGGGTTTATCAAGACTGTCAGGCATCGATACGCGCTCCCGTGGAAAGACCCTTGTTATCTGTCAGAATGACAGTAAATCATGCCGCCTTTATGCGGCGATATCAATTGATCAAATTATCTCTTGGGCTGTGGCCATTCTGCGATAAGCTGCCAACAGAACAGCAACCAAAACGGGGCCAAATATGGAACTGTGGGCCAAAACCGCCCTGACCGATGCCGGGTGGCAACATCATGTGAAAGTTACCGTCAGCAACGGCGTCATAAGCAGGCTGGTGGCTGACCACCCCCCCACCGACACGGCCGTCGGCATTTTGCTGCCAGCCCCTGTTAATCTGCATAGCCACGCCTTCCAACGGGCGATGGCCGGGCTGACCGAAAGACGCGGGCCGGATGGAACTGACAGCTTTTGGACGTGGCGCCGCCTGATGTACCAGTTTTTGGCACAGCTGACGCCTGATGATGTCGAGGCCATCACCGCCTTTGCCCAGATGGAAATGCTTGAGGCCGGTTTCGCCCATGTCGGCGAGTTTCATTATTTACACCACCAACCCGATGGCCGCCCTTATGCCGACTGTGCCGAGATGGCCAGCCGCGTGGCGGCAGCGGCCAACATCAGTGGGATTGGCCTGACACTCATGCCGGTCCTCTACCAGCAAGCTGGCCCGGATGGCAGCCCGCTTGGTAACGGACAAAAAAGATTTGGCTGTACCATCGATCAATTTTCACAATTGTTCGATGCCAGCTGTGAGGTCATCGCCTATCTGCCGCCAGATTGCCGGATCGGCGTGGCACCACATTCGCTACGCGCGGTGACGCCGGACGGATTGGCCGCCATTGTCGATAAGGTGCCAGACCGGCCAATTCATATACATCTCGCCGAACAGCAAGCTGAAGTTGACGCGATCCGCGCGGCCTTTGGCACAAGCCCTGGTCACTGGCTTCTTGACAATATGCCGGTCGATCAACGCTGGTGCCTTATTCACGGCACGCGGCTTGATAGTGAAGAGCTGACCGGCCTTGCCAAACGCGGGGCGGTTTTTGGCCTGTGCCCGATCACCGAATCAAGTCTTGGCGATGGCATTTTTGATCTGCCAGCCTGCATCGCTGCCAATGGGGCATTTGGCATTGGCAGTGATTCAAACATACGCATTGCGCTTGCCGAAGAATTACGAACCCTTGAATATGGGCAACGCCTTCGTGACCATAAACGGGTGATCATGACCGGTGACCAAAAGTCGGCAGGGGCTGGTTTGTTTACCGCGGCGGTCGGCGGCGGCGCACAAGCCCTTGCCGTTGGCACTGGACATCTTTGTGCGGGCGCGCCGGCCAACATGCTGGCCCTTGATGACAGCCTACCCGATTTGGCCAACCGCGATGGCGATCAAATTCTCGACAGTTTTGTTTTTTGCGGCGACAACCGGATGGTCCGGCATGTGTGGTCAGCAGGCCGGCATATCGTGTGTGACGGCCGGCATTTTGCACATGACAGTATCACCAGCACCTATCATAATGTGATGCAACAATTGATCACCACCCTCTAGCCGACATGCTTTATGAGCGCCGCATCCAAAACAACAAACAACTGGACTTGTCGATGACCGAAACACCCCCCTCACACCCTTTACTATTCACCCCGATGACCTTGCGGGGCCTAGAGGTGCCAAACCGCATCATTGCCTCGCCGATGTGCCAATATTTGTCCGATGACGGTGCGCCGAATGACTGGCATGTGATGCATCTTGGCCGCTTGGCGATTGGCGGGTGCGGAATTGTGTTTGGCGAAGAAACCGCCGTTGAACCAGAGGGCCGAAAAACCTATGCCTGTGCCGGCATCTATAAACCCGGCCATATCAAGGCCTATCAAC
>JAYOFA010000090.1:0-2572 GCA_038116935.1 Puniceispirillum sp. (SeqCode) | reverse complement strand
GCCTTGGCAGCTTCGGCTGCGAGAATAGCCTTGGTGGTGCGGGCCTCAACCTCGTCAGCGATCGCCACGGCAAGACCGTCAGAGATCTCAGCGGCTGCTTCCTCGCGCAAGCCCGCCGCGCGCATGGCATCCCAATCCGCGGTTGGGACAACGACCACAGCGGCATGGCCTTTATCGCGATTGTCGAGCAGCAGTTGACAGCCGGACAGGGCCGTTGCCGCGCACGCTATCGCCAGATATTTGCCATATGTTGTTTGCATCGCCGGTGGTCATTTCCTGATTGGGTTCAAGGCTTAGAACGACAGGCAGTCTGAAATGTTAAGGCGGTGGGAAAAGAAAACTTGTTATCCTTTATGCTGTCGGTATCGAAATCAATTGATCTCTGAATAGGCATTGACCAAGCCTGTAACCAGGCCCATTGACCAACAGGTTGCGGGGTTCTTTGTGCTTGAAATCATGCGGTTCCTATGCATTAAATGACTAAAAGTCATTTATTAGGATGAATTGGTGATGTTAGATATAAAACAGCGGGCGCGGACCGACTCACAAAAACAGCAACGTCATGCGATGATCATTGATGCCGCCGAGGCGCTGTTGCGCCAGTCAGGGTTTGACGCGATGACGATGGAGGCGGTGGCCCGGACGGCGGGGCTTGCCAAGGGGACAAGCTATCTCTATTTCGCCAGCCGTGAAACGCTGGTGCTGGCAGTGTGCGATCGCCTGTTTGACCGATGGATTGATGATTTCGCGGCGACTCTGCCCGAATGGGATAATCATGAGCAGTTATGCCGCGATTTTGCGGCTTGTTTTGCGCGTGACCCGCTATTCATCCAATTGGCCGGTTTTTCAACCGCGTTGCTGGAACCACAGCTTGGCGTTGCTGATTTTATTGCGGCCAAGCGCGCGATGGCGCGACGTGTCAAACGGCTTGCGGGGATTGTTTGTGCGCGTCTGACGATTGATGCGGTGGCCGGACAACGGCTTGTTTGGCGACTGTTGACGGTGGCCGGTGGGGCAGCGCAGATGGCTGCGAAATCGCCCTATGACGCCGGAGACTTGCCGGCGGATGTCCAAGCCTTTGCGGATCTGGCCGATTTCCAAACGGTGTTTATGAATGCAATGATGCCGGCCAAATGACCATGGCCGCCGATAAGCGCGGGCCAGTTCCGGATAACGATATTAGAGGGCTTGCGCCGCAAGGCAATCAGGCCGAAGATACCGCCTAACGCATGCCGTGGCGATTACCATGGTCTGGTAGCGTGTACATTCTATGGTCAATGATGTGATGGTCTGATGACGGATCCGGTTTTATTTGCAGTCTCGATTGGTGGTGATGCCAGCGGCGCATCCCTGATCGGAAGCGAAATTGGCCGCTTTTTGAAAGACGATCAGCTGGCGTGGGCGCATCTTGATGCAAACAATCCGGCGACTAAGGTCTGGCTTGAAAAGGAGATCACCTATCTTGATGAGCTAGTGATCAAAGCGCTGTTGGCCGAGGAGACGCGGCCGCGGGTTTTACGGCTTGGCGATGGGATTTTGCTGATCCTGCGTGGCGTCAATTTGAATGAAAATGCCAGCCCAGAAGATATGGTGTCGATTCGGTTATGGGTGGACCCGCATCGCATCGTGTCATTGCAGAAAAGACGGTTGCGGGCGGTGGGCGATATTGCCGAGCGGCTGGCCAAAGGCGCTGGCCCGGACAATAGTGGCAGTTTTGTCGCGATGCTGATCAATTTGCTGTTTGCGCGCATGGCACCGGTGGTCACAAGCCTTGGCGAGGAAATGGACGATATCGAGGAATCGGTGATTGATGGCAGCCCTGACATGTTGCGCGAGCGGATTGTCAGCATTCGCAAAAAAGCGATTATTTTCCGGCGCTATATGGCGCCGCAGCGGGATTTGATCAAAGCGCTTGTGGATGAGAATATTGACTGGATCGACGCGGTCACGATCCGCCGTCTTATCGAGGCCCAAGACGATATTACACGGTTTATTGAAGAGCTAGACTCGATCCGCGAACGGGCCCAGATCGTGAATGACGAAATCGGCAATATGTTGACCGAGCGATTGAACCACAACATGTATGCGCTGTCGGTGGTGGCGGCCATCTTCCTGCCGCTTGGCTTTTTAACCGGCCTTCTGGGGATCAACATTGCTGGGATTCCGGGGGCTGAAAACCCCTGGGCGTTTCTGATTTTCTGCGGTTTGCTGACAGGGTTGGTGGCGGCGCAAATCATTGTTTTCAAAAAGAAAGGCTGGTTTTAGCCCGCACCCACCACGCTGAAACCGACGAAAGACTGACCTCTGTTATGGCAACATCATCCAACAAGCCGCGATCCGATCGCCCATCATCGGGCCACCCGTTGGTTAACAAGGCGCCATCGCCGCCAGACAATCCGTTTGACAATATGGGGATGATCCGCTTTTGGGTACTATCGACGCTGTTCTATCTAACCTTTCCGGCGTCGCTGTTATTTAGCTATATGGCCTTTGGCCCGCGCGTAACCAAACAGCTAATCCGAGCCCTGATCAATGATTTCCTGCAAACCGTGTTGGTGGCGCTGGTGGTGCT
>JAYOFA010000089.1:0-2675 GCA_038116935.1 Puniceispirillum sp. (SeqCode) | reverse complement strand
AGTTGCAGATTGCCGGTATCACCTTGCATGGCGCCAGCGATGAGTGGGTGGTGATCCGGATTACCAAGGACGGGGCAATCAGCTTTGATGATGCCAGCCCCTATATGGGGCTTGGCAATTTTGACTGTGCGGCCAAACTGCATGCGGCCTATGGCGACAAGACGTCGCTGGCGCTGTGTGGTCCGGTTGGTGAATATCTGGGGCTGATGGCCGGGGTGGCGTTTTCGGATACCGACAACCGGCCTTCACGGCTGGCGGCGCGCGGCGGTGTTGGCGCCGTGATGGGCGCCAAAAAGGTCAAGGCTATGGTGATCGACAAGGACCGGATGCCACCGGTCAATGACCGCAAAAAAGTGATGGGCGCGATCAAGGATTACGGCAAGAAGCTTGGCGAGTCGGTTGCGGTGCAAAGCCTGAAGACAACCGGCACCGCGATGGTGGCCGACCTGACCAACCATCTTGGCGCGTTGCCGGTACGCAATTTTTCAGCAGGCCAGCTAACCGGGGCCGATGACGGGCCGTTGCGGATGGGGGGCGATTATATCCGCGAACTGAATGGCGGCCGTGGCGGTGAAACCCAGCATGCCTGCATGCCTGGCTGTTTGATCAAATGCAGCAATGTCTATGTTGATGATAGTGGCCGCGAATTGGTGTCGCCGCTGGAATATGAAACCATCGGATTGCTTGGCACCAATTGTGGGCTTGAAGACCCGGACGATGTGGCCCGGCTTAATGAAACCGCCAATGATCTTGGGGTTGATAGCATTGAGCTTGGGGCCACCATCGGCGTGTTGATGGAGGCTGGCGAGGGCGCTTTTGGTGATGTTGGGTTTATGCAGAATTGTCTCGCCGAAATCCGCCGCGGCAGCGCGCGCGGCCGACTTTACGCATCGGGTACAGCGCGGGTCGGGGCGGCGTTGAATGTGGCGCGGGTGCCGGTGATCAAAAAGCAGGCAATCAGTGCCTATGACCCGCGCATCATCGAGGTAACCGGCATTTCGATGATGCTGACCGCGCAAGGCGCCGACCATACGGTTGGCAATGCGCCGTCATTCAAATGCGACGACAAAACCATCGCCGAGCTGGTGGCCGAAAGTCTGCGCATGCAGATCAACAGCGCGGTCGCCGACTCGATGGGGCTATGTGTCTTCGGCCGCTCGGTCACCGATGATAATTTGAAGCTGATTGCCGATGCGATCAATGATGCGTTTGACGCCGGCATGACGCCGGATGCCATTCGCGATATCGGCCTTCAGACATTGCGGCTTGAGGCGGCGTTTAACAAGGCTGCCGGCTTTGATCAGGATGATGACGAATTGCCGTCCTTTTTCCATGACGAGGCGTTGCCGCCAACCAATAAAATGGCGCGTCTTCACAGCCGCGAGGTCAATGCGGCAATGCAGGCTTTGATGAATAGCTGACACCGGTTTAGGCAGGATATCGAGGCAAGCATGCGGCATGGGGCGGATTATCTGCGAGCGCACGATCTTGATGCGGCGGTGACGGCATTGGCTGGCGGGCGGTGGCGTATTCTGGCCGGCGGCACCGACCTGTTTCCTGCGTTACAGGACCGGCCACTTGATGGGGCGGTGCTTGATGTGTCGGCTATTCCCGAACTGACGCGCATCACAAATGACGACCAAGGCTGGTATATTGGGGCCGCTGTTACCTGGCAGGATATTGTGCGCGCCAATTTGCCGGCCGCCTTTGACGGGCTAAAGGCCGCCGCGCGTGAAGTAGGATCCATTCAGATCCAGAACCGGGCGACGCTAGTTGGTAATTTATGCAATGCATCGCCCGCGGCCGACGGGGTGCCACCATTATTGACGCTTGATGCTGAGGTTTTGTTACGGTCATCTGCTGGGGCGCGACAGTTGCCGCTTGGCCAATTTATTCTGGGGAACCGGAAAACCGCGCTGGCCGCCGATGAAATGGTCACCGGACTGTTTGTGCCGGCGGCGTCGGCAACCGGCCAGTCTGGTTTTTACAAGCTTGGCGCGCGCCGGTATTTGGTTATTTCGATTGGCATGGTGGCGGCGCGGCTGGTGGTGGATGATGCCGGCGTCATCACCGATGCGGCGGTTGCGGTCGGGGCGTGTAGCGCGGTCGCGATGCGCCTGCCCGATCTTGAAGCGGCGTTGCGGGGGTGCCGGTTGGCTGATGCGACGGCCGCGGTTGATGCAGCATATTTGGCAGCTTTGACGCCGATCGATGATCTGCGGGGCAGTGCGGCTTACCGCCGGCAGGCCATTACGGCGGCGATCACCCGCCTTCTTGGGTCAAGCCTTGCCGGAGGGCGTCAGCCATGACCCGCTTTACAGTCAATGGGAACGCTGTCGACATCGCGGTTGCGCCAACCACGCGTCTGAGCGAGGCGTTGCGCGATGATCTGGGCCTGACCGGTACCAAGGTCGGTTGCAACGCCGGCGATTGTGGCGCCTGCACCATTTTGCTGGATGGCGCGCCGGTATGTAGTTGTTTGATGGCGGTAGGTCAGGCCGAAGGCACCGCAATTACCACGATTGAGGGGCTGCATGCGGATGGGACGATCGCCCGCCTGCAAGACAGTTTCCTTGCATATGGCGCGGCGCAATGCGGCATTTGCACACCCGGTATGCTAGTCAGTGCCAGCGCGCTGTTGGCAGCCAATCCAGCGCCCGACCGGGCGGCGGTTG
>JAYOFA010000088.1:0-2685 GCA_038116935.1 Puniceispirillum sp. (SeqCode) | reverse complement strand
GGCCGGCAAGACACGAAAAACAGTGGCCAAACGCCGGCTGACCATTGCCGCCATTAGTTTGTTTACGCTACCGGTGCTGGTCGGCATGGCGGGCATTCTGGTGCCGGCGGCAGGCTATTTTCCGGTGCTTGGCAAACACACCCTGTCCATGGCCCCGGCAACCCAATTTCTAGAGACAGCCGGCCTTGCCAAGGCCGTCTTGCTGTCGCTGACAACCGGACTTTTGGCCACGTTTTTGTCAGTGGCAGGCAGTTTTTTACTGCTGGTGGCCTGTTTCAACAGCCGGTTTTTTGGCTGGCTTCGTCGATTGGCCGGGCCGCTGGTGGCCATCCCACATGCCGCGGTGGCCATAGGGATGGTGTTTTTGCTGGCCCCATCAGGGTGGCTGATCCGCCTTTTATCCCCCGGCGTGATTGGATTTGACCGCCCGCCGGTCTGGTCACTTGTCCCCGACCCGCATGGTTTGGCACTGATCTTTGGGCTAATCGCCAAAGAAATACCGTTCTTGCTGCTGGTCGCGATGGCCGCCACGGCCCGCCTGCCAGTACAGCGGCTTGCCGATGTCGCGACCAGTCTTGGCTATGGCCGCTATACCGGCTGGGGACTGGTTATTTTACCGTTGATTTATCGTCAGTTGCGCCTGCCAATCATCGCGGTGCTGATATTCAGCCTGTCGGTTGTTGATATGGCGCTGTTGCTGGCACCCACCTTGCCGCCGCCCTTGTCGGTTTTGGTTTTGAACGGGTTCTATGATGCCGATCTTGCGGCGCGCTTGCCGGCCTCGTTCGGGGCGGTGCTGCAAATCGGGCTGGCGCTAGGCGGCGTCGGCATATGGCTACTGGGTGAGCGCTGCGCCGGATGGCTGGCCGATATCTGGGCGCGGCGCGGGTGGCGCAGCGTTTGGCTTGACCGGCCATTGGCCGCCCTCGCATCACTGGCTTGCTTGCCAATGGCGGCGGCCTTTTTCGGATTACTGGCAGCACTAATTTGGTCGTTTGCGGCAAGCTGGTTTTTTCCCGATGCGCTGCCATCGCGCCTTAGCTTGATCCATTGGCAGAACTGGTCAGGACTTTGGCCGTTGCTGTGGGCAAGCGGCGGGCTGGCATTGAGTGCCAGCATCCTGTCGCTTTTCGTGGTGGGCTTGTGGCTTTATTGGCTTGGTTCGCCTGCGGCGAATGACACATCCATCGCCATCGCTCTGTTTTTGCCGCTTCTGGTGCCACAGGTCAGCTTTCTTTTCGGATTGCAAATGACCCTAAGCTGGACCGGCATGGACGGCACTTGGCCAGCGCTGATCTACAGCCATATGATTTTTATCATGCCCTATACATGGATGATCATGGCCCCTGCCTTTGCGGCGATGGATTGGCGCTATGATCAAGTCGCCACCAGCCTTGGCAGGGGGATGGCAGCACGGGTTATTGGCGTTCATCTGCCGTTATTGGCCTACCCTATTGGGACCGCAGTTTTTATCGGGGTGGCGGTATCGGTCGCGCTTTATCTGCCAACGGTGTTTGTCGGCGGTGGCCGGATCAGCACCGTGACCGTTGAAGCGGTCAGTCTTGCCGCTGGCGGCGGGCGCGGCGAAGCCGGGGTGGCTGCCCTTTTGCAGATCCTGATCCCATCGGCGGCGTTTCTAGTGATTCAGTGGGGGCTAAAAACCCGCTTTGGCCGGTTTCGTGCGATGCAGGCTGGCAGAGCGCGATAAGCATAACCCTATTAACGCGAATGGTTAATCGCGTTTACCTCATAGACTTATAGCCGCGGCCTTTTGACGCCAAGGCGGCCCCATCCAAATGGCGCGATGCCAATGTAAGAGATGTCTATGAGTGAAATCCCCCCATATGATGACGAAATTGACCTGTTTGAATTGATCGAAACTTTATGGGCCAACAAACTGGCCATCATCGCCGCAACCATGCTTAGTATGATGGGGGCTGGTAGTTTTTGGTGTTTCAAACCCCGCATTATGAATCACGGCTGGCAATTTCTGTTCATCTGACCCCACCAGATAAAGACGCATCGGCGGTCATATCCACCTTTGATACGCAGCTTCACAGCAACGATAGCTTCAATCAATGGGTTGCCCAGATCCAAAACCCCGCTTTTGCCTTTGATGATCTAAGCCGGATCAAAGACATCGAACAATTTATCATATCGCGCGATCCTGATGAATTGCTGGCATTGGTGTCCAGCGATAAAAAAACTGGCCATTACATTAACGCCCGGACAAATGATCCAGAGATCCTGACTGGCCTTTATGGCTATGCCCAATTTATCAAGATCAACATGACGACAGTAATGCTGAAAGACGCGACAGATAATTTAGCCCGGACCGAGGTTTTAATGTCGCAAACCGGCGGTGAAGCCGGTCCACTCGTCACCCATTATCTGAATATCCAGAAATTTATCAGCCGTGTTGAAAATGGCGAAGCTATCATTTCAATAGCACGGCCAACCCTGCCCGTGAAAACTGGGCCAAAAACATCGCTGGTACTTGCCCTGTCGGTAGTAATCGGCGGCATGGCTGGGGTGGTTTTTGTTTTGATGCGAAACGCTATCGCCAATCACCAAAACCGAAAGGCAAACGCGTCGCAGATTTGATCATGGGTCACGATGCGCATGAGAGACTCAGTGATTTCGCCCGTAATGGCCAAGATACCAGTCAGCAAAGCGTTTGACGCC
>JAYOFA010000087.1:0-2691 GCA_038116935.1 Puniceispirillum sp. (SeqCode) | reverse complement strand
TTGATGTCTTCAGCCCGCCACGCGCCGAATATACACGGCCCGGCAGCGGTTTTGGAACGGAGTAAGTAACTATGCCAGTACAAATTTTCAAAAACAGCTTTAGCCCGCTTTCTGCTGAAAAATTGGCCGCATGGGCCAAGATCCCACCGGCTATTGCCGGCGATTCGATGAACCGACAAAATGTCATGGCTGGCCGTATATCGCCGCTGTCAAATGGCATGCCTCTGGTGGGCCAGGCGCGCACGGTCAGTGTTGTTGCCGGCGATAATGCCGCCTTGCATGAGGTGATCAAACATTTACGACCTGGTGAAATTCTGGTTATTGATGCGGCAAATTATCCTGACCGCGCTGTCTGGGGCGGCATTTTGAACACCCGTGCAATGAAACAGAAAATCGGCGGCGTTGTCCTTGACGGCGCGGCGCGGGATGCAGCCGATATGCGGGCCATGGGCTTGCCGGTCTATCTCAGCGCATTGTCACCTGCCGGCCCGCATAAAGGCTGGGGCGGATCAATCGACAACACCATCAGCTGTGGCGATGTGGTGGTATCACCTGGCGACATTATTCTTGGTGATGATGACGGGGTGACGGTGGTACCGCTGGCCCGCGCTGACGCGGTGTTGGACGCCGCACAACAGCGCCTTGCCTATGAACAGGAGGTTTTGGCCAAGCTGAATAGCGATCAGGATGTTGGCGCATTATTTCCCGCGCCCGACATTGAATATATCGGCTGAACAACAACCCGACAGGCAAGCTGGTGACCACCTATAAAATGGTTGGCAACTGGCTGCTGTCGGGAAGCATCTCGTCAAGACCTAAATCTGACCGATCATCGATAAATCCTAGGCTGGACCCCATAATTTCAGCAAAGGTTTCGATGCACCCTTTTTCGTAGTCATTACGTTTGCCTGACACTATATCGAATGCCCGTCTCTGGTCGTCCGGCTGATCAAACCGCAGATCCAGTTGAAAGGCGATCACGTTGGTAAATGTAAGGGCACTGATCGAAATTTTAACGGCAACAACAGCGTTATGATCATCGTTGTTATCATCGGTGATATCGGCGGTTTCATAGGTTATCTTACCCTCAACCACGCGGGTTTTCAGCTCCTCAAGGCTTTGCGTCCAGCCTGGCGCCTCGCGCGCTTTGGCAAACCATAATTTGTCGACACCAATATCGAATTTTCGAATCTGCTGAACGCCGTCACGCGCTTGCCAACTATCCAACCGCTGACCGGGGCCAATCCGATAGATCACATGATCAATCCCGCCCCCCAGCTTGACGATTTGCGGGTTGCGTACCGACCCACCTGTGCCAAGGTAAATCACACTGCCATGCGGTGATACGATACTGGCCCCGTCACCGCGCGGACTGCCAACGATCGCAACCCCTTTTCCATGGTCTGACCAGTCACCAGCACCAAAAATATCATATTGGTTTGGCGATGCGGTCGGCGCCGGATCAAGCATCGGTAGCAGCGGCTGAAAGACCACCGGTGTCGGTGGTGCCTTGATCGGCACCACATCTTGCGGGTTGGGTTGCGGTGCGCCTTGCGGCGGTGGATCTCCGACTGGTGGATCTCTGACTGGGGAGGCTCCGGCTGGGGGGGCTTTGGCTGGGGAGACATCCTCTTGCGGATCATGTGGCGGCAAACGTTCATTTTGTGGATTTTTGGCAGGTGGTTTTTCAACTGGCGGCGCTTTTTTCGGCAGTGGGGCACCGGTGGCGGACGGCGGGGGTACGCCGCCCGCCGGCAAAGCGTCACCGTCAGCGGGCTTTTGTGAGGGTGGCGCCATTGCATCTAAGGGGGTATTTTCCGCAGGGATTAGGGGCGGCACAGACGGATCAGTCACCGCCATAGCGCCAGCTGACGACGCGTTGTTACGGTCGTCATAGAGGTGGGTGCAGCCCACTAAACCAAGTAACAGGGCTATATTGATCGGCGGCAAGGACAAACGGCTTTGGCCCAGCATCGACCACGGCCAGTTGCTGGGCCCTGTGGCGCGCCCATCTGTTACGCGTTTTGGTGAAAAGCTGGTGACGGCGTCCAGCCACCGCGCATGCAAGCCTTGAACTCGTGTGGATAACCAACAAATCCATTTTTCGTGAACGCCACGAGACGATAAAGACACGCCTCCCGTCAAATAGGTATGCTTGGCCATTCTGGTCCTCCTGAAACAGCATTATGAAAGGTTCGTAAAGCCGGTAAAAAACAACGCCGTTACGAAACAACACACAATCTTGATGGGCAGAATTTGCCCCACGAACCTCGCGAAATCTGTTCCACGAGTTCAGGACCTCACTGTGCCGCAGGCTTGGTTAATTTTTTGTGTTAACAGATAGTCAGCCATCCTAGCGTCATCCCACCGAGTGATCTGGTATCACCTTGCCAACCTCAACGTCAGTGCGGCGTAGCGGATCAGATGGGGGCAAAATCGCTGTAGGGGAATAAGGTGAAAGGATAGTCCGCCACTAGCGGCTACCGGCTGGTCACCCGCCAGTCACGACCCGCGACCGGCGCCGTTGATTCGGGACCGCTGCACCGATTCGGTGGGCTTGGCTTGCCCCTAACAATGGGCGATCACCCAAAATAGAGGTTGTTTTTTGCAAACTGATCCAAAAGCAGCATATCGCTGCGCCTTTGATCCGCAACAGGTTGACAGGCAGGGGCGTTGGTAGCGGCCATGCCA
>JAYOFA010000086.1:0-2830 GCA_038116935.1 Puniceispirillum sp. (SeqCode) | reverse complement strand
AACGAGCAGCTTGGTAAATGGAGCGCGCGCATTCTTGGCTCGGTTGCGATGAGGGTCGCAGCATCAAAAATGATGGACATTCTGATATGTGCCGAAGAAAAAGGGGGGATGTTGCCACCATCGGTAGCCGAGATTGTTAATCCAGTCCATGCGCTAGTCCAGCGCGTGTGCATCTCATCTACTGAAGGCCTCTAAACTTTGGCATCGTGCGTTTATATGTTGACGATTGCCGGTGATAATTTTTTCAGCAAGTAATTGTGATGGAAACTGCTAAGAAAGTGCTCGTCATTGGGGCCGGCTTTGGCGGCATTGCATCGGCGTTACGGATGCGGGCGCGCGGTTATCAAGTGACGTTGGTCGATCGATTGTCGGCAATCGGGGGACGAGCCCAAGTGTTTGAGCGCGGTGGCTTTAGACATGATGCGGGACCGACGGTAATCACCGCACCATTCCTGTTTGATGAGCTTTTTGCGCTTTTTGGTGAACGCCGAGAAGATCATGTAGAATTTAGACCGCTTGATCCTTGGTATCGTTTCTATTTTCATACTGGAGATACATTCGACTATCGAGCGACGGTCGAGGATACAAATGCAGAAATTAGCCGTTTTTCGCCGGCTGATGTTGCTGGTTATGCAAAGTTGTTATCGGTATCAAAAGCGATTTTTGAAGTTGGTTTTGAAAAACTGGCGGATAAGCCATTTACGCGTTTTACCGCGATGGTGGCACAGGTGCCGAGTCTTTTGCGCCTCCGCAGTTACCTTACGGTTAGTGGCATCGTCAACAAATACATCAAACATCCGTTGTTGCGGCAGGCATTTTCAATCCATCCGTTGCTGGTCGGGGGCAATCCGTTTAATACGACATCGATATATGCCCTCATTCATTATCTGGAACGCCGGTGGGGGGTGTTTTTTGCTATGGGGGGGACCGGCAAGCTGGTCACGGCACTGTCCGACCTGTGCCAACGAAATGGCATTGAAATTCTTCTGGATACCGATATCGAAACGATCCAGATCAAAGATAACCACGCGGTCGGCGCGACCACCACTGATGGCAGATTTCTTGCTGCAGACCGGGTGATCTGTAATGGTGACCCACCGACAGTTTACAGCCAGATGATATCGCCGGATCATCGACGGCCAAAACGGTTCCTCCCTGAAAAGTTGACCCGCTATTCGATGGGATTGTTCGTGTTGTTTTTTGGCACGCGAAAGCACTATGACGAGGTAGCGCACCACACGATCTGGATGGGGCCGCGTTACAAGGAATTGCTTGAGGACATTTTTGACAAGAAAATCCTTGCTGATGATTTTTCTTTGTATTTGCACCGGCCGACTGCGACCGACGATAGCTTTGCGCCAGATGGTTGTGACAGTTTTTATGTGCTCTGTCCGGTGCCAAATTTACGCGGGAACATAGACTGGGACGTGGCCGGCCCTGATCTCCAAAAACGGATTATTGCTGCCTTATCTGCAACCATCTTGCCCGATCTCGACAGGGTGATAACTGAAGCGTTCTATATGTCGCCGGTGGATTTCAAAAATGACTATAGGTCGATGCATGGCGCCGGCTTTTCGATCGCACCGATTTTCACGCAATCAGCTTGGTTTCGGTTTCACAACCGTGACCCCCATATTGCGAACCTCTATTTTGCCGCCGCCGGGGCGCATCCTGGTGCTGGTATACCGGGTGTTTTGTGTTCCGCCAAAGTTGTCGAACGCCTGATTGCTGATGACGAGCGAGCGGCACGGGTAGCGGACCAGTCGGTTGTTGTGCAAACTGGTTAAATTGATCCAGATCATACTAGTGTGAAAATGATAGATAGCGAGACGGTTACATCACAGCAGGCACTCGCCGCGCATGGAAAAAGTTTTCATTGGGCGTGGCATTTCCTCGGTAAGCAAACTGGTAAGAATGCCGCCCGGCTCTATCAATTCTGTCGGGTTCTTGATGACATGGCGGATGGTGATGTTGCTGATGGGCCGAAGCGGTTGAAATCGATCCGTCGCGATCTTGTTGATCGCCGGAGGCCGGATGATGCCCTGTTGGCAAAATTTATACCCTTGATTGAGGATACTGCATTGCCGGTCGATGCGGTAATAGCGCTGATTGATGGTCTGTTGAGTGATCAGAAAAAGAACGTCACGCTAACGGATGAAACTATGCTTCTGCGTTATGCCTATCAGGTGGCTGGCACGGTTGGGCTGATGATGAGCCGGATCCTCGGCTGTCACGACAGGCGGGCGCTGGCGCATGCGATTGATCTCGGCATTGCTATGCAACTGACGAACATTGCGCGTGATGTGTTGGAAGATGCGGAGATGGGACGGCGCTATCTACCAGAGACTTGGGTCGGCAGATTAACCCCGCGGCGCATCGTTGCGCTTAGTGGTGACCCTGCCAATGATGAGGCTGTAAGGGTTACAGCGGCGGTCGAACGGTTAATCAGGCTTGCGGACGAATATTATAAGAGTGGCCTTGCTGGATGCTATTATCTGCCGTTTCGGGCGCACCTGTCGATTGCCGTTGCTGCTATAGTTTACCGGCAGATTGGTGTCCAATTAGCGTGGCGCGGCTTTGCGTGGTTTGCTGGGCGGCAGGTGACAAGTACACCGGTCAAAATCATCTGCAGCGTGCGGGCGCTGTCAACCCTTGCCTACCGTCTCAAAAAACCACCATCGCACAACCCGCGGCTTCATGATGAATTGAGGAAATGCGCCGATGTCATCTTGCCTGGATAGCAAAGTTGAGGTTGCCCTTTACGGTGCCGGTTGTGCCAAGGTAACGCGGCGTCCCGTTCTCCAACACCATCGGCGCATCATGGCCCGGA
>JAYOFA010000085.1:0-2830 GCA_038116935.1 Puniceispirillum sp. (SeqCode) | reverse complement strand
CCACCACATCAGCGGTGTTGTGGCGCGCCATATAGCGGGCCAGCTTGCCCTGATAGTCGGCGCGGATTACGCCAAGGGGTACGAAATGTGCCGGCCCGGATGGTGGCACCGCTTCGTTGTTCGATTTGGTCTTCATTGCCATTGGTAAACGCCCCTCTTACACGAAACAACATCCGTCTGGCGACAGGATAGACGCAGCATGGATACATGATTTAGCCTGCCTTGTCGTCAAGCCAAACCTGTCACCGGGCTAATATATCTTTGGGATATAGAACGAATCCGGCAAGGTTCGGCGCTCATAGTCCGGGTTGAAAACGCGTTCAGGCAGGGTGATTTTGGCATGCGGGACATCGTGATATGGGATTTGGCTAAGGATATGCGCCATACAGTTTAGCCGTTCGCGCCGCTTGTCATTACCTTCGACAATATACCATGGGGCCTCGGCGGTTGATGTGCGGTCAAACATTTCTTCCTTGGCCTTGGTGTATTGCTCCCATCTGATCCGGCTTTGCAAATCCATTTCAGACAGCTTCCATTGCTTCATAGGGTCATGGATTCGCATCTTAAACCGGAATTGCTGTTCTTCATCCGAGATCGAGAACCAATATTTCAGCAGGACAATGCCGGACCGGACCAGCATTTTTTCAAATTCGGTAACATCCTGAAAAAATTGCTCAACCTGTGTTTTGGTGGCAAAGCCCATGACCCGTTCGACCCCGGCCCGATTATACCAGGACCGGTCAAACAGCACGATCTCGCCACCGGCCGGCAAATGCGGGACATAACGCTGGAAATACCATTGCGACATTTCACGTTCAGTTGGTTTTGGCAGCGCCACAACACGGGCCACGCGCGGGTCCAACCGCTGTGCAATCCGTTTGATCACACCGCCCTTACCGGCACTGTCACGCCCTTCACAGATGACCAAAACCTTGGCGTTGGTCTGGATCACCCAGTCTTGCAGTTTGATCATTTCGGCCTGCAAGGCCAGAAGATGCTTGTAATAGAGTTTGTTATCGAGGGTGGTGGCACGCCGCGCCTCATATTCTTTGCGCAACGCGTCCGGAATGGCAAGGTCGTCTGCCTCTAGATCCAAGGCTTCGTCGAGCAAATCCTCGACCAGCGCGTCAAGTGCGTCATTGTCATCAGGCTGTTTTGCCACCTTGTCGATACTCCCCGGGTTTCGGTCATTTGACCTGCAACGCATAACCACTGCCGCGAACGGTCCTGATCATCTCTTGACCGGGCCGCGCCGCAGCCAGTGCTTTACGAAGCCGGCTTAGATGCACATCAACTGTCCGTTCTTCAACATATACGCCATGGCCCCATACAAGGTCCAGCAATTGTGACCGTGAAAAAACCTGCCCCGGCCGTTCAATCAAGATCGATAACAGCTTGTACTCCTTTGGCCCCAAATCAACGCGCCTGTCACCGCAAAACACCTCCATTCTAGCGGGGTAAAGGGTGATGTCTCCGGCCTCGATCACCTCGGCCATAATCGATGGCCGACTACGTCGCAGCAACGCTTTGACACGCGCCACCAATTCTTTTGGAGAAAAGGGTTTTGTCAGGTAATCATCAGCGCCGGTGTCAAGCCCAAGCGTGCGGTCACTTTCCTCGCCGCGCGCGCTTAGCATAATCACCGGCAGCCCACGCGTTTCCGGCCGGTCACGCAATTTGCGGCACAGATCAATGCCCGAATAGACCGGCATCATCCAATCCAGAATGACAAGATCAGGATTGATATCCTCTATTTTTTCAAGCGCGTCTTTGCCATCATGGGCGCGATGCACGACAAACCCTTCTTGGGCCAGGTTGAACGCCAACAATTCAAGCTGGTTGGGTTCGTCATCCGCAATCAATATGGTCACACCCATATCGGTTGTCCTTTTTCACGCTATATCTTGTTGATTGTCACTTCACGGTCTGCCTTTGGGCGTTCATCATCAAGCATCACACCTTCAACCAGAAAATAAATCTGTTCAGCGATCGATGTCGCGTAATCACCAACACGTTCAATATTCTTGGCGATAAACAGTAAATGGCTTCCGGTTGGCACCATATCCGCATTGCGGGACATTGACGCCAGCACCTCTTGATTGAAGGTGCCGTAGAGATGGTCAACCTCGACATCCCGGCTCCAAATCTGAACGGCTTTTTGCGAGTCCGGTTTGTCGATCAAAACCAGCGCATCCAATACCAGACTGTTCACCAATTCGGCCATACGGCCAATATTGACGCCGGGAATACGTTCATTACCCATCTCGCTGATGCGGATGGTTCGCGCCGCGATATTTTTGGCAAAATCGCCAATCCGTTCCAACGATGTTGCCAGTTTCAACGCTACCAGCACCCGGCGTAGATCGGTGGCGGCGGGGGCCCGCATCGCAATAACCTCAAACGCCTTGGTGTGAATCTGCGCTTCCAGCTCGTCAAGCGCACGATCCTTATCGATCAATGCCCGCAAGGCCGGAACGTCCTGTGTGGCAATCCCGTCAATCGATGCGGCAAATTGGGTTTGTGCCAACCGTCCCAATTCGGCAAGGCAGTGGGTCAGTTCTGCCATATCTTCATTAAAGGATGAGCTTATATGATCGTTACGCATCAGGATTATCCTATTCTGCCCGAAATATAGGCCTCGGTTTGCTGGTTTGCCGGATTGGTGAAAATGGTTTTGGTATCGCCATATTCGACTAACGCACCAAGATGAAAATACGCGGTCCGTTTTGACACCCGGGCTACCTGCTGCGGCGGGTGCCGTAACCAGCCGGGTCAAACCAGCCGGGTCAATCCAACCTGGCGAAAACGAGGATCGAAATGACCATCTTTT
>JAYOFA010000084.1:0-2854 GCA_038116935.1 Puniceispirillum sp. (SeqCode) | reverse complement strand
GAAGGCCTTATATGCTAACCAGCTTATCTATCAATCACGGTCTTTGCCAGAACCAGTGGCACATTTTTAGGCTGCGGCGCCGGCCATAAACAGCCCCCCGCTTATTTCGCGCTGACTGTTCAAACTAGCCAAAAGCCATACTTCTGGTTAGCCTGATAGACGCATGATGAGGGGAAGATGATGGCGCGCTTACTGACCACCGAACAGATCACCGAATTTAACGAAAAAGGCGTGACCGTCTTACGCCATGTTTTTGCCGACTGGATTGAGGTGCTTCGCAATGGTGTTGACGCCAATATGGCCGACCCCGACCCGAATGCGCGCATTTATCAGGGCAAGGACGGCGGCGGCCGCTTTTTCGTCGATTACTGCAATTGGGGGCGCATCCCCGAATATCGGGAGTTCATTTTTCATTCCGACGCTGCGGCGCTTGGTGCCGAACTGATGGACAGCCAGCAGGTCCAGCTGTTCCATGAACATGTATTGGTCAAAGAGCCGGCAACCGGCGTCCCAACGCCATGGCATCAAGACGCGCCATATTATTGCGTTGATAGTGCCAAGACCGTCAGCTTGTGGATACCGCTTGATGACGTGCCAAGACACACCAGTTTGGAATTTATTGCGGGGTCGCATAAATGGGACAAATTTTATCGGCCACAACGCTTTGATGGGTCTGCCTTGAATGAAAATGACGGGCTTGAGGAAATACCCGATATTGATGGTCACCGCGATGATTATGAGATTATGGGCTGGGCAGTTCAAGCTGGCGATGCTATCGCGTTTGACTATCGCACCGTTCACGGCGCACCGGCCAATACCAGCAAGCACAATCAGCGCCGTGCTTTTTCGTTACGGCTGGTCGGCGATGATACGCAATTTGTGCGCCGCGACGGCATTGTGACATCACCGCCATTCCCGCATGTTACCCTCAATCATGGCGATGTTCTAAGCGGAGAGGAATTTCCAATCTTGCGGCGGTAGGCGGCAGCTTGGTCAGGACCATCAATTAAATGACATTTACGGCCTTGTTAAAGGCCGTGCGGTGCATCATCTTGGGGCAGGATCACGGCAATAGGTGCGCGCGGTCAGGCTCTGCCCTCGAAACATTATTTGTAGACAAACGCCATGGTTAGACATGCCACCCTTTTTGATCTTGACCGGCTTGTCGAGATCGAAGCCTGTTGTTTCACCGAAGACAGGCTGTCGAAACGCTCATTTCGCCATTTGATCACCAAAGGTCATGCCGAGGTACTTGTTGCCGAGCATGGCGGTGACGTGATCGGTAATCTTGTTATCCTGCTGAATAAGAGTACCGCGCTTGCCCGGGTTTACTCCCTCGCTGTTGTGCCGCCTTTCCGCCGCCGCGGTTTTGCCAAGGGCCTGATTGATGCTGCCGAACGTTTGGTGCTGGCCGCGGGGTTTTTCTTTATGCGGTTGGAAGTTGCGGTCAATAATGGCGATGCGATTGCGCTTTATAAGTCTTTGGGGTATCGGCAATTCGGACGCTGGGCGGGCTATTATGGCGATGATACCGATGCGTTGCGGATGGAAAAGCGACTGCGTGCCCCCCAATCTCACCACACAACCCGGGTTCCCTATTACGAGCAGACTTTGCCCTTTTCCTGCGGGCCAGCAGCTTTGATGATGGCGATGCATGCCCTTGACCCCGAACTTGTACCTGATCGCGGGCTGGAGATACGTCTGTGGCGTGAGTCGACCTCGGTGTTTATGACTTCGGGGCATGGCGGCACAACGCCATTTGGTCTTGCGGTTGCCGCGGCGCGGCGTGGTTTCGGCGTCGAGGTGTTTGTCACCGGGCCGCGGCCATTATTTGTCGACTCGGTACGAAGTGACGATAAAAAAGAGGTTATCGCGCTAACCGAAAATGACTATATCGCCGAAATGGACGAATTGGCGATCCCGCTTCATACCGGGGCACCGGCGCTTGCAACAATGCGCCATGCGCTTGATGATGGTGCTGTGCCGCTGGTTTTGATCTCGACATGGCGGCTGTATCGCGAGCGCGCCCCGCATTGGGTGGTTGTGACCGGCTATGATGCCGACCATATCTTCATTCACGACCCGTGGATTGACCCAAAGCTGGATTATCGTGCTGTCGATAAGATCAACATCCCGATCCGGTTTGCTGAGTTTGAAACAATTGCACGCTATGGCCGCCCTGCAACACAAACGGCTTTACTCGTGTGGCCGGCTGGTCAGGTCCCTGACGCCGACTAACCATCTTGGTTATTTTTGGTGCCGTGGTTTTGCGCTGTCGCGGCGCCTAACCGGCCATCCAAAATCAATAGTCCCCCAGTGACAATGGCAAAGCCAAGCAGGTTGGTGCCGGTGACAAATTGACCAAGTAAGGTAGCGTCAAGAAGCACCGCAAATACCGGCACAATAATTGTGACCAGCATCAAATTTGACGAACCGGCCACATCCAAAATTTTGAAATAGAGCGGGTAGGCTACCGCGGTGCCAAGAACGCCCAGCCCGACGATTAGTTGAAGGCCAGCCAACGGCGCCTCACCGAGCTGTAATGTCGGGGGTCCGGTTACAACAGCGCTGACAATTAACGACAGGGCCGCAGAACATAACAGCATGCCGGCCGCCCCCTGAAGCGGGGTGTATCGGGTCAGCTTCAGCTTGCCCCATGCGGCCGCCAGCGCATAGGACACGGTCGCCAGCACGATGGCCAATTCGCCGGTCAGCCCGGCATTGGCGGCCGTGCTGGTGGCTGGATTATTGCCCCCAATCGCAATCGCCACCCCACCTATGCCGATCAATACACCGATCACCCGATGCCGTTTTACCGGCTCGCTGGCAATAAAAATGCCGGAAATGATAATGC
>JAYOFA010000083.1:0-2888 GCA_038116935.1 Puniceispirillum sp. (SeqCode) | reverse complement strand
ACACCGCAACAATAATCGTTGCGCCCAGGGCTGCCTTGGGCAGATAAAACAGCCATGGCGTCAAAAACAAGGTGGCCAACGCAATCCCAACCGCCGAAAACACACCGGCTGCCGGCGTTGCCGCACCCGCATCATAATTCACCACCGAACGGGAAAATCCACCGGTAACCGGAAAGCCGGTCGATATCGCCGACGCCACATTAGCCGCACCAAGGCCAAGCAATTCCTGATCCGGGTTGATATGGGTGCGTTTTTTCGCTGCCAATGTTTGACCAACCGACACCGATTCAACAAAGCCTATAATCGAGATGAGCGCCGCCGACGCTGCCAAGTCGAACCACAAAGATGACGTCAGGTCAGGGAGACCAAAAACCGGCAAGCCCTGCGGCACCGCCCCAACAATGGCCACACCCTTGGCATCCAGCCCCAGATATTTAACTGCCACTATCGTTGTTACAATCACCATCACCGGGCCGGTCTTGGCCAGCATTGACGCAGTTGTCGGCGCAAACCGGAATCGCCGGAAAAGCGGCCCCAGCCCTTTACGCGTCCAGGCCAGAAAGCCAGCCGCCACCAGTCCGATAATCGTCGTTGGTCCATTGATCTGGTCAATCTGACCCAGCAAGGAACGCACCAGCGTAATAAGATCATGGCCGCTTGCCTCGACCCCAAACAGGTGCTTGACCTGCGACAACGCAATAATCAACCCAGATGCGGTAATAAAGCCGGACACCACCGGATGACTGAGAAAATTGGCCAGAAACCCAAGCCGTAACACGCCAAGCAACAGCAGCATCAGCCCAGACAAGGCCGCCAAAATGCCGGCCGCGGCCATAATTTGGGCCGGATCAGACAAGCCAAGCTTGCCAATGGCCGCCGCCGTCATCAATGAGATGACCGCCACCGGCCCGACCGCCAGCGCGTTGCTGGTGCCGAAAATAGCATAAGCCACAAGCGGTAGGATCGACGCATAAAGGCCCATTTCCGGTGGCAACCCGGCCAATAATGCATAGGCCAGTGATTGTGGAATCAACATGATTGTCACAATCAACGCGGCCAACGCATCCTCGGCGGCAAGCGCCGCGCTATAGGTACGCCCCCAACGAAGGATGGGCAGGAATTTGGTCAGGGTCATGTTGGTCCTTTGCCGGGCGGTCATGACCAGCCCGGTAGCTATTTACAATCGGGGCGTTACTGGCTGTTCAGCTTTGGGCTGGCTAGCCATTCTTTGCCTTTCAGCATGCCGTGCCAGTAAAGCGGGGGAAGCAATTTTTCCTTTAGAAACCACGCCACCCGGCTTGGCTTGGTGCCATCATTCACCCAGGCCGGAAAGGTTGGGTCCAAAGCGCCACCATAGCCAAATTCGGCAAGCACGATCTTGCCGCGCTCAACCGTCAGCGGGCACGACCCATATCCTTGATAGTGTGACACCGGCGGCTTGCCCGCCCGCGCCGCCAACAGATTCACCGCCACAATCGGCGCCTGTTTGCGCACCGCGGCCGCGGTTTTCGCATTCGGCGTATTTGTCGCATCGCCAAGGCCCCAAATATTGTCATGGCGTTTGTGACGCAAAGAATGCTGGTCAACATCAACCCAGCCACCAGCATCGGCAAGCGGCGATTGACTGATGAAATCAGGCGCGATTTGGGGTGGGCAAACATGGATCATATCGAACGGTTTTTCAACGCGTGTAACCGGCTGATTTGGTTGTTTGACCTCAAACGTAGCCAGCTTGCGCGGACCGTCAATCGCCACCAGATTATAGAAGAACTGAAGGCCGGCATTATATTTTTTGACATACTCCATCAGCGCCGGCACATAGGCCTCAACCCCGAAAAGCGCCCCACCGGCATTACAAAAATCGATCGAAATGTCTTTCAAAACGCCGGTACGGTGCCAATGGTCGGCTGACAAATACATAGCTTTTTGCGGGGCCCCAGCACATTTGATCGGCATTGGCGGCTGGGTAAAAATGGCCGTGCCACCGCGCAGCGATTGCACCAACTCCCATGTGTAGGGGGCAAGATCAAACCGGTAATTCGAGGTTACACCATTTTGCCCCAATGTAGTGGCAAGGCCGTCAATAGCCCCCCAGTTCAATGTCAGGCCCGGACATACCACAAGCTGCGCATAGCCGACATCACGCCCATCATCGAGGGTCACCAGATTTTGATCAGGGGCAAAGCTGACAACCGCTTTATTGATCCATTTTACCCCACCGGGGATTTGACTGGCCATGGTCTTGACGGTTTGGTCAGACGTAAAGATACCGCCACCGACCATCGTCCATCCAGGCTGATAGAAATGCGCTGACGACGGGTCGATGATCGCCATTTTCAACGACGAGTCACGCTCCAAAAGGCTTGACGCAACGGCGATACCAGCGGCCCCCCCACCAACAATCACCACATCATAATGCGCGCCACCACCCGATGGCGATGCAGCAGGTGCCAAGGCCGCGGCCATGTCAAACAACCGTTGCGACCGCGTGCCGCTGCGGCAATAGGCCAATACCGGCGTTTTTCCGGTGGCGCCGAACTTAGCAAGGGTTGTCCCAAGGGTTGCCGCATCCGCCGCGGTCATGGCGCTGCTGACCACCGGCATATAGACAAAATCTAGCCCCTGGGCCTCGCACGCGGCAGCGATGCTGGCAGACGGCACAGCCCCCGCCTCGTCATCAGGCCGGTTACATATGACCGTTTTGAATCCGGCCTTGGCGATGGTCTCAATATCAGCGATTTGCAGCTGTTCATGCACGGCAAAATCAGCCGTCACGTGACGAATAGGCATTTGATCTCTCCCCCAGAGTTCTGGAAATTAAATAAGCGGTGTATAATCTGTTCGTTTTACACCTATGGTCAGTCCCGAAAGCCTTTTATCGGCACCTT
>JAYOFA010000082.1:0-2914 GCA_038116935.1 Puniceispirillum sp. (SeqCode) | reverse complement strand
TTACCTATTGCCCTGACATTTGCCCGACAACGCTGACCATGTTGGCGGCGGCGCGTGACGAGCTGGCGGCTGGCGGTACCGATATGTCAGCCTTAAAGATAGCGTTTGTGACCGTTGACCCGGAACGCGATACGCCGCAACAGCTTGGTCACTATCTTGGTCTTTTTGACCTCGATGTAGTCGGTTTGACCGGAGATCCGGCTGATGTGCGCGCGGTATTGAAACAATTTGGCATTTACGCCAAGAAAGTCGATCATGGCGATGGCGACTATCTTTATGATCACAGTGCGGCGGTCTATCTTTATCGCGCCGATGGCCGGTTCAAGGGCACGATTGTGCATAATGAACCAGCGGAATTCATCACTGAAAAATTGAAATCATTGATACGCTGAGGCGCTGTATGGCCGTTAGTGCGGCGCCTGACGGCCTCTCCCTAATTCCACATTGACCCAAAACATTATCCAACCGGATAGTAACCGCTTTATTGGGGTGCCAGCAGGTGGTTAGGGACACAGCTTATGTGGGTCTGGCGATGGGGGTGTGCTGGCCGCCAACGACGTTGCGTTCGCCGTCATTTTTCACTTTTGGTTGCGACAATGATTGGCATCGGCATGGTGCCGGTGGGAGGACTGATTGGGGCGGTTGCCGCAGACCAGATCCAGCACGAGGCACCGGCGCGCTTGTGGTTTGTGCCAATGCCACAACCCTCCATCTCACACATGCAGACGACGTGGCAAGATCACTTAATCACTGTCGACAGATTGTTACGCCAACACCAGCCCCATGTGGCGGCCCACTATGCTGACCAATTGATTGAACACCGTCCACAGGCGATGACGGCACATTTAACGATCGCCCGTCTCTTTAGCCGGCGCCAGCAATGCCAACCGGCAAAATCTTATTTCCGGCGGTTGCGGCAGTTGTTTTGGACCGGGCCACAGCGGCACATGCCAAGCCAGATCGAACAGGCATGTGGCGACCTGTGGGTTGCCAGCTACAGTATGCAATGGCGGGGCGGATATAAACAGGCGCTGTTTGATGCACCTCCCACCAATCGGCTGATACCGGAACCGGGCTCACAGCTTGATCTGCTGTGTCAACAGCTTGCCAGATTATGCACCACCCAAAGCTGGATGATACCGACAGCACCCGCACGCGGTGGCCATTTCGGCCAATGGTTACTGGCGGTGGCGGTGATGCGACCGGCATGGTACGGACATTTCCACCAATTCAAAATCACCACTTCCGCGACCCGCACCAGCCGTCCTGATGTTGGCGACGACGCATTGGCGCTGGCCTATGAAATTCGGCGCCATCTGAGCGGTGACAAGGCAATGGCTGCCACCGTCCGGCTAGGATCTTATTGGCCACAAAACGGGATCCTTGGCCAAGATATCGACAAATCATGGCGTTGCTTTGATCTACAATTTTACAGCACCGGCAAAAGGCGCCGGATAGCCGCGATTACCGGCCTGTCGATCGAACGGTTCACGGGGCAGGGCCTGCGATTGAAGCAGGTGCAGCTTAGCGCCCAAAAGGGCGGCAGACTGTCACCGTTTCTTGACCTGCAAATCGGCGGGGTGGTTGATCGCCGTTACCGCCGCTCGCGCACGTACTAAGATCTTGACTCAATTTGGCGTCACGCTCAAGCTCGCCCTAACGATAAGGCCGGTTGCAGCGTGGCATATGGCATTGCTTCACCAGTACCAACAGCGTCATTACGCCCGTCAGCGGTTTTATTTGGTATCATCGCACCGCACGCACGCGGCCACAACCCGACTGCGTTTCAGCACCGCTATTGGCGCTAAGGACGGCGCCCGCCTCGGCATCGAGATCAGCCGGTATAAGGTGCGATCAGCAGACCGGTTGGCGCGCCGAAACCACCATGATTACGCGCTTGTCCTATCGCATCGTTTCTGACAGCAGCACGACCATGATCACCGCATGAGGGCTACAAAACATAGTTGAAAATGATAGCCAAACACACCTCCACACGCGTGGTAATGACGCACGAAATGAGTGAATTTTTACTCAAACTAGAGTGTGAAATAGGTTGATTTTTTGTGTTTGGGGGCAATTTGATGAATATTTTGATTGGATATGGTAATAGCCTTTGTCGGGATTTTGTGCAGAACCATTTGGCCACGACTGACGATAATGTATCGATCCAGACTGTCGGTACCGTTGAAGACTGCATGAAAATGGCGCGTGATAACATGTATTTGGACATGATTGGCCTTGATATGGATATGCCTGACATGGACGGGTTGCTGACTTTGGACAGGGTGCGCGGTGCGTTGGTGCGCCCAATACCGATCGCGTTGATTGGACCACCAGCAAACCGGCGGAGCATTCGCAATATGCTGACCGCGCGGGCGGCTGGATATTTAACCTATTCAATGGGTTCAGAGGCCACGTTGAATGCGATCAAGCTGATTGCAAGCGGCGAGATATTTGTTCCTGTTGAAACCTTTGTCACCGACGAGATTATGGTTGGCAAGAGCCATCTGACCGGCCGCGAGCAAGAGGTGCTGGAAGGGCTTCTTGGCGGTAATTCCAACAAGGAAATCGCCCGCAAATTGAATTTGAGCGAGGTAACCATCAAACATCATCTGAAAAGTTTGCGGTTCAAACTTGGCGCACGCAACCGCACCCATGCTGTGTGCCGTGCGATTGAGCCTGGTATGGGCAGCTAGGCGTGATTCACATGAACCCAGCTCGCCCAACCAGATGATTCTGGCAAAATATTTCCGGCCAGATATTTCCGGTCGCATGATAACAGGCTTGGGGCCCAGATTACCGGGCCCTGTTTTTATGTGTTAGTCGCCACGGTTTTGACGATTTTCGACAAGGTCATCGACCACAGCCGGATCGGTCAGGGTTGATGTATCACCAAGCTGGTCATATTCATTGG
>JAYOFA010000081.1:0-3084 GCA_038116935.1 Puniceispirillum sp. (SeqCode) | reverse complement strand
ACATTCACATTGATTTGGACGGTTGCCGTCGCAAATATTTTGGGGGCGGGCTTGTGTTTTGCCATGGCCGGGCAATTTGCCAAGATCGCGATGGTGCGCGCCGGTATTCTTGTGCCGTTGGTCTTTGGCATTATGGTGATTGGCGCGTATCAGGGCGCCAAGGACTTTGCCGATCTGATTGTGCTAATGTCCTTTGGTATTTTGGGCTGGGTCATGAAACGGTTGAACTGGCCGCGTCCGCCATTGATCTTGGCGTTCGTGCTTGGTGGTTTGATGGAAAGTTATTTGTTCATATCCCACCTTCGGTATGGGTTTGAATGGATGTTAAAGCCGCTTCCTATGGTGGTCGTGATCATAATTACATTTTTGTTTTTGCGGCCTCTTGTGGCGCGGTTCCTGTCGGGCAACCAAAAGCCGAGCAACAACCGTGCCGATGCGCCCGCCAAGCGACGTACGGCGGGTAATGCTGCAACATCGCGCGGCGAGTTTGTTGCCGATGCGTTGATGTGGGCGGGCGTTGTGGCGCTGATGATCTATGTCTATGTGGCGTCATCTTCGTGGCAAGCCCCGGCGCGGATGCTGCCGCAAGCGATTGCGATTGGGGGCTTGTTTGCTGCGGCTGGCTTTGTGATTTTCAAGGCGCTTGGAAAAATTCCGCCGCTTGATGCCGAGGCCAGCGAGCCGCTGCCCGCGGTGATCCGGCAGATTGGCTGGCTATTGTTGCTTGTTGTCGGCGTATGGCTGCTTGGCATGTTGCCGGCCATCGGATTATTTGTTCTGGCCTATACCCTGCTGGAAGGAAAAATCAGGCCGCAAATCGCCATTTTTATCGTTATTCCCTTTCTGTTTAGCATCTGGTTCCTGTTCCACGAGCTGTTGCATGTGCCGTGGCCACAATCGATGATTGGCGATATGGTGCCAGATCTTCGGCGGCTGACCGGCAATTTGATTTAACCAATAACGAGAGTGCGTTAGATGAGCAATGGAACTGAAGGTCCGCTAGACCAGCCTGATCTTTCCAATCAGAAAATCTATGGCAGTGACCTGATTGCTGACGCGCTGCGCGAACAGAAATTTCCCTATATTTGTTTGAATCCCGGTGCCAGTTACCGTGGTTTACATGACAGTTTGGTGAATTATCTTGGCAACAAGACGCCTGAAATCATCACCTGTATGCATGAAGAGCATGCCGTTGGTATCGCCCAGGGCTATGCCAAGGTAACTGACCGGGCGCTGGCGGTGGCGGTACATTCAAATGTTGGTTTGATGCATGCATCGATGGGGATGTTTAATGCATGGTGCGACCGGGCGCCGATGCTGGTGATTGGCGCAACGGGGCCGCTTGACGCCGCACAAAGGCGGCCATGGATCGAGTGGATCCACACAACCATCGACCAAGGCGGCATGGTGCGCGGCTTTACCAAATGGGACGATCAGCCCGGATCACCTGAAGCGGCGGTTGAATCGATCCGCCGTGGTGTGATGCTGGCCAATACCCGCCCGTCAGGTCCGGTATATGTGAATCTGGATTTATCGGTGCAGGAGCAGGAAATCACCACGCGGCCGCAACTTGACAATTTTGCGCATTTCCCGACGCCGGATGATGCGGAACCGCCTCGCGCCGCGCTGGACGCCGCTTTGGAACTGCTGAAAAATGCGAAACGGCCGTTTATCTTTTGCGGTCGCGGCAGCCGCCGCGAAGATGAATGGCAAGACCGCATTGCATTGGCCGAACGCATCAATGCGCGCACCGCCACACATATGAAACTGGCGGCTGGATTTCCGACAAACCACCCGGCCTTTGTAGGCGAAACCGGCTGGCGTTTGAAAGGGGCTGTGCATGATGCGGTGACGTCGGCGGATGTCGTTGTCATGCTGGATTGGCTTGATGCTGGCAATACGCTGAAATTGGCGTTCCCGCCGGGCACACCTCGCCCACCGGTTATTCACATTTCAAACGACTTTCAATTACACCGCGGCTGGAACATGGATTATGGCGGCTTGCCGGCTGTCGATGTGACGATACCGACCGTGCCGGCAACCGCTGTTGCGGCGCTTCTTGACGGGCTTGGCGGGACGCCGGTGCCGCAAGATCCGGTAACATGGCATGTCGATCGCCCTGCCGCAGAGGGTGATATCGGGCTGATGGATCTGGCACGGGCATTTTATCACGCCAGTCAGGGGCATGCGTTATGCATCACTAGTCGGCCGCTTGGCTGGCCGCAAAATGCGAATGATATCACCCATCCGCTGGGCTTTTTGGGGCATACCGGTGGTGGCGGCTTAGGCGCAGGCACGGCGATTGCTGTTGGTGCAGCGCTTGGCCTTCGCGAACTGGAATCAGACCGGCGCACGGTGGCGATCCTTGGCGATGGTGACTATACGATGGGCCTGACAGCGATCTGGAACGCGGCAACATTAAAGCTGCCGGTTCTGTTTCTGATTGCCAACAATCATTCCTATTACAATGACGAGGATCATCAAATCAAAGTCGCGCGGCGGCGCGGGCGGGCGGAAGAAAACGCGCCGATCGGCCAGCGGATGGAGGGACCAACGCCCGACCTTGCCGGACTTGCACGCGGGCTTGGGCTTGAGGCACCGGAGCCGGTCACTGATCTATCCGAACTCCCCGCCGCGCTTGACCATGCGTTAGAACGTCTTCAGGCAGGGGCCGCCATTGTGCTGGAAGTGCGGGTCCGTCAGGAATATATCGGCACGCCTTTGGTCGCGTTATCAGGAGCCTTTTGATGAAGCAGGAACAATTTATCACCGTCGCTGACGACACCAAAATCCGTTATCTCAAATGGTCCAACCAAAACGCGGCCAAACGCGCAGTATTGATCCATTCCCTGGCCATGAACGCCGAATTCTGGGAACCGACGGTTACCGCCCTTGGCCCCGACTGGGAGGTTATTGCCGTCGACTGCCGCGGGCATGGACAATCGGACAAGCCGGCCGGCCCGTATTCGGTGGCGCTGTTTGCCAGTGATGTGGCGGCGGTGATGGATGATGCCGGCTGGCAGGATGCAGTGGTTGGTGGCGCCTCGATGGGCGGGTGCGTGGCATTGGCATTCGCCGAACACC
>JAYOFA010000080.1:0-3211 GCA_038116935.1 Puniceispirillum sp. (SeqCode) | reverse complement strand
TTGCCGCAAGCCCATGAATGCGCGGCCCGTAGGCCACATTTTCATAAATGGTCTTGGGGAAAGGATTGGCCTTTTGAAACACCATCCCAACCCTGGCCCGCAACAGAACCGGATCTATATCGGGGCCGTTCAAATCGGTCCCATCAATGCGGATACTACCGGTCACGCGGCACTGCGGGATCACGTCATTCATCCGGTTAAAGCACCGCAAAAAGGTTGATTTACCGCACCCTGACGGGCCGATTAGCGATGTCACCGCATGTTGTTTAATATCAAGACTGACATTGAAAAGCGCTTGTTTATCGCCATAGAAAACCGACACATTATCGGCCTGAATTTGATTGGCGGCAGCATCGGTCATCCGGTCATTGCCCTTTTTCATCAGCGTTGCGCTGTTGGTATCATTCATCATAAAGCTTACCATTTACGTTCCAACTTGCGGCGCAAATACACCGCGAGAAAATTCATCGAGATCAAAAAGGCCAGCAACGCCATAATGGCCAGCGACGCACGCTCATAAAAGGCCCGTTCAGCGCTGTCTGACCACATGAAAATCTGCACCGGCAATGCGGTGGCCGGGTCGGTGATGCTGGTCGGCACATCGACAACAAACGCCACCATACCGATCATGATCAGCGGCGCTGTTTCACCCAAGGCCTGCGCCACACCAATGATTGTTCCGGTCAAAATACCCGGCATTGCCAGCGGTAATACATGGTCGATCGCCGCTTGCATTGGCGATGCGCCCAACCCCAAGGCGGCATCACGGATAGATGATGGCACGGCGCGGATCGATGCGCGGGTGGCAATGATAATGGTTGGCAAGGTCATCAAGGCCAGAACCATACCGCCGACCAATGGCGCGGACCGCGGAAAGCCAAAAAAGCCAAGAAACACCGCCAAGCCAAGCAGGCCGAACACGATAGACGGTACCGCCGCAAGATTATTGATATTGACCTCGATAAAATCAGTCAGCTTGCCTGGCGGCGCGAAATATTCCAGATAAATGGCCGACATCACCGCCAACGGCAAGGCCAGCAGCACCGTAACAATCAACGCCATCGCCGAGCCGACAACCGCCCCCAAAATACCGGCGCTTTCCGGCTCACGCGAATCGGCGGCAGTAAAAAAGGTGCTGTTAAAAGCCAGCCGGATCAGCCCTTGGTCTTGCAAATGGTCAACCCATGCCAATTGGTTGTCCTTGATCCGCCGCGCCCCCTCATCAATGGTCCGGTCCATATAGCCCTTGAACAACATATCGACATCGTCCGATGCGGTGATCCAATAGGCAATCTCGCCAGCCGGTATGGTGCCGGCCGCCTCGATCTGGCGGCGCAAATCATAGCCGGCATTGGCCGACACCAATTCACCAAGGCTGCGCTTGTCCATCATGCCGGTGACGTTCGGGAAAATCTTACGAAATGATTTTTTGACAAGACCCGCCCAATTGAAGGCTTGCGATTTTTTCGGATCTATGGCCCCGCTGGCATCCACCAGTTCGGCGGCTGGTATCTCAATTTTTACCAGAATTTCGGTCTGACGCAGCGCCGTGTAACCGTTACTGAAAATGCTGCCAAGCAAAATGCACAAAAAGGCCAAGGCGGTGGCAATCGCGCCAATGCCGGCATAGCGCAACCGCCGTGCCGCCCGTCGCCGCTTGACAAGACCACGCGCAATATACGCCATGCGGGTGTTTGCATCGACCAGATACAGGCTGTCTGACGGCATCGGATAGGGTGCTGGAAGATCGGTCTTACTCATAACGCTGCCCCACTTTTCTGGCCAAGTGCAAGGCCCCGATATTCAACATCAAGGTTACGATAAACAGGGTGATCCCCAAGGCAAAGGCCGACAAGGTCTTGACCGAATCAAATTCATTGTCGCCGGTCAGCAGCATCACAATTTGCACCGTCACTGTGGTCACCGCCTCCAGCGGGTTGATCGTCAGATTGGCCGCCACCCCGGCCGCCATCACCACGATCATGGTTTCGCCAACGGCGCGGCTGATCGCCAACAAAAACGCGCCAACAAGCCCGGGAAAGGCGGCCGGCAACAGCACCCGTGTCACCATCTCGGCGCGGGTGCTGCCAAGGCCAAGCGCCCCGTCACGCAAGGATTGCGGTACCGCCGAAATCACATCATCCGACAGCGATGAAATAAACGGAATAATCATAATCCCCATCACTGACCCGGCCGCAATCGCGCTTTGCGATGATACGTCAAGGCCAAACGACGTGCCGATGGTGCTGAAAAACGGCGCCGCGGTCAGGGCGGCAAAAAATCCGTAAACAACGGTCGGTATACCGGCCAAAACCTCCAACGCCGGCTTGACAATATTCCGCACCGATACCGGCGCGAATTCGGCGGTGTAAATCGCCGCCAGCAGGCCAATCGGCACCGCAACGCACATCGCAATCACCGCAATCACGATAGTACCAAGCATCACCGGCACCATACCGAACGAGCCTGACGATCCGGCCACCGCCTCGTCAGCCGCGCCGCTGGCCCCATCGCGCAGCGAGATCATCGGTGACCAATGTGTGCCAAACAGAAAATCTATCAACGAGATTTCCGAGAAAAAGCGCACCGCCTCATAGAGCAAAGAAAACACGATACCAACCGTGGTCATCACGGCAATTGTGGCGGCGAGGAAAAACAACCGCCGCAAAAAAGCTTCAAACGCAACACGCGCCTTGAATCGCGGCGTCAAGCGCGGCAGCGCGATCAGCAGGCCGACAAGCATCACCAACACAAGGGTCAGCACGCGCGCCACATCGGCGGTTTCGCGGGCGGCGGCCAACGCTTGCGCCGCGGCCGCCATGGTCGCATCGGGGGCCGCGATCAACCCGTTGGCGATATTGTTCAATTGTGCCAGCTTTAGCGCCAGAAAACTGTCCGGTAAATGAGGAAAACTGGCAACAAGCCGCGTCTCGGCCGCCCGCATCAACAACGGGTCGGCGGCAAATCCCCAGACCAGCGCCAAAATAACAGCCGGCACCAAGGTCCACAGACCAGCATAGATGCCGTAATAATTGACCAGTGAATGTGGTTTTTCACCGGCGGCGGCGGCCTTGTGTTTTAATTGGCCAGTCCCGATCCGATAGGCCAGCACCGCACATAGGATCGTCAGCACCATAATAAACAGGTTGCTTGCCAAAAAGATGGTCATTTCGATCCTCGTTTTCGCCAGGTTGGATTGACCCGGCTGGTT
>JAYOFA010000079.1:0-3213 GCA_038116935.1 Puniceispirillum sp. (SeqCode) | reverse complement strand
TGCACCTCGGTAGCCCCATCGACAAGAAGCGCTTGCCGCGCATAACGATAAATCCATTCAAGAACGGTGTCGGTTGAATACCCACGCGCCCCGCAAATCTGGATCGCATCGCTGGCCACCCGGTTCAGCAATTGTGACACATGGATTTTGGCGATGGAAATATCTTGCCGCGCCTTTGATCCTTGCTCGATCCGCCACGCTGCCCGCATCACCATCACCCGGCCGATCTCGATATCCATCGCTGCCTGACCCAGTTTCATCTGGATCGATTCACGGTCGATCAGCTTCATGCCAAAGCCTTCACGATGGCGCGCATAGTCGCTGGCGATATCGACCGCGCGTTTCGCCAAACCAAGCCAGCGCATGCAATGCGTCAAGCGGGCCAATCCCAGACGGATCTGGGTCACTTTCAATCCTTTACCAACACCCATCAGCACCCGATCATCGTCAAGTTCTAGATTGTCAAAAATCAACTCGCAATGACCACCATGTTCTTCCGGTCCCATAATCCCGATGCGTCGTTCGATATGCCAACCCGGATCATCGCGATGAAACAGAAATGCGGTTAACCCATCGCGGGCGCCATCACCGGTTTTTGCCATCAAAATGAAATGGGCCGCCTCGCCAGCGCCGGTGATGTACCATTTGCGGCCAGTAATATTCCATTTGCCATTCACCCGCTTTGCGGTTGTCCTGATCATGCCCGGATCTGACCCGCCGCCGGGCGCCGGCTCGGTCATCGCAAAGGATGACCGCACATCACCATTGATGATCGGCATCAGCCAGCGGTCCTTTTGGGCGGCCGTTGCCACTTGATTGAGGATATACATATTGCCGTCATCCGGCGCCGCACAGTTAAACGCCACCGGCCCGAAAATCGACTGGTTCATCGCCTCATATAAGACCGCCATGCCGGTCGGCCCATAGCCAAGACCACCCTGTTCACGCGGAATTTGCGGCGCCCACAGACCAGCAGCTTTGACCTTGGCGCGCAGATCGTGAAGCACCGGCATCGCGATGTTGCCATAGGCGTCGTAATTGGCCGGATCCGCCTCAAGGGGGATAATCTGTTCTTTGACAAAGTCACGCAACCGCTGATGATCGGCGGCCAATGCCGGGTCAATTGCAAAATCCATAATCCAACCTAATCCTTGTTATTGCTGCCCATCGGCAGGCACCCTTACAAACCGGCGCTCATGCCACCGTCAATCGTTATTGTTTCCCCGGTCATATAGCTGTTTGCCGGGTCAAGTAAAAGCATCAAAGCCGGCATCAGCTCATCCGGCGTCGCAAAGCGCCGTAGCGCGGTCCGTTTTTGCAGCCGCTGGCCGTCCTCACTGTTCAAAAAGGCCCGGTTCAAATCAGTGATCACATAACCGGGTGCCAGCGCATTGACCCGGATATTGTCACGCGCCAGCTCAAGCGCGGCTGATCGGGTCATCTGAATCATCGCGGCCTTGCTGGCGGCATAAATGCCGGTATGCGGCAACGGCCGGTGTCCAAGCACCGATGCAATATTGACAACAACCCCACCGCCAGCCGCTTTTAATGCTGGTACACTGGCCTGCAATACATAGAGCGCACCGATTAAATTCGTATCAATCACCCGTTGTGCATCGGCCATGTCGCCACCCGCCAGCGGCGCGGTCACCGCAATACCGGCATTGTTGATGACCGCATGCACTATCTTGCCGTCAAGACCGGCAGCCAGCGCCGATGCATCGCACACATCGCCGACAATCTTGCTGTGGCCGTCCCCCGGCAGCGCGGCCAACAACGAATCCAGCGCGACCGCGTCACGTCCCAAGGCCAGCACAGTGGCCCCCGCCGCCGCGATCGCCCGGCAAAAGGCCGCCCCAAGCCCGCGTGCCGCGCCGGTAACCAGAATTGTCTGCCCATCCAACAATGGGGCCATAGCACTCTCCAAAAATTGATGTGGCCGGCGATTGATCTGGACCCGATCACTTGCTAACTAACCTGTGTCGCTATAATTGAATCTCGTGCTGCCAATTTCAAGGACCAATAATAAGGACAGTCAATGGACAGGTCTTCACATCTTTTGTCTCGTCTGTCACGCTGGGTTGAAGACAATGCTGCACATATTGGTGTGCCAATTGCCGTGGATAAATTTTCCACTGGCCAATCGAACCCGACCTACCGGTTGACAACCGACCAAGACGGGGCTGGCGGCCGGTTTGTTCTGCGGACCCAGCCACCCGGGCCATTATTGAAATCGGCGCATGCGGTCGATCGCGAATTTCGGGTGATGCAGGCGCTTGCCACGAGCGATGTGCCGGTTCCCGAGATGATCGCGATTTGTGAAGATACCAGCATTTTGGGCATGAAATTTTTTATCATGCGCGAGGTTGCCGGAAACACCTTCTTTGACCCCGCCTTGCCTGACCATGCGGCACCCGACCGCCGCCAGTTATTTATCGCCAAGGTCGATGTGCTGGCCGCCCTCGCCAAAATTGACCCGTTGGCAGTTGGGCTTGATGGATTTGGCAAACAAGGCGGCTATCTTGGCCGGCAAATCGCAACATGGACCCGTCAATATCGCGCCAGTGAAACCGGGCCGATTGCCGCGATGGAGTTTTTGATCGACCGCTTGCCGGACTGTCTTGCCACCGAACCGCCAGGCTTTTGTGTGATCCATGGCGATTTCCGGATCGATAATATGCTGGTCAGCGACCGCATCACGATTGCCGCACTGATCGATTGGGAATTAAGCACCTTAGGGCCCGCCTTTATCGATCTTAGCTATTGGTGTGCGATGCTGCGGATGCAGGCTGACTGGCCGATCGGTGGCCTTGGCGGGATCGATCGTGCAGCGCTTGGCATTCCTGACGAGACCGCCTTGGTCACCGCCTTTTGCCAGCGGACCGGCCTAGCAAAGCCCGCCAACTGGGACGCGCTAGTGGCATTTCAATGCTTTCGCTTTGCAGCCATTCTACAAGGCGTGCTGAAACGGCATCTTGATGGCAACGCCTCTGCCGACAATGCCGCCGCTGTCGGTGGGCAGGCCAGTCACGTTGCTGATTTGGGGGCGGCGATATTGACCGATTATCTGCGTTAAGACGCCAGCCCAGCAAGCCAGTGATGCAATTGCGCGCCGTCGCCATGACCGGCATCGCACAGGCAATCAACCATATTGAAATGGTGCAATCTGCCACAGCCATGAAACCGCACCCGGTCGCCGCGCTGGCGCAAGGC
>JAYOFA010000078.1:0-3589 GCA_038116935.1 Puniceispirillum sp. (SeqCode) | reverse complement strand
ATATCATATCATGCGGCATATGATTAACCTTGAAACGGTCAATACCTATGAGGGCACGCATGATGTGCATGCGCTGATTCTGGGCCGCGCCCAGACCGGCCTTCAGGCCTTTACCGGCGCATAAGCGCGCGTCACCATACCCGTGTTATCCGGCTGACCTCATCTGGTCAGCCGGTTTTTTTTGCCTTGGGCCGCCCATGCTGCGGGCTAACCACCACAATAGCGACACCGGCGATCACCACGCCGCCGCCCACCAACACCCGCGGGTCCGGCACCTCGCCAAGCATCACCACTGCCCCGGCAATCGCCGCCACCGGCAACAATAACAACACCGGCATCACCACCGGCACCGGGTGACGCGCCAAGATGTAATACCACGCCGAATAGCCAAGCACCGTCATCACCAACCCAAGATAAAGCACCGTTGCCCATGCCATCATCGGCGCCGCGGCCAGCACCGGTAGCGGATTGCCATCAATCAACACTGAAGCCAACAGCATTTGTGGCCCGGCCATCACCCCAAGCCACGCTGTCAGTTGAAAGCCTGTTAAGGCCCCGTCAAGCTGCCGGATCAGCACTTGCCCAAACGCCCAGACAAGTGCCCCAGAAAAAATCAGCGCCGCGCCAACAAATTGGCCGCTCAGTGCTGGTGCCCCCAAAATCACCACCACCCCAACCAGCGCCATAACAATGCCGGTAATCTGGCGACGATCTGGAATTTCCCGCAACATCAACGCGGCGAGCATAACCCCGAAAATCACCTCGCTTTGAACCAATAGTACGGCCGGCGTTGCCGCCATGCGGGCCAGCCCCGAAAAGGTCAGCCCATATTGCACCGTTGCGGCCACAAAAGCGATCCAGCCAAGCCGCCACAGATAGCCGCGCGGTATCGGCACGAACCAGACGAGGACCAACCCGGCCAGACAAAAACGCAATCCCATCAGCAATAAAGGGGGAAAATGTCCAAGCCCTGCCTTGGCAAAAGTGAATCCAAACCCCCATGTCAGCGGCACCAGCAGCGCAATGAGAATATGGCGAAATGGCATGATCTTTTCCCGTCAGGATTAGGTTTGGTCTGGGGCCGTCATGTAAGCTAATAGCGCCGCTAAAAACTGCAGCCCGTCAGCCAAGGCCGCCTGCTCGATAAATTCGTCAGGCTGGTGCATTTCGCTCATTCCACCCGGGCCAAACACCACCGTTTCCATACCGGCATTTTGAAAATGCCCCCCGTCAGTGCCAAATGACACCACCTGTGGCGGCGCATTGGTCCACAGGCGCGCGATCAACGCGGCGGCGGCTGATCCGGGACGGGCCTGCATTCCCGGACACCATGAATCAACGACCGTGTTGATCGTCGCAGCCGGATCAATGGCCTGCATCTCCGGCAACAGGTGATCATCAACAAACGCCGTTATGCCTGCCAGAATCTGATAGGGGTCATCCTCTGGCAGGGGCCTGATCTCCCACAGGAAACGGGCATGATCGGCAATGATATTGCGGGCCTCGCCGCCGGTGAACTGACCGACTGAAATGGTGCTGTAGGGCGGGTCAAATGGCGTATCGGCATCCGGCCGCATGGCGAAATCGGCAGCGGTTTTTTCAATATGGCCAATCAGCCGTGCCGCGTAATAAAGCGCATTGACCTTGCCACGCGGGTCCGACGCATGTCCGGCATTACCGCGCACCTCGGTGATCAATTCCAACCCACCCTTATGCCCGACAAACGGGGTCATGCCAGTTGGCTCGCCAATGATCGCTATTGCCGGTTTGATACCAAGTCGGTTCAGAAGTGCAGGCATCTGGGCGGCACCAAAACTGCCGACTTCCTCGTCAAAGGTAAAAGCCAGATGAAGCGGTATGGCCAGCTCATCGGCCGCCGCAACAAAGGCCGGGACCATCGCCAGCGCAATGGCCAGAAAGCCTTTCATATCGACCGCACCGCGCCCGTAAAGCCGACCATTTTCGGCCTGCAGAACAAACGGGTCACGCGACCAACCGGCCGGGTTGGCAGGCACCACATCAAGATGGCCTGACAACAAAATCCCCCCATCGGTTTTGGGGCCGATACTGGCAAATAGGTTGAACCGCGCTCCATCATCATGCGCGTCCCATTCAACCGGCACATTATGCGCGCGCAGAAAGCTGGCAATATAATCAACGATCGGCCGGTTTGGCTGGCCGCTGAGTGATGGAAAGGCGACAAGATCCGCAAGGAGCGATTCCGCAAGCGCCAGCCGCGCCGTGCCGCAAGCGCCGGTCATGTAGCCACCACATGCACCTGTTGCAGTATGTCAGCCAGCCGGTCGCAGCCCCGCCTCCGGACATGGAGGGTCTCGCTTAACTCCATGCCCCAGCCGTCAAGCCACATGCCAAGGATAATATGGACCACTGCATTTTCCGGCACCACGGTGGTTTCGCCCGGACGAAAACTCAGCGTATGTTCTCCCCAATCAGGGGCATAGGCAGCACCGATCGAATAGCCTATACGGCTGTTTTTTTGTAACCCGTAACGATCCAGCACACGCTGCCAGGCGGCATGCACATCACCGGCAACAGCACCCGCATAAAGGCTGTCCATCACCGCCTGCATTCCCTCTTCAACTGCCTTGGCGGTATCGACAAGCCGTTGCGGCGGATGGCCCAGATGCAGCGTGCGGGCCAGACCGACATTATAACGCTTGTGGCAGCCACCAAGCTCAAACGCAACGGTCTGACCATCTTCAAGCGGCGCGCCGGTCCACATCGGATGCGCGGTCGCTGCCGCCTCCCCCGCCAAAATCAGCGGATGCACGGCGGTCTGATCACCGGCAAATTCCGGGGTGCCACGAATTTGCGCGGCCACCACATCGGCCATCACATCACATTGCCGGACCCCAGGCCGCGCCGCCGCAAAGGCGGTCTTCATCGCTATTTCAGCAATGCGCGCTGCCCCTTTCATCACCGCAATTTCAGCTGGACTTTTGACCAATCGCTGCCAATTCACCAACAGATCAGCATCAATCCAGGTCGCGTTTGGCACGCCCGCTTGCAAACTATGTAACGCCCGCGGCGACAAATAATAAACATCGCTCTCATAGCCAAGCCGCGATGACCCGAAACCATGCGCGGTCAGCCAGTCAGCCAGAAAAGCCGCCGGGTGGGTGTCGGCGCGCTGCACGAGATGTTCGGGATAGGCGACAATCTGATGATCATCAAGCCAGCTTGTCAGCCGCGCCGCACCGGCATCCATTTCCCGCCCCATCCAAAACGGCCCCTTGTCGTGATCAACAAGCATCATTTGCGGCGTGTAGAACGACCACGCATCATAGCCGGTGAGCCAATTGATATTGGCCGGATCACCTATGACCAGCGCGTCGAGGCCACGCGCCTGCATCTCGGCCCGGACCCGCGACAGACGATGGTCATATTCGGCTTTGGCAAAAGCTGGCGGCATAACGTCCTCCCCCCGGTTACCGGTTGTTCATACCAAGGCGACACCCCGATGACGATGGCATGACTGGCGGCCCGGGTTCAAGCGGCAAATATACGCCGCAGACATCGCAAAAAAACCGCGTGATTTTTCCGTCAATCCGCGCCATGATCAGCGCCA
>JAYOFA010000077.1:0-3597 GCA_038116935.1 Puniceispirillum sp. (SeqCode) | reverse complement strand
ACACCATCAGCGGCAGCCTCATCAGCCGTCAGCACCGCTACCACACCAGGCGCCGCACGCGCGGCACCACAGTCAAGGCGGGTGATCTTACCGGCGGCAACATAACTGCGCAAAAACACCGCATACAGGCTACTTTCAGGCACAATATCAGCCGTGTAACGACCATGACCGGATACAAAACGAATATCTTCTTGGCGGCCATGGTTGGCAGGATTGGTGTGATCATTCATGTGGGGGACTCGCAAAAAAGACAATTAACACAGAAACAAAGATGGTTATGGCCAAGCCAACAATACAACAGACCGGCAACGGGCAACGTGGGTTATGCGTAGCCCAGTTGTTTAACCGGCAGAATCCCCATTATGGTGCAACAAACTACCGCTGCTATCAAACAAAAATGCGCGCTATTTTATAGGGGTTGTCCATCACTACACGAAAATGGCACACTATAGTTTAGACGCGCTGTGATGCGTAATAATTTCATCTCAATGGCAACAAAACACAACTGGACGCCCAACGTACATGTCACAAGAAAACCCCGGAAAACCAGAGTTTCGCCAACTTTGGCCAACACAGTTTATGTCGGTCAGCCTTCCAGGAAGCGATCAAGCCAACCCTGTTTTAGCCGATCATTTACTAGCGCAAAACGCAATGCGGTCAGATATGACCGTAGATTATACCACTGATAATATTTTTGTCACTGACCACCCAGCGCTAGTATGGGTGCGTCAATGTTGTGACAGAGCCGCCTTGGACTATGCGCGGCATAGCGGTATCGATTATGACCTTGACTGGATTTTGCAAGGTTGGGCCAATGTGAATATGCGCGGTGACTATCACAATTTGCACAACCATCCACATGCATGGCTATCTGGCACCTATTATGTTGCAGTCCCAGACCAAAGCAACGCGGATACATTTCGTTCAGATCTCAACCCGTGTGCTATCAGCTTTTTTGATCCACGCCCACAGGCCAATATGAACTCAATCCGAAATGACGGGCAAGTCGACCCAGAACATCGCATCTTACCTCGCAGTGGAGACCTATTTATCTGGCCAGCTTTTCTGCATCATCTTGTACATCCGAATATGTCAGATATGCCGCGCATTTCCATCTCGTTTAACGTTGTTTTGAAATGGAAAAATGACTACATCCCGCACTGACTGACATAATGCGATCGTAGGAACAGCAACGCCAATGGATTTTCTGGCCCCCTTTATCATTGCTGCCGATATGCTAATGTCTGCCCATCCTGAATTGATGGGCATTGTCGGGCTGTCACTTGGTATCAGCTTTTCCGCAGTCATTGTATCCTTAGCGGTTGGCCTGCCGGCTGGTGCGATGTTAGCAAGCCTCCAATTTCCGGGACGTGGCGGGCTTATTGTAGTTACTAACACCTTTCTCGGCATGCCGCCGGTTGTTGTTGGACTGTTTATTTATGTGTTGATTTCGCAATCAGGGCCGCTTGGCTGGATGCAAATTCTCTATACGCCCTACGCGATGGCTTTAGCCCAGACAGTTCTAGTACTGCCCATCTCAATTGCCTTGTCGCGTCAAGTTTTTGAAACATTAAACAATGAATATACCCCGTTATTCGATTCACTTGGTTTGCCGCGTTGGCAGCGCATTCGTAGCCTTGTCAGCGACGGGCGGATTGCGCTGATCACCATTGCGCTTGCCTGTTTCGGACGGGCTATTTCTGAAGTAGGCGCGGTTATTATTGTCGGCGGCAATATCAGACATTTTACCAGGGTCATGACAACGGCGATTGCTCTTGAAACCTCTAAGGGCGAATTGGCTATTGCCCTTGCGTTGGGACTGGTGTTGCTGATGATCGCACTTGCCGTCAATATTGCCAGTCAGATGTTGCGCCACCATTTCAAACAGGCAGGCCTCGATGTCTAGTTACAGCCCTTCGTCACCGGCGATCATTGAAGCGACCAGCTTGCAGCTGTCGCGCGGTGGCCGGCGCCTTCTTGACAATGTTACAGCCCGTATTAACACCGGTTCACTGACCCTCGTTCTTGGCCATAACGGAGCTGGTAAATCGCTGTTTTTATGGTGTTTGCATCGGCTGATCGAACCCGATAGTGGCCGCATTAACGGACCACCGCAACATCAACAAAAAATGGTCTTTCAAAAGCCGGTGATGCTCCGCCGTTCAGCGCTTGACCACTTCAATTTCCTATGTCCGGGCCTTGACGAAACGACGATACAAAGCTGGTTCACAAAAGCCCAGTTGCTGCACAGGATCGATAGTCCGGCCCGCCAATTATCCGGCGGTGAGGCCCAAAAACTGTCGCTGATCGGTGCTTTAGCCAGCCAGCCGCAACTTTTGTTTCTGGATGAGCCAACAGCCCATCTTGATTTTGAGGCAACGCGCTTTTTCGAGACCCAAATAAAAGATGCGCATGCGGCCGGAACGACCATCGTAATGATCAGCCATAACCGGGCCCAGGCTGAACGGCTTGCCGACCATATTTTGTTCATGGATCATGGACAGATCGTCGAATCCGCGCCGGCTGGCCAGTTTTTCGCGGCGCCAACCAGCGCACCAGCCAAGATATATCTCGATCACAATTAACCGGCCTTAACCATAATAGGCCTGATCAATTAACCAGAATGGGCCGCTTATGAACGCTGCCAACGGCCTAGCGCGGCGGTATCAGAGTCGCGTGCATCGACCCATTTTGCGCCGTCAGGCCCATCTTCTTTTTTCCAAAAGGGCGCGTTAGTTTTCAAATAATCCATAATGAAATTGGCCGCGTCAAATGCGGCCCCACGATGCGCCGATGCACAGCCAACAAAAACGATATTGTCCAACGGCTGAAGCCGCCCGATCCGATGGATGACGCTAACCGCGGTTAAGGGCCAACGTGTTTGTGCGGTTGCAACAATGGCCTCGATCTCGGACTCGGTCATGCCCGGATAATGTTCCAGCGTCATGGCCTGCAACCCGCCATCGGCCAAATCACGAACCGTACCGGTGAATGTTACGATCGCACCGGCAGTGACCGATTTCAGCTTTTGATGCTCTGCGGCGATGTCGAAATCATCTTCGGTAATGCGTACAACCATGCTGACCTCCCTGTAGCCCAGCTATAAGCCACGCTCATGAAATGGCAGAAAATTCAACAGCATGCCAGGTTCAACACCGGCATTATCAAGCGGTATTTCAACAAGTCCGTCAGCCCCGGTCAAAGATGAAATAACACCAGCCCCTTTGCGGCCATGAATAAGCAATACCTGCTCGGCACCTTCGCCCGACAGCACAACACGCAAATATTCGGCACGCCCCGGTTTTTTCTTATGCGAAAATCCGGCCTTGACCGCCAGCTTCAACAATGGCCCAGCCGTGCCACCCCCCAGCACTGACAGCAGCGGCTTGATAAGCAAGCGTGTACAGACAAACGACGCCACCGGATTACCCGGCAAGCAGAAAATTAATTTTTCTCCGGCTTGTCCCACTGCCATCGGCCGACCTGGTTTCATGGCCAAACGCCAAAAGGCACAATCAGCGTCCACCGCCTGCATCGCATACTGGGTATGGTCTTCAATACCATCTGACGCCCCGCCTGATGAGATCACCACATCGG
>JAYOFA010000076.1:0-3910 GCA_038116935.1 Puniceispirillum sp. (SeqCode) | reverse complement strand
GCTGTCGACCGATTACAAGCTGGCCGTGTCCTTTATGATTTTGGTGATTGTTCTGCTGGTCAAGCCAACCGGCATGTTTGGTGGTAAGACGATATGACCCTAGACGCAAAACAATCTGTTAATCCGCCAAAATTTGCATGGTTTGCAACGCGGCGAACCCCTTTGCTGTTTGGCACTATGCTGATGTTATTGGCCACAGTCGGCTATGTGCAAAGCTGGAATTTGGCCTTTTCACTACTGAATATGTGCCTTGTCTCGGCGATCATGTCGATTGGCGTAAATATGCAATGGGGTTATGCCGGGCTGTTCAACGCTGGGGTGATGGGTTTTGCCGCGGTTGGCGGGCTTGCCGCGGTATTGGTATCGATGGCGCCGGTACCAGAGGCGCTGGCCGCTGGCGGGGCGGGCATGCTTGGCGGTCTGGCTGTGGCGCTTGTCAGTCTTGCTGCTGGCCTTGTCCTGTGGCGGCGGCTTGCCGGCTATGGGCGGTGGCGCTATCTGGTCGTTGGGCTGGTCGCACTGGTCGGTTATTTCAGCATGCGTGCGCTTGTTGACCCAGCAATTGGCGCCATTGAGGCGGTCGACCCGGCGCGTACCGGCTATTTGGGAGGGCTTGGGCTGCCGGTGTTGTGGTCCTGGCTGGTGGGTGGCATCTTTGCGGCAATTATTGCCTATTTCATTGGTAAATTGTCGTTGGGGTTACGGTCAGACTATTTGGCTATCGCCACGCTCGGTATTTCCGAAATAATTGTTTATGTCCTCAAATTCGAGGATTGGCTGACGCGAGGGGTCAAGAATGTCAACGGGCTGCCACGTCCGGTGCCATATGAGGTTGACTTGCAAGCCGCCGATTGGTTCCGGCAGTTGGCGTCAGGTCTGGAAATGCCGCTTGTCGAAGCGTCGGCTCTGTTTGTGAAAATCTGTTATGCCAGTCTGTTCATCGCGGTGATTGCGGCGTTGCTATGGTTTTCGGAAACCGCCTTGCGCGCGCCGTGGGGGCGGATGATGCGGGCCATCCGTGACAACGAAACCGCCGCCGCTGCGATGGGGAAACATGTGACTTGGCGGCATCTTCAGGTGTTTGTTCTAGGATCGGCGGTCATTGGAATCGCCGGTGCCATGCTGGTCACGCTTGATGGCCAGTTTACCCCAACAAGTTATCAACCTTTGCGCTTTACCTTTTTGATCTGGGTGATGGTGATTGTTGGCGGATCAGGAAATAATTGGGGTGCGCTGCTTGGTGGCTTTGTGATTTGGTTTTTCTGGATTGAGGCTGAACCGATTGGCCTGTGGCTGATCGAGGCGCTGACATCACCAATGGATGCTGATCATTGGTTGCGTCTGCATCTGATCAAAAATGCCGCCCATACCAGATTGATTACCATGGGGCTTATTCTGCTGCTGGTTTTGCGGTTTGCCCCGCGTGGGTTGATTCCTGAACGCAAACGCTAAACATGCCGACATCACCTAAACCGCACCGCCGCCGATTGCCGCGGCGTTGAATTGGGCAGTCGGGCAAGATGTGATTGTTGCGTTGAGCCGTGATGATGTGGCGGCCAAGGCCAAATTTGGCAGCTTTGACGCCAAATTGCCCTACCTACGGTTCACCAAAGCCTGATAGGCTGTCGGGCCGGCTTGACCAACAGGCCGATCACCCATGGCTAGGCGGTATATCGATGAAAGCGCATTTTATTCTCTGTCACCCAGACCCACATTCCTATAATGCCCATTTGGTTGGGGTTGGCGCCGACGCGCTGACGGCGGCAGGGTGGCAGGTGACAACGACGGACCTTTATCAAGAGGGCTTTGATCCGCTTGAACGGCATGATCATTATGTAAAGCCGCAAAATAAGGCGCGGTTTGATGTGCAATTGGAACAGCGGGCCGCCGCCGAAAACGGCACGATACCCGATGATGTGAAACATCAGATTGCGCTGTTGGAAGCGTGCGATTTGTTGATCATCCAATATCCGATGTGGTGGCATTTGCCGCCGGCCATTTTGAAAGGGTGGATGGACCGGGTTTTTGTTTATGGCGATGTTTATACAAGCCGCAACCGATTTGAGAATGGCCGGTTTGCTGGCAAGCGGGCGATGCTGTCGGTAACGGTTGGCACCAGCCCTGAAACCTATCATCACAATGGCCGCAGCGGTGATATCGACCTGCTGTTATGGCCGGTCAATTTTTCGCTGGCCTATGTCGGGTTCGAGGTGGTGACGCCGTTTGTCGCCTATGGGGTAGAGGCCGGCCTTCGCTATTCGTCGGCGGCCGCGCTGGCGACTCGGCTAAAAACAATCGAGACGGCGTTTGCCGCCCGGCTAGGCAGTATCGACACCGCTGAAACGGTACCGTTCAATCGCATGGCCGACTGGGGTGATGACGGCCATATCCGCGATGATGCGCCGGTCTATTCGCCGTTTGTGCGCCATGCCAAAAACCTGAAACTGGATACGCGATAACGGCTAAAGCGCCGCGTCGCCGACAAAGGCCCGTTCGACGACAAATGTGGCCGGATCGTTCATCGTGCCTTCAGTAAATCCAGCGGCAATGATCATCGCGGCTATGTCGCGATTCAAGCCGATTGACCCACAGACCATCAGCCGGTCATCTACGGGTGATAACGGGGGAAGCGTCAATTCCTGCTGCAGGCTGCCATCCTGTAAATAGGCGGTAATCCGGCGGTTATGATGAAAATCATCGCGTGTCACGGTTGGATAATAGTGCAATTTGGCGCGCACCACTGCGCCAATCAACGGGTTCTGGCGTGCCGCACCAACAACCGCATTACCATAGCCAAGCGCGTCAACGGTGCGGCAGCTATGCGTCAGCACAACGGTCTCGAACCGGTCATAGGTATCAGGGTCGCGGATGATCGATGCAAAGGGGCGCAATGCCGGTGCCTGTCGAAATCAAATAAAGCCGCTTACCCGGCCGCAAACGGTCACGAACCAAGCTGCCGGTTGGTTTTTTGCCAAGCATGATTTGACCGCCAACAGCGATATGCTGCAGGCGCGACGTCAGCGGCCCGCCCGGCACGATAATCGAATAGAACTCTAGCCGGTCATCCCAGTTGGGGCTGGCGATCGAATAGGCGCGCATGATCGGTGTGCCATCATCATCGGGTAGCCCAAGCATGACAAATTCGCCCGACCGAAAGCGAAAGCCGTCCGGCCGACCCGTGGTAAAGGAAAACAGCCGATCGGTCCAATGCGTGACATCGCTGACCTGTACCTGGCCATCGGACAGGGTGGTACCAGCCGGTGCTATGGGCGGCGCGCTGTCGGTCGGTTGCATCATCATCACCTTGGATTGCTTGCCATGACCTAAGCATGGGGCGTTTCCCGGCACTCTAAATTGATTTACATCAACGGTGGGTCAATTTTGTTGCCGATCTGTTTTGGAACGCCAAATTCGGCTTGGCAAATTTCTGCAAGACGCCGAACGCCCTGATCAATCATCGCCTTGTCCCCATAACCGAAACAAAGCCTGATATGGTGGCGGGCGTTATCGGCTGATGACCATTCAACACCGGGATTGATCGCCACGCCCTTGGTTGCGGCAATTTCAGCCAACCGCGATGTATTGACAGCCACCGGCAATTTGACCCATACAAAAATACCACCCGCGGGCCGCAGATAGTCAGCCGATGTGCCGAAATATCGATCAAGCGCGGCACATATGAAATCGGCTTTGTCAGCCAGATGCGCGGCCAATTTCTTGACGTGCGTCTCAAAGGCGCGGCTGCAAAAATCGGCAAGAATCATCTGCTCTAGGGCCCCTGATCCGGCATCGGTTTTATAGCTTAGTGCCCGTGCTAGGAAGGCTTGGCTGGCAACAAGATATCCGACCCGTAACGCCGGGGCGACCGATTTTGAAAATGACCCGCAATAAATCACCCGCCCGTCCGTAT
>JAYOFA010000075.1:0-3990 GCA_038116935.1 Puniceispirillum sp. (SeqCode) | reverse complement strand
ATGGTGCGGCTGAGAAGACTCGAACTTCCACGGGCTATTAACCCACAGCGACCTCAACGCTGCGCGTCTACCAATTCCGCCACAGCCGCACGATAAAAAGGTCTGGCGTGTCGTCACGCCTTTCTGTTGCTGCGGCTTTGCCTAGCAGCCACCGCACGGCCATCTGTATGTCATTTCCGCCCCGATTTATCAAGCCTGTTTCACCACCGCCGCCGATAAAAACCATCATCACGGGGGGCGGCCTGCCAATCAGCGATAGTCGGCCGCGGCAATCGCTGCTACAATTTCTCCCTTGTCAGCCTTGGCGTCTTGGCGTGAATCCCGCCCCCTCGCTGCAGGCTTGCGCCGCCCCGTTGCCCCAGCAGGACCGCCACCCCATGCCCTGTGCCCCCTTTCCATCCCCAGACTGGCGTCATTTTACTGGCCCCCAGCCCTATGCTCCGGTGATGGATGCGATGCAGGCGCATGCCAGCGCCATTCGGCAGGCGGGCGCACCCGAAGCGATCTGGCTATTGGAACATGCGCCGGTCTATACCGGTGGCACCTCGGCACGGCCGGCCGATTTGCTGGCGCCGGGCGATGTGCCAACAATTACCGTCGGGCGCGGTGGACAATGGACATGGCACGGCCCCGGCCAGCGAGTGGCCTATGTGATGCTGGACCTTGCCAAACGCGGCCAGGATGTCCGCGCGCTGGTACAGGCCCTTGAAGGCTGGGTGATCGCCTGCCTTGCCGATTTTGAGATAGTGGGCGAACGGCGGCCGGGGCTTCCCGGCATTTGGGTCGCCACTGGCAACAGCATCAGCGGCTATGACAAGGTGGCCGCAATTGGCATCCGGATCAGCCGCTGGGTCAGCTGGCACGGGCTGGCGATCAACCTTGACCCGGATTTAACCGCCTTTGACGCCATTGTGCCCTGTGGTGTCACCGATGGTGGTGTAACCAGCCTTGCGCGCCTTGGCGTCACCACCAGCATGGCCGCCTTGGATGCCGCCCTGATACGGCATTTTGAGACATTTTTTCCGCCAGGCGCCGACAATGCGGGCTAGTCCAGATCTTCCAGAAACGCCAGCATAATGGCGATGGCGCGCGCGGCATCCGCTGCCAGCCACCGCCTGGCCTCGGCCTCGCCCATCAGCCCGTCCACCGGCCCGTCATGGTGTAAAATGTGATTGCGGCGCCCGCGTAGCCAGCCAAGATCGGCCTTATTGCCAGCAAAAGCAAAAGCCGCCCCATCCAGCCAACCGGCCGGCCCAGCCATTTCATGCTGCACCACATCAACCAGCGCCGCCGCCAGCACAATCACCGGCAGGGCCAGCCCGGCCGACGCCGCCGCCCGCAAATCTGCCAGCAAGGCCGCCGCATGCGGCCCCAAAACGCCCGCATCAAACCGCATCAACTGGCCGACAACCGGTGGCGATAACGGCATGGCCCCACCCGTCATCACGCCTATTCCGCCGGCACCAGTGACAAAAAGCGGGTCACATCGGCCAGCTCCTGCCGGATCCGGTGTTGCCGGTCGGCGGCCTCAAAATCGGTGCCCCATTTGCGGTTCTGCCACAGCTCGTCAAGAAAGGCGAGGTCGAACAAACGCTCACTGCCGATCCTGCCTTCAACAAACCCCAGCCCCAGCACCAAAGACCCGGACAGGCTTGTCGCCCGATGCAGCATGCCAAGCCGCCAATCATTCAACCCAGCCAAAAGTGGCGGAAATTTTGTCGCTTCGCTCTGGGTAACAGGCATAATGCCGGTGACGGTTACAAGCGTGATACCATGGGTCGAAGCCAGCCAGTCAAGCCAAGGCTGCCAGTGCTGCGCCTGATGCGCGGCAAGCTCGTCCAAATCATCGCGGTAACATAACAGATCATTGCCGCCATAGGCCGCCAGCTCGTCAATCAGGGTCGGGCGCTGCGGCGTCACCCGGTCAATCACCGTGACCACCAGACTGAACAGCGGCATGGCGGCCGGGCTGATTTCGTCCTCTTGTGCCGCCCATTCATGGGCCACCGCGTCGGCCAAGGCCGAGTTTGGCAAAGACAGCATCGTTCCGGCCGGCGAACGTACATCACGCCCATCCAACTGCACCCGCCACACCCCATCTACCGGGGCCACCGCCACATCCTTATAAAATCGTTTCTTGCCTGCCATCAGCCGTTCTTGCCCCGTTATATCAGCTTTCTTCAAAGCGCCAGTCCTGTGCTGGCACAACCATCCCCAGCGCGTCAAGGCTGGCCTTCATATGCCCGTCCAGTGGCGCGACAATCTCGCTACCATCCGGCAGCGCCAACTGCCATGCATGAAGATGCAGTCGCCGTGCCACCATCCCGCCGGGATGCGCTGCCTCACCGCCATATTTACCATCGCCACAAATGGGCGTGCCGTTATGCGCCATATGAATCCGGAGCTGATGCGTTCGTCCGGTCAGCGGCCGCAACGCCATCAACGCCACCTTGCGCCCAGCATGATCAAGCTGTTTATAGAGCGTGGTCGCAGACTGCCCGCTGGCATCAACCTGCATACGGTCACCCTTGGCACCGGCCATTTTGCGCAAGGGCGCATCGATCCGCCCCGCATCGTCCGGCAGTCCATTCACCAACGCCAGATAGGTTTTCTTGATTCGATGCCGTTGAAACGCCGCGGTCAGATCACGCGCTGCCGGCACCGATTTCGCCAGCAATAAAATACCGCTGGTATCCTTGTCGATGCGATGCACCAGCCGCAAGCGCGTTGCCGGATCAGCCGCAAGCGCCTGCAGCAAACCGTCAATATGGCGGCTGGTGCCGGTACCGCCCTGCACCGCCAGCCCGCTTGGCTTGGCAAGGGCCAGCCAATCACGCCCTTCGGCCAGCATCATATCGTCAAGCTGGCGCGCCGCATCCGCACGACTGACGGTCAGCGGTTTCGGGGTGGCAGGGGCGGTACTGGCCAGATGTTTTGGAAGACGCAAAACTTGGCCAGCGGCAAGCCGCGTTGATGATTTTGCCTTGGCCCCATCCAACCGGATCACCCCGTTACGAAGCAACCGTTCGATTTGCCCCTGCCCGATCCCCGGCACAAGACGGCGCACAAAGCGGTCAAGCCGCGCCCCGTCTTCGGTCGTTGGCACCGTTTCACGCCGCCATTGCGCGTCAGGCGCATCATCGCCCATGGTCATGCCCCACCTTGGCGCAACAGCCAAAACCCGGCCCCGAAAGCCAGCAAGGACAAAGCAACCGATAACAGCACATAGCCCCCCGCCGCCAGCAGGCCCTGCTTTTGCAGCAGCGTTCCCGCATCCAACGCAAAACTGGAAAAAGTGGTGAGCGCGCCCAAACACCCAACCGCCAGAAAGCCGCGCCACAATTCGGATATCGGACCTGCGGTCGTCACCCAGCCCGCAAATAGCCCCATCATCAATGAGCCGGCAATATTGACCGACAAGGTTGCCAGCGGTCCGGCGACACCAAACAGCCCCGCTCCGGCGACAAGACTGACCATATAACGCGCGACCGCCCCAATGGCGCCGCCAGCGGCAACCGCCAGCATCATCGAAAGATTAGCCATTTACGCCCCCTCACCCCCGATGGTGCCAGTGCCTTGCTTTTTTGCCCTTAGCCGGCTCCAATAGGCCAGTCTTTTCCCAATCTCGCGTTCATAGCCGCGCTCAACAGGCTGATAAAATTGACGTCGGCCCATGCCATCAGGAAAACAGTTCTGACCGGAAAATCCGTCCGGATCATCATGGTCATACGCATATCCGGCACCATAGCCAAGCTGTTTCATCAACCCTGTCGGCGCGTTCAAAATATGCGCCGGCGGTGGCAGGGAACCGGTGTCAGCCGCCGCCTTTGCGGCCGCCTTGAACGCCCGGTAGGCAGCGTTTGATTTCGGCGCCGTTGCCAGATAAACCACCAGTGTGGCAATCGCAAGGTCGCCCTCGGGACTGCCAAGCCGTTCATAGGCTTGCCAAGCGGCAATCGCCCGCGGCAGGGCCTCAGGTTCAGCAAGACC
>JAYOFA010000074.1:0-4074 GCA_038116935.1 Puniceispirillum sp. (SeqCode) | reverse complement strand
CATCAACGTGGTCTGCCAAAAGTTTGAGCCCGGTCATGTAAGTGCCAGCCCATCCGACGCCAGTTAGTGCGCGCGCACACATGGCCGACCAAAATCCGTCGGCGTAAAGACCAAAACCAAGGTGCCCAGCGATTACAGCGCTAACGCCAAATAAATAAACAGATTTGGGATCTAAACGGTCTGTAAGAGTCACCAAAATTGGTACCGAAAACAAATAAGCTCCGTAAAATACCGCTGTTATCCAACCCGCTTCACTATTAGAAAGCTTCCAAAGCTGCATCAAGTCTGGCAATAATGCAGGCCAAAAAAACGCTCCAATTTGGACCAATACCTGTGCACCACACATGGCAATGACGAGTCCAATTTTGTCTCGGTCAGTTGAACTAAGATTCATAGTTGAAATAAGTTTATCCGTATGATGGTCGATCAAGCGTTTCTTTCGCTATTACAGTAAGGAAAGATAATGGATAAACCAACCTTTCGTGGTGGTTGGATTTAACAGGATGGTTAAAAAACATATGTAAACCTGACACTCATCACATGCGGTCACAAACAGTCAAAATATCACGATGTAATCAAGGTGCAAGTAAAGGCGGTTGCGCGCCCCCGCAACCAAAAAATACACATGATTTCAGTAAATTAGTCACTTAAATTTTGAGGTGGCTTTTTGCGTTCTAAATTATTGCCGCGTTCATTGCCACGTTTAAATTGCCCATGAATCCAGTTCTATAGACCGTGGAACACTGACCGGGTTACTGGAGCATTTTTCTATTTCAGAGTGACTTTGGCCGAGGGGGTGTGGCCTAGATTGGGTCGGGCCTTGTACCGCGGCTAGCATTGCCAGCAAATTGTCCAAAGCCTTTTTTGCCGAATTTGAAAAGGTTATGCGCGGTGAGGCATAAAATAGCCTAATCCCGCCGCGCCAGCCATTCGCGCCAGCGCAAAACCAAATTACCGCCCGCTTCCAACAGAGGTGGTGGCGGCAATCGCCGGGGCGGCGCCTCAGCGGCAAAGTGACGGGTGATCAAGCTGGTCACACTGCAGGCCAGTTCAGCGGCAGCAATGCCCGTCAATGTCCCACGAACCGTGCCAAGGCCATTTTGCACACAACCCGCAAATAGCCCGGTTTCAATTTCACCGGTGACCGAAACGTCATTCTTGCTAAGGCATAAATGGCCGGCCCAAACATGCGCCATTTTGAGGCCAGCCAAGGCCGGAAATCGCTGTTCAAATTTCTGCTGCATCACAGTCGCCGCGCGTCTTAAATCTGCCGTCCGTGCCTGAAGCCCGGGACGCAATACAGCACAGCTCCGCGTCAAAATCCGGTTGCCGCCAAGCGGCGTATCAATCCGCCGCATACTGGTTCCCATCGGGTCGGCCGGGGTAATCCCCCATCGAGCTGTCCCCCCAAGCCGTCCTAAATCACCACCATCAAGTTCCGGTGTCATCGCCCCAAAAAGGAACAGCTGAATCAACCGGCCACGGGCATAGCCAAAACTTTCAAGATGCCCGTTCACCGCCAGAATTACCCGCCCCGCCGACAATCTCCCGTGCGCCGTGACGACATCCCATCCACCGGTTTTTTGTACAAAAGACTGGACCGGGCTTGCCTCGAAAATCTCGACTCCCCGCTGTCGCAAGCCGGCGGCAAGCCCCCGAATATAGCCTGCCGGCTGCAACATCACCGTGCCCGGCGTATAGAGCCCAGATAAATAATGCGCCGATCCCGTAAGCGCGCGCATCTGCGCCGCATCAAGCCGTTCAAACGGTTCCGCAAGCGCCGTTAAATGCATTGCATAGCTGTGATTTTTCCGGTCAGCCGCGACACTGGCAGCACCATTTATTTTGCCGACCGGATCAACAAAAGCCGTCTTGATATCAAACTCTTCGGCCGCCAAACGGGCAAACGCAATCGCCTGTCGGTTCAGCGCGATTTTCGCTTTGGCGTCTTGTAACTGTGCCTCGGCAGGGCCGGCATAATCAGCCGAGGTCAGCACATGCGGCAAATCAATCATAAACCCGGAATTGCGACCTGCAGCGCCTTCACCCAGCAATCCGGCATCGACCACCACGATGCGGGCGGTGGGCTGCAATTGATAAAGCCGACACGCCGCCGCCAAGCCAGCAAAGCCGGCCCCGACAATCACAAAATCAGCCTTTTTGTTTCCGGTTAAGGCAACCGGACTGTCAGGCTGGCCAAGAAGCAGGTTCCACGCAGCTGGCCCGCGATGTACCGGCAGTCGTTTGCTATCAATCCTGATCATGCGGTACCATCGCCCCGCTCGGACATATTGATCGGATACTGATCTTATGCACCGATAATGGTCCGTATATCGGTTTTTAAACCGGTTACAATTTTTGCCAAGGCTGCCGCCTCGTCAGCGCCAAGCGCGCCTAATGGTGGCCGCACACGCCCGGCATTAAAGCCAGCAAGCTCAACCCCATATTTGATCGTCTGGACAAATTTTCCGCCCTGTTCAAACATATGCATCAGCGGCAACAAGGCCGCCATGATTTGCCGCCCTGTGACAAAGTCACCATCAACAACGCACGCCTGATATAATGCGATATGTTCGTCTGGCAGAAAATTGGCCCCGCCACATACCCAAAATGGCGCGCCCCACGCAAAAAACTCGAGCGCCTGATCATCCATCCCACAGCCAAGCTGAATAGTGGGAAACCGGCTGGCTAATAAATGCAGGCGATTGATGTCACCGGAACTTTCCTTGATCCCGCAAAACAGCGGGTTAACCGCTACGGTTTCCAGAAAAGCCGTCCCCATCATTGTGCCGGTTCGATGCGGATAATTATAGAGCATCACCGGCAAACCGGCCGCGTCAGCAATGGTCAGGGCGTTTCGTGCGTTTTCGTAATCGGTCGGCACCGCATAGGGTGGGCTTGCCAGCAAAATAGCGTCAGCCCCGATATTACGGGCAGCGGCAGCGAGTGCTACCGACTCACTCGTCAGCATTGCCCCGGTACCAACAACAAACGGTATTCGGCCGGCAATCTGTTGTCGGGTGAAGGCCGCGACACGGATCCGCTCCTCAACGCTTTGGGCATAGTTTTCGCCGGTTGATCCGCCCGAAATCAGCCCATGAACACCGCGCGCGATCAAATGGTCAACAAGATCTGAAAGGACGGCCCAGTTGATCGACCCATCAGCCTCAAATGGGGTGATCAAGGGGGCGTAAATGCCTTTAAAACGAAAGGGAATCATCTTTTTTCTGCCGTTTGGATGACTGTTATCAAAGCCTGCAGCGATGCTTTTAGTATCCTTTTTTAAGAAACGTCTGAGCCAATATTACAATCCGACCGCAAAAATTTACAGGAAAATCCGGCCTGGTGAAATTGGGCGCGGGCAACGATTGATGAATTTGCTACCTTTATTGACTAAGCCATTGATCGGCTGGCTGTCGAACGGCTAAAAAGATCATTGCCTAATCAGGGTCAAAATAACTGCAGTTGCGCCTCCCCGGAGCGCCTTTATACCCACTCTTTAATCGTAGGGCCTTGCATAAATCCTGCCCCCGCAACCGACAAGACCCTACGTACACCGCTATCCTCTTGGATGGCGGTTTTTTGTTGTTCAGATAATTGCTGCGTTCATTGCCGCTTTGTGGTGAGGCATAAAGTTCGGCTTTAGCAGTCGGTTACACTTCGCCTAGTGTAGACTGACTCATCGAAATCTCACCTGAACCAAGGTCCGTGGTTCGAGGGTCAAGTTTCGAGGCCCAAGGTCCGCGTTTCACGGACCACGGTCCAGCAGCCATGGACCAAGCGCCGGGTTTGCTGGAGCACTTTCCTATTTCAGAATGACTTTGGCCGAGGGAGGCCTAGATGGGTCGGGTGTTGTGCCTTTAACCAACTGGTCTACCCGAATCTACCGCGTTTCTGTAGGACATTCTCTCGAACAACAAAATAGTTAAGCCTGATATCCCAGCGGCTAATGCTATCTCCCACCGTGGCACAAGAAGTAATATGCCGCAGAGAAAAAGACAGGCTGATTTGAGCTTTGAAATTGGACGCCAAAGATACGCTTCGACAGCAATTGCAACGAAAACAAGCCCAGAC
>JAYOFA010000073.1:0-4260 GCA_038116935.1 Puniceispirillum sp. (SeqCode) | reverse complement strand
GCCTTAGTTACTTGATGACAGATGCGACGACGCCGGCACCGACGGTGCGGCCGCCTTCACGGATCGCAAAGCGTAGACCTTCATCCATCGCAATCGGCGCGATCAGGGTCACGGTCATCGCGATATTGTCACCAGGCATCACCATCTCGGTCCCTTCCGGCAGCTCAACCGAACCGGTCACATCGGTGGTCCGGAAATAAAACTGCGGACGATAGTTCGAGAAAAACGGCGTATGACGACCACCTTCATCCTTGGTCAAAACATAGGCCTCACACTTGAACTCGGTATGCGGCTTGATCGAACCTGGCTTGCACAATACCTGACCACGCTCAACTTCCTCGCGCTTGGTACCACGAAGCAAAACACCAACATTGTCGCCGGCCTCGCCCTGATCCAACAGCTTGCGGAACATCTCAACACCGGTACAGGTCGTCTTCTGGGTGTCCTTCAGACCAACAATCTCGATCTCCTCACCCACATTCACAATACCACGCTCAATACGACCGGTCACAACCGTACCACGACCCGAAATCGAGAACACATCCTCAATCGGCATCAAAAATGGCTGATCCTTCGGACGCTCAGGCTGCGGAATATAACCGTCAACAGCCTCCATCAACGCCAAAATCGCCTCACGACCAATCGTCGCATCGCTGTCTTCCAGCGCCGCCAAAGCCGACCCACGAACAATCGGTATATCATCGCCAGGGAAATCATAAGACGACAACAGCTCGCGAATCTCCATCTCAACAAGCTCAAGCAACTCTTCATCGTCAACCTGATCAACCTTGTTCATGAATACACACAACGCCGGTACACCAACCTGACGCGCCAGCAAAATATGCTCGCGGGTCTGCGGCATCGGACCATCGGCAGCTGATACCACCAAAATCGCACCATCCATCTGCGCCGCGCCGGTGATCATGTTCTTCACATAGTCGGCGTGACCAGGACAATCAACATGCGCATAGTGACGGTTCGCTGTCTCATATTCAACATGCGCCGTCGAAATCGTAATTCCGCGCGCACGCTCCTCTGGCGCCTTGTCAATCTGATCATAGGCTTGATACTCAGCCCCACCAGCTTCCGCCAAAATCTTCGTAATCGCCGCTGTCAATGACGTCTTACCATGATCAACATGGCCAATCGTGCCAATGTTCACATGGGGCTTGGAACGGTCAAACTTTTCCTTGGACATACTTTTCTCGCCCTTTATCTAACTAATACAGGGCCCGGTCATCTCGCATGACGTCAATCCGGCCCGTTGGTTTCATCCCATAACGCTGGCCCCGCGCCAACGTCAAACAGCGTCACACGCCAAGACACGAACGGCAATGGTGGTGGGGGTAGGATTCGAACCTACGTACGCTACGCGGGCAGATTTACAGTCTGCTGCCTTTAACCACTCGGCCACCCCACCGGATTGCCATTTCACCGCATCGGCTTTGACTTGCAAAAACATTGCGGTCCTGCGAGATAAAAAGGCACAGCAAATTTGTCAACAGAGAAACCGCCAGATGAGTACAAAAACCCCGAAAAAACAGCAATCGGCACCAAACAGCCGCCGAAATCGTCATGGCGGAAAAGCAAAAGTGACAGGCAGCCCGCGGCGGGGGCCACATGATCGCGACATGGCCGCCATGGGCCGAACTGATACCACCCCCCCGCGCGCCGGCAAAGCCCCGCCAAAACCGCCGCAAAACGGGTATTTCATCTGGGGACGCCATGCGATCGACGCTGCGCTGGCGAATCCGGAACGCCGGATTGCCAGCCTTTATGCCAGCCCAGAGTCCAGCGCGTGGCTGGCAGCGCAAATCACCGCTTTGCCCGCAGCCCGCCGGGCCGACCTGCCAACAGTACAGCCGATAGACCGACCCCGCCTTGACGCGATTGGCGGGCCTGACGACAAGGCGGTACATCAGGGCGTTGCCGCGGCTGTTTGGCCGCTTGACCCACCGCATCTCGATGGTTTTTTGGCCGGTCTTGGTGCCGGCCGGGTGCGGCTGGTGCTGCTTGATCACCTCTCAGATCCGCGCAATGTTGGTGCCATCATGCGGTCGGCACGTGCCTTTGGCGTGCAGGCTGTTATCACCACCTATCGTAACGCCGCCGAGGAAACCGGCACCTTGGCCCGCGCCGCGTCGGGGGCGCTTGACCACCTGCCATTGATCCGGGTGGTCAATCTTGCGCGTGCGATTCAACAGCTGCAAGCGCATGATATTGTGGTGGCCGGGCTGGCCGGTGACGGCAGCCAACCGGTTGGCGCGCTTGGTGCGCATGATCGGCTTGGCCTCGTGCTTGGTGCCGAAGGAAGCGGCTTGCGCCGGCTTAGCCGTGACAATTGCGATATGCTGGTGGCGATCGATATCGACACTGACTCTGACAGCCTGAATGTATCCAACGCGGCCGCCATCGCCTTTTACGCGGCAGGGCCGGTCAAACCCGACGCCAGATAAAACGATGGCAGCGGAGATACCGGCCCATATTGGTCTGGATCCAGCAAAGAAAGGGCAATGCTGCCAGTCGCCTGTAGCCATAAACCCATTGCCCAAGGGGGCCATTATACAAGTGGTGACATTATAGAAGTTGTGACATCTTGATCGCCCGCGCACTGCCCCCTTAGTGTGGGTGGGCACTATGGCATCGACACGCATCGCGCACCGGCACCCTGCGCCGCTGACCCCACTGGCCACGCTGATAGGGCGCGATCTGCGGCAACCGCGCCAGCCAGACCGGCCGCATGGCCTCGGCGCGGGCGGCCTCGCGGCACAGGCCAAGATCCGCTAATTGCCAGTCGGGCATGTGTTTTAACGCGCGGCGTTGGCGTGCCAATTCACGGCGGGCGGTCCAGTGATACCACAACCACCCAAACAGCTCTGTGCCTGATGTCACCCCCAGTGAGACCGCCAGTGAGACCCGCATGGTGATCGATGAGCCTAAGGTCCGCGCCATGGTCCAACCGCGCCCAACACAGCCAGCCGATTGTTCTTTTGCCTGTTTGACCATATCCATCTCCTATCGCGCCAATCTATGAAGCTGGTGATGGATCAATCCTGCCCTGAACCCCCGACCAATAACCAGAAAACCAATACCACCGGTAAGGACTATCACGCCATCACCTGACCTGTTTTCGCCGTCAACCACTCGATAATACGCATGGCGATAGCGACAAGCGGTGTTGCGACATGCAGGCGATCTTTGATGATAATAGTTAATCATGCCTATCTTGAAAAATGATCAATTTTGCGCTGATCCATCAACGAGGCTGATATGTACAGGAACCTGGACATGACCGCCCTGCGCTCATTTGTGGCGGTTGCCGAAACCGGCGGCGTCACCCGCGCCGCTGGCAAGCTGCATTTGACCCAATCGACGGTATCGATGCAGATCAGACGCTTGGAAACCGCCCTGTCGCATCGCTTGGTCGAAAGGGCCGGCCGCGGCATCACCCTGACCACCCATGGCGAGCAATTGCTTAGTTATAGCCGTGATTTGCTGGCTATCAATGATGCGGTAATCAAACATATGACGCATGAGCAATTTAGCGGCGAGATTGTTCTTGGCGTTCCGCCGGATATTGTACATCCGCATGTGACCAAAATTCTACAAGCCTTCAACGCCGCCTTTCCCAATATTATGGTCAAGCTGATATCAACACGTACGGTCGAATTACTCGACATGTTTCAGGGCGGCCAGTTGGACCTGACATTGACCACCGAAGCGGTGCCGCAAGGCGGCGAAACAATGATATCACTGCCATTGAAATATTATGGGGTGGCTGGCGGCACGATCTGGAAGGTCCGGCCGTTACGGCTCGCCTTTGAACGACGCTGCATGTTCCGGCCCTTGGTGATTGACGCGCTTGACGCGCACGGGATCAAGTGGGACATGACAATCACGACACTTAGCTGCCACGATAGCGTTCCCTACATCAATGCCGATTTAGCGGTTACCGCCAGCTTGCAGGGTACTGAAAACGAGCGCTGGGCTGAACTACCGGCGGCCGCCGGTTTGCCTGCCTTGCCGCATTGCCGCATCTGCCTTTATGTGACTGACGGGCTCAATGCGGTGTTGGCACAGCATTTGGCAGCCATCGTCCGCGATGTCTATTTGGCCTGAACGCTGCAGATTGTCCGTGCCGGCCACCGCTTTTCTCGTCAACAGCTATTGACCGGCGGGAAAACTCTGCTAAAAGTCCGGATATTGCTGGCGTGGCTCAATTGGTAGAGCACCCGATTTGTAATCGGGCGGTTGGGAGTT
>JAYOFA010000072.1:0-4403 GCA_038116935.1 Puniceispirillum sp. (SeqCode) | reverse complement strand
GCCACGATGCTGGATATTTTCGAGGCGGTGCCAAATATTGTTGCGATCAAGGACTGGTGCAACGATGCGATGCTTCATGAAAAGCATATCCGCACCTTTCAGTCGCTGCCGCGCAAGGTTAATGTGCTGACCACCCATTCGTCATGGCTGATGGCGTCCTTGTCGATGCAGCCAGCGGGTTTGTTGTCGGGTGCCGGCAGCGTGATCGCCGATTTGCAGGTCGCCCTTTTCAATGCGATGAAGGCCAATGATTTGGCCACCGCGCGGGCGGTCAATGACCGGATTTATCCGGTGGCGCAGGCGTTCTATACGCCGCCATTTCTTGATATGCACAACCGCATGAAAGAGTGTCTTGTGCTTCTTGGCCGGCTTGACCGGGCGGTTGTGCGCCCGCCCCTGATGAAACTGACCGATGCCGAAATTGGGCAGCTACGCGCCGCGCTGGTGGCGGCCGGCCTTCTTCAGTGATTGGTTCACGTAACTTGTCCCATCGCGGGTGACAATGATAATAAACAGGAGTGATTTATGGCGCTTTATGAACTACGGACCTATCAGGTCACTGTCGGAAAGATGAAAGACGCGATTGCCGCCTATGCTGGCAAGGGATGGCCAGCGCTCAAAGCTGGCGGCTATGACAAAAAGCTGGTTGGCTATTTCATTTCGGATACCGGCCCGCTGCACCAGATCGTGCATTTGTGGAAATTTGATGATGACAATGATCGGCGCACTCATTGGAACAGCCTGTTTGCCGATGATGGGTTTATGGCATTTGCCGGTGAATTGCGGCCGCTACTGATCAGCCAGCAGAACCAGCTTTTGAATGCGGCGCCGTGGGGCCCACACCCCTGACCAGGGGCTAATGCCACGCGACCGTACCGAGGGGGCAGCATGATCAATATCAAATATTTGGTATGGGCGTTTCTTGCCGGATCCTTTATCCCGCTTGTCGGAATCTTGAACGGTCGTGCCGGCCGGGTTCTTGGTGACTCGTTGCAGGCCAGTGTTGTGCTGTTCACGGTCACGCTGGTTCTGGCGGTCGCGGTGGCGGTGCTGTTGGGGCGGGGGCTTCCCGGCCTCGCCGATATCGCGCGGTTGCAACCGGTCGAATACGGCGGCGGCTTGATCGTTGCCTTTTATGTGTTGAGCGCAACGATACTGGCCAACAAGATCGGGGTGGCCAATTTTATTGTGATGGCGGTATCGGGGCAGATTATCTTTTCATTGATGATCGACCATTTCGGCCTGTTTGGTGCGCCGGTGCGGCCAGTTAATCTTCTGCAGGTCGGGGGGGCAACGCTATTGCTTGTGGGGCTGGTCACAACCCAGCTGGCAAACGGCAAATAACCCGGCCAATAGCAGTAGGCCGGTTACCGCGTCTAGCGCAACCCATCCTTGCCTTCGGCCTCGGCATGTGTCAGGCCGCCAACGCGCGGCATCGGCCGGCCGCTGTCGGTGACCGCAACCGCCACCAGAATTTCATTGGCCCGCGGCGCATCATTGACCGACACTTCCATACCGTCAAAATGTGACCGCACATAGGCGGCATCCTTATGGCCAAGCGGTACATCCAGCGGGTGGCCCATGCCGCCCCGCTTTTTGTTGGACGGCACCAGCGCCGCGCCTTTTTCAACGGCGGTCCGCAACGGTGCGCCAAGCCGCGGATGCAAAATGGCAGCGGCATGTTCAAGTTCGCCATTTTCGCCAACCAGCGCTGCCTTGCCATAGCTTTCGGCCGCCGCCGGGCTGATCCCCAGCGCCGCGACACAGGCATCGCCAAGCAGGCCACCAAGCTCTTCACCAATGGCCATCAACGGTTCCAGATCGGCTTCAAACCGACCAGCAAACGGATTTTCGATGACCGCAATCGCCGCGGCACGACGGGTTGCCGGCGCAATGCTTTGGCCCGCTTCTTCATGCGTTTCCTCGACCACCGTCACAATCTTACGAATTTTGGCCAACCCCATCTTACTCTGTATCCCTTCGCATTTACCGTGGATGACATATGTATGAAATCAAAAGACAAAAATCATTAGCTGTCAAACAATATATCGGGACACCAATCAATCGGCTGAGGCGCGCAGCACTTCATTTATATTGCTGATATTTAATGTTTAATTTTGCTATCTGGTCTTTCGAAAACAGGGATGATAGGGTTTTGGAAAAATGTCGAATAAGCGCGACAGAGTGAGGTTTTTTGACGCGAAGGTGTGCCGGTAATGGGGGAAAAAGACAACAAAAAGAGCGGTCCGCCGAACGGGTCTTATCAGTTGGAAGCGCAGATTGGGTATAAATTGCGCCTTGCCAACCAGCGGCATCTAGAAATTTTCTCGCGGCTGATGACAGATTTTACCCCTACCCAATTTTCCGTGCTTGTGCGTCTTCACGATGTTGGCGCGGTGTCACAAAACCAGTTGGGCCGGTTGGTGGCGATGGATGCGGCCACGACCAAGGGCGTGGTGAACCGTCTTGTTGACAAGGGGCTTGTAAAAACCCGGCCGGATGGCGCTGATATGCGCCGCTTGGTGATTTCACTGACCGATCAGGGGGTGGCCGCATTGGCAGCGGTGGTGCCGATGGCCCATCGCATCACCGCCGAAACGACCGCCAAATTAACCAGGCGTGAGGCGGCGCGATTATGTACGTTGCTTGACAAGCTGTAGGTAGAGGCGCCTTGACCCGCGGCTGGCTTTGTCGGCTTAGTAGGCAAGATGGTATGATTTTAGGAATGAAGAGGTGTGAAGGATGACAACGCAAAAGCTGGTAATCACAAATATCGGGCAAATCCTGTCGGGCAAGATTGAGGCGCCATTTATCGATGGGGATTGTATTATCGCGGTTGACGGGAAAATAACCGCCATCGGCAAAGCCAAGGATTTGGATATTGATCAGGCAGCGGTCCATGTCAATGCGCATGGCGTGACGGTAACGCCCGGCCTGATCGACAGCCATGTCCATCCGGTGATCGGCGATTACACCCCCCGCCAGCAGCAGCTGAATTGGATCGATTCCTGTCTTCATGGCGGGGTCACGACGATGATATCGGCCGGTGAAGTGCACGCCCCGGGCCGACCTAAGGATATTGTCGGGTTAAAGGCGATGGCGATTGCATCACAGCGTTGGTATGAAAACTTCCGCCCGTCTGGGGTCAAGATGCTGGCTGGGGCGCCGGTGATCGAGGACGGGATGGTCGAATCCGATTTCAAGGACCTTGCCGATGCCGGCGTTAAACTGCTTGGCGAGGTCGGTTTGGGCTCGGTCAAAGCCGGTGAAACCGCGGCGCAAATGGTTAAATGGGCGCGCAAATATGGCATTCAGTCAACGATCCACACCGGCGGCCCGTCAATTCCCGGATCGGGTCTGATCGACAAGGATGTGGTGCTGGAAGCCGATGCCGATATTATCGGCCATATCAATGGGGGGCACACCGCCTTGCCAGACGACCAGATCACCTGCTTATGCGAGAGCTGTACGCGCGGCATCGAAATTGTCCATAATGGCAATGAACGGGCGGGGCTATTGGCGATGCGGACGGCGTTTGAGATCAAGCAGGCCGAACGGGTTATTCTTGGCACCGATGCGCCGGCTGGATCGGGCGTGCAGCCGCTTGGCATCTTGCGTATGGTGGCGATGCTGTCCAGTCTTGGCGATATTCCGCCGGAAATTGCCTTTTGTTTTGCGACTGGCAACACCGCCCGCATGCGCGACCTTGACACCGGGATCATCGAAGTTGGGCGAAGTGCCGATTTTGTGCTGATGGATACCGCCCAGCATGCGCCTGGAAAGGATATGCTTGAGAGTATTCATCAAGGTAACTTGCCAGGCGTTGGCATGACCATCATTGATGGCATTGTACGAACCGGCCGCAGCCGTAACACACCGCCGGCAACACGCCTGCCAGAGATTGTGTTAGGCGGATGAGCATTTGTCATCTACCCCGATGAAAGCAGGATTTACAAGTGAGGTTATTGTTAGTATACAAATGAAATAGCCATCATGGTTTCCGGTCATGCTTGGGCATGGCTTTTAGGCGATGATGATCATCAAGCGAGGAGTGTCATGCGTAAATACATCGATATTGACCTAGGCCGCCAAAGCAGCGAGAGCCGCGTCTTGACCGGTCGCGAGATTGCCGAATGTGGGCGCTTTCTGATTGCTAAAATGTTACTTGATGCCGATGTGGCAAAAATCGACCCGCTGGCCCCCGACAACCCGTTGATTTTTTCTGTCGGGCCGTTTGCCGGTACCAATTTTTCCAATGCGAACCGGTTGAGCGTGGGCTGCAAAAGCCCGCTTACCGGCGGTATCAAAGAGGCCAATAGCGGTGGCACGTTCGGGTTTGCGATGGGGCAGTTGCAGATTGCCGGTATCACCTTGCATGGCGCCAGCGATGAGTGGGTGGTGAT
>JAYOFA010000071.1:0-4548 GCA_038116935.1 Puniceispirillum sp. (SeqCode) | reverse complement strand
GCCGCCACCGCAGTAACGGAAGGCTCCCATGAAAATTCGCGATGCTTTTACCTTTGACGATGTGCTTTTGGAACCGGCGCGATCGGCCATTTTGCCATCGGATGCCGATATCACGACCCGCCTGACCCGTAAGATACGTCTTCATATCCCGTTAATTTCGGCCGCTATGGACACGGTTACCGAACACCGGCTTGCGATTGCGATGGCGCAGGCTGGCGGTATCGGTGTGGTACATAAGAATTTCACCATCCCCGAACAGGCAATGGAAATTGCCAAGGTTAAAAAATTTGAGGCGGGCATGGTGGTCAACCCGCTGACCATCGCGCCGCAGGAATCGTTGCGCGCCGCACTGGATATGATGGAACAAAACCGGATCAGCGGTATCCCGGTGGTTGAAGACAATAATCGGCTTGTTGGCATAGTGACCAACCGGGATGTCCGTTTTGCAACCGACCCAAGCCAAAAAGTAGCTGATCTGATGACCCGCGACGTGGTCACAGTACGCGATGGCACCGCCCCGGATGAAGCGCGCCGCCTTCTTCACGAACACCGGATTGAAAAGCTGGTTGTGGTCAATGACAGTGGCGCTTGTGTCGGTCTGATCACCGTTAAAGACATGGAAAAAGCGCAAAACCATCCGTTGGCGTCAAAGGATGACCGGGGCCGGCTGCTGGTGGCTGCCGCAACGGGTGCGGGACCTGACGGGATCCGTCGCGCCGAAGCGCTGATCGAGGCCGGCGCCGATGTGATTGTGGTTGATACCGCGCATGGGCATTCAGAAGGGGTGCTTGGCGCCGTGGCCGCGGTCCGCAAACTTGCCAATCATGTGCAGGTGATCGGCGGTAATGTCGCAACCGCTGACGGGGCGCAGGCGTTGATTGATGCAGGCGCTGACGCGGTCAAGGTTGGGATTGGGCCAGGATCGATTTGCACCACGCGAATGGTGGCCGGCGTTGGCGTGCCACAATTGACAGCGATTATGGATGCCGCAGAAAAATGCCATGGCCAAGATATTCCGGTGATTGCCGATGGCGGGATCAAATATTCGGGTGATTTGGCCAAAGCCATCGCCGCCGGCGGTGATGTGGCGATGGTCGGCTCGCTTCTTGCCGGCACCGATGAAACCCCGGGTGAGGTCTATTTGCACCAAGGACGGTCCTATAAGGCCTATCGCGGTATGGGGTCGACCGGGGCGATGGCACGCGGTTCGGCAGACCGGTACTTTCAGGCAGAAATTTCACAGCCACTAAAGCTGGTACCCGAAGGTATTGAAGGCCAAGTGCCCTATAAAGGGCCGGTTGAAAATGTACTTCATCAGCTTGTTGGCGGTTTGCGGGCTGCGATGGGCTATACCGGCAACAAGACCATCGCCGATTTGCAGGCCAATGCAAAATTCTTGCGGATTACCGGTGCCGGCTTGGCTGAATCGCATGTGCATGATGTGACGATCACGCGTGAGGCCCCGAATTACCGACCCGGCATGTGACCGGTTTGGTGGTGGCGTGCCAACATGGATGGTGACGGAATGACAGGTCAAATAGCGGGGCAGTGTCTGGCAGGGGATCGCTTGTTATGACACCAGCTGCCCGCATTGCCGCGGTTATTGATATTTTGCATGCAATGGATGAGGCTGGCGATGCGGCGGCGGCGCGGCAGGCCGGCCAATGGTTGCGCGCTGACCTGCAACGGCGCCGCTATGCCGGGTCGGGTGACAGGGCTGCTATCAGCGCCTTGTTCTGGGCGATCCAGCGCGCTTGGTCGCGGCTTGGCTGGCATCTTGATGCGGCGGGCGTGGCGGTCACACCGCGCGCGCTGGTGCTGGCCGCGCTGGTGCTGATTGATAAACGTCACGCAGATTTATCCAGCTTGTTTACCGCTGACGCCGCGCATGCACCAGCCCCCTTGTCGGATGCCGAGGCCGCATGGGCGGCGGCGCTGGACACAACCAGCTTGGCACCGCCTGACATGCCGCACCATGTAAAGCGGGAATGGCCGGGCTGGTTGCTAGATGACGCGGCCGCCGGGCTGGTCGCTGCCGGGCTGGATAACGCGGCGGTGGATGATGAACTGGCGGCTTTGTCGGATGAAGCACCGACCGATGTGCGGATCAACCCGTTGCGCCAGCCGGACCGACGGGCCTTGCGCGACCAGCTTGCTGGCCGCGGCCTTAAGGGGCATCTGACCGGGCTGTCACCATTGGGCGTACGGCTTGATAAACGGGCGCGCCTTGAAGATTTGCCCGAATGGAAAAAGGGCCTTTTTGATGTGCAGGACCAAGGATCCCAGCTGGCGGCGATGCTGTGTGATGCGCGGCCTGGCATGCAGATTGCCGATATTTGTTCTGGGGCCGGTGGTAAGGCGTTGGTGATGGCCGCCGCGATGGCTAATAAGGGCCGGATTCTGGCGATTGACAGCCATGCCGACCGGCTTGATAAGGCTGGTGCGCGGCTCCGGCGGGCCGGTATTCACAATGTCGAACGCAAGCATGTGGCCGACAAATGGTCGAACCGGTCATGGCGTGGCAAATTTGACCGGGTTGTGGTTGATGCGCCTTGTTCCGGGTCGGGAACGTGGCGGCGTCAGGTCGATGCGCGCTGGCGATTGACCCTAGACATGTTGGCCGAACGGCAGCACACACAAGCCATTTTGCTGGATAAAGCCCGCGCGATGGTCGCGCCTGGTGGGCGGATTGTCTATATCACCTGTTCGGTGCTTGCCAGTGAAGGGCGGGACCAGATCAAGCGGCTGCTGGCCACGGCCACTGAACTGGAACTGGCCGATATTGCGGCGGTTTGGGATGATACGGTGGGTGCGGCTGGTGGCGGGGTCTGCCCCCCAACGCCGGACAATATGCTTCAGCTATTGCCGGGGCGTGATGGGTGTGATGGGTTTTTCGTGGCTGTTCTTCAGGCCAGATTGCGGTAGAACTGACCGGGACGAGGCCACGGGCTAACAAGGATGATAAAGCCGATGATCGCCCCCGGTCATGGCAAGGGATAAAATAATGTCTGACTCGATTTTGATTATCGATTTTGGCTCGCAAGTAACGCAATTGATTGCGCGGCGGTTGCGCGAGGCCGGGGTCTATACTGAAATTCTGCCCTGCACCACCGATCCGGCCAAAATTGGGGCCGCCGCACCGAACGGCATTATCTTGTCTGGTGGCCCGAACTCGGTCGCCGCTGCCGATACGCCGCGTGCGCCGCAAATCGTGTTTGATCTTGGTGTGCCGGTGCTTGGCATTTGCTATGGCCAGCAAACCATGTGCGCCCAGCTGGGAGGGCGGGTCGAACCCGGAACAAGTCGCGAATTTGGCCGGGCGGTGCTTGATGTTGCAACGCCATGCGCGCTGTTTGACGGCGTCTGGGAGGTCGGCAGCCAGCAGACTGTGTGGATGAGCCATGGCGACCATGTGGCTGCCTTGCCGGATGGTTTTGCCGCGGTGGCAACGTCGGCCGGCGCGCCCTTTGCCGTGGTCGCGGATGAATCACGGCACTATTACGGGGTGCAGTTTCACCCAGAGGTGGTGCATACCGACAAAGGCGCGGCCCTGCTGTCTAGATTTGCGCTGGGGATTTGCGGTTGCAGTGGTAGCTGGTCGATGGCCGCCTATCGGACCCGGGCAATTGCGGCCATTCGCGCCCAAGTTGGCGATGGGCGGGTGATTTGTGGCCTGTCGGGCGGCGTCGATTCATCGGTTGCGGCGGTGCTGATCCATGAGGCGATTGGCGATCAACTCACATGCGTTTTCGTCGATCATGGGCTGTTGCGGGCCGGCGAGGCGGAAGAGGTGGTGGCGCTGTTTGGCGGCCATTACAATATTCCGCTGATCCATAAGGATGCGTCGGCGATGTTTTTGGGCCGGCTTGCCGGTGTGACCGACCCCGAGCAAAAGCGCAAGATCATCGGCGCCAGCTTTATTGAGGTGTTTGATGCCGAAGCTGCCAACATCGATAACGCGCGTTTTTTGGCGCAAGGCACGCTCTATCCGGATGTGATCGAAAGCATCTCGGCCGCTGGCGGCGATGCGGTGACGATTAAATCGCATCATAATGTGGGCGGCTTGCCGGATGATATGGCGTTGGAACTGGTCGAGCCGTTGCGTGAATTATTCAAGGACGAGGTGCGCGCTCTTGGCCGTGAATTGGGGCTGCCTGAAACGCTGGTTGGCCGCCACCCGTTTCCGGGGCCGGGGCTGGCGATCCGTATTCCTGGTGATATTACCGGGGAAAAGCTGGATATTTTGCGCCGGGCCGATGCGGTTTATCTTGATGAAATCCGTAATGCCGGCCTGTATGACGAGATATGGCAGGCCTTTGCTGTGCTGTTGCCGGTAAAAACCGTCGGGGTGATGGGCGATGCGCGGTCTTATGAATATGTTTGTGCGTTGCGCGCGGTGACATCCAGCGACGGCATGACCGCCGATAGCTATGGCTTTAGCCATGCGTTTTTGTCGCGCGTTGCCACCCGCATTGTGAACGAGGTGCATGGCGTTAACCGCGTGGTCTATGATGTGACCTCTAAACCCCCCGGCACCATTGAGTGGGA
>JAYOFA010000070.1:0-4589 GCA_038116935.1 Puniceispirillum sp. (SeqCode) | reverse complement strand
TTGCAAAAGCTGGCTGGCGCTGTCCCAATGATCGATATGGTGGCTGATTTTTCCGTTGGCATTGCTATGCACCTCGGTCATGCCGGTAAAATCTAGGGCAGTATGCGGCCAGTTTTTCAGCCGGCCGGTCATCTGCCATCGCAAATAGCTGATAGATCCCGAATGGGCGATATCGCTTACCACAAAACGCGGCGACTCACAGGTTTCAAACATATGATCAAACACCTGTTTGAAACCAGCTTTGCCGGTGATTTGGTTGAACGGGTCGCTGAAAAACACATCATCGGTGACCAAAGCATATAAATTGTCGGCATTCGCCGGGGTCAAGCCGACAAACGCGTCGACATAAGCCTGAATCAGTGTTTCATGCGATTGCATTTTACCAGTCCTTGTTGTGGTTGCGTCGGGGGCGGTTACAGGGCACCGGTTTGCCGCCCAACGAGCCAGAAATAAAGGCGATCCGGAAGCCAGCGTAGCAGCCCCATGCGGCGGGTAAAGGCCTTGGGAAATTCAATCGAAAAATCAGACGATTTCAACCCGTCAAGGATATAGGTTGCCGCTTGGTCTGCGCTTATCAGATGCGGCATATCGAAATCATTGACCGCTGTTGCTTCACTGTCGACAAATCCGGGGCAAATCACTTGGATTTTAATACCCTTTGGGGTCAAATCGAAATAGAGCGATTCGGCAAGCGATATCAAGGCGGCCTTGGTAGGGCCATAGGCGGCCGATTTCGGCAAGCCGCGCCAGCCAGCAACTGACGAGGTGATGGCAATATGGCCGGCTTTGCGCGCCGCCATAGACCGGATCACCGGTGCCAGCGTGTTTACAACACCCATGTAATTGACATCCATATGATGGGCATAGACGGCAGGGTCCATTTGGCTCGAATCCTGTGGCTGATAGATGCCGGCATTCAAGATAGCAACATCAATTGGCCCAGCATGCGCTGTGGCGGTCTCTACAATCGCTGTGATGCTGGCGGCATCGGTAACATCGGCGCTATAGGGGTGAAACTGAGGATATTTGGCCGCCAGAAAGCGCAACCTATCATTGCGCCGCGCGACACCGCTGACATCATGGCCAAGCTGTGCAAGATGCGATGCGAGCGCGGCGCCGATCCCGGATGATGCGCCTGTAATCAGATAATGGGCCATGGTCACTCTTGCTGGCTGCGCGACAGGCGGGGCGGTGGCCCGCCTTTGTTCCCCTCTATATGGCCTCATCGCGGTTTTGTTGCAATGGGGCGGCGTGGCGGTGGTGCGGTGGCGTCCTCGTTTGAGTTTAAGTAATGCTTAATTATAAAATTATATATTATTGAAATTAAATGTTAAAAATAGACCGTAGATTACGCGTAGGGATAGCAAATTATTGTCCTGAGGCATGAATTGATCTAAGCTTTGTCGAGGCGTGACAAATAAAGGCTTGTGAATCTATTGGTGGCTGTTGTCCGACACATTGAATGCGATGATGGCATTGCCGAATCTGATCGCTTTGGCGGCCTTGTCGCCGGTTATTTTCAAAATTACCCGCGAATTTTTTGACTCACCCGGCGAATCTGAAAATAATCCGTTCTGACGGCAGTTGATTTTTGCCAAGAAAAAGAGGCCCGGCGATTTTTGGTCGGGCCTCACCTGTTATGGCCGGCAACATGCCCGCGGCGACAAGCTGTTCAGCGGGTGACCGTTAGCCGGATCGGAAATAGCATTTCATCAATCGCAAGATCGTGCGGGGCGGCCGGAAACACCCCTGATGTTTTGATGCGGCGATCAAGTTCGCGATTGAACCGCCCATTTTGACTTTTTTCGATAAAGGTAACGCCAATCAACTCGCCGGTGCGGGCAAGCCGTATCGCCACTTTGGCGGACCCACGGTTTCGCAATCCTTTGGTCAATCGCACCAGGGTGCCGCGCACATTTTGTCCCCAGGATTTGACATGCTCCATATCGATGACATCGGCTGGAGCTGTGGCATTTCCGGCGGTGGCCAAAGGGGGCGCTTTGGCATCACCGGCTAAAGTTGAGGTGGTCAGGCGCGCGGGGTTGCTGTACGTACTGGTCGGTACGCTGGGGCTGATATCGGCCTTGACGATGCTGGCGGGGGCTGTTGTTACCGCCGCCTCTTTTGTATAAAATTTGTTTTTATTCAGTTTATTGTCTTTTGTTTCTGTTATTTTAGGTGAATCACGCATCGGGTTGTTTTCAGAAAGACGCGGTGCCGGGGCAGGATCCGTTGCTGGTGCTTTCGCCCTTTCCATGACTGGGGCGGGCGGCACTATCGGGGCGACAGGACGGCTTTTTGGCAAGTACCGTGGGATTGCCATCGGTTCAGGCAGTGTCTTGGTTTTAGCCACTGGTATTGCAGGGCCGTTGCGTGTGATGTGGGGTTTGCTGGCTGTAACCAGAGGTGTGGCGGTTGTCGGTGCGGGTGATGGGGGCTTTGGGCTATCGCGGCGAGGTGACGTTACCGGGGCGGGCGGCGTTTGTGGCTGTGGCGCAAAGATAACGGCAATGGGCTGAAGGGCGGCCCCTTTGTTGGCGGTCTCGATGTCCCAAGCGAACGGGTACAGGATTGCGACAGCCACCAGCGCATGGATCAGGAATGATGGTCCCCACCATTTCCAACGTTCAAGATGCTGTGTGCGTCTCATGTCCAAACTTCAACGGCTCCCGTAAATGGTTTCAAGATTATGTTTATACAGAATGTCTTTTGCTTTCCCGTCAGCGATGAGGGTGCCGTTGCGTAAGGCCATAACGCGGGTGAAATGCTGCCGTGCCAGATCGGCGTCGTGGATTGTCGCCAGAACCGCTTTGCCGGCCTTCGCCATATTTTGCATCAACCCCACTATATTCAGCTTTTGAAACGGGTCGAGGCTTGCCAAAGGTTCGTCCATAAATATCACCGGGGTGTTTTGCACCAGCGCTCGCGCGATCAATGCTAGGGTCAGTTCACCGCCCGACAGGGTTTTTAGGCGCCGGTCGTCAAGATGGGGAATCCTGCTGAAATCCAGCGCCTCGTCAATTGCCTGTACCATAACGCCGGGAGCGCCGGGAGCGCCGGGGCTGCGTTTTTCGTTGGCGTATCGTTTTTCTGCGGTATAGGTCAGCAGCTGCCGCACGGTGATATCCCAGACAATATCACGGTCTTGCGGGACCCAAGACACCATCGCGGCGCGCGCCACCGCTGGCATCGCGGCCAAATTACAAAATCCCTGATGCGGGAGCAATTGCAGCATGGCGCGCATCAGGGTTGTTTTGCCAGATCCATTGGCCCCGACCAGCGCCACCATCTCACCAGATGTGATAGATAGCGATATCGCCTCGATGACGCGGCGCTCTTTGATCGTAACCGACAGGTTTTTTGCGATAATCTGCTGCATCCTCTTATCCGCTCTGCCGCTTGATCAGATATAGGAAGAACGGGGTCCCAAGAAGGGCGGTAAAGACACCAAGTTTCATCTCGCCCGCGGTTGGGGTGAGACGTACCGCGATGTCCGCCAACAGAACGATCAATGCCCCGATCGGTATGCTATAGGCAAGGGTCTTGCCAGGTTCATTACGGGCAAGCGGACGGGCGATATGCGGCGTCATCAATCCGATAAATCCAATAATCCCAACAATGGCGGTAACAGCACTGACCGTCAGTGCGGTACCTATGACAACCCGGTATTTCAGACTGTTCATGACAACGCCGATTGTGGCCGCGGTGTCGCCACCCAATGACAGCAGGTTAAGGTCGCGGCGGCAGCCAAGAAGTAGCGCCCCGCCAACCAGCACAAAAGGGGTAACAATAGCGGTGTGGAATAACGACACATCGGTCAATGACCCGAGCATCCAAAAGACGATCTCATTGATCGCAAACGGGTTGTCCGACAGGCTGAGGATCAACGAGGTGACAGCCCCGCTGATCGAGGATATGCCCACCCCGACAAGGATAAGATTATTGGTGTTTTTAATCTTGAAGGCGGCACTGGCCAGAACGATACCGCCGGCAAGCCCGCCGACAAAGGCAAGGCCCGGTGTCGATAACGCGCCAAATGCATGAAACCCCGATGCTATCGAGATCACGGCGCCCAACGCGGCGGTCGAGCTAATGCCCACGATGCTTGGCTCGGCAAGGGGGTTGCGTAAAAAACTTTGCAACGCTGCCCCAGCGAGGGCTAAAGCGCCGCCAACAAGCACGCACATCATGCTGCGCGGCAGTCTCAAATCCCACACAATGATAGCATTACTGTCCCATACTGGATGCGTGACGGCGGCAAGGGCGTCGATGAGGCTGACAGGCACCGGACCGATCTTTAATGATATCGCGAAGCCGCCCAAAACCAGCCCATAGATGATCGTTATGATAAGCGCGTCACTTTTGAACATAATTATTCTTTTTAATGCTTTGGCCGATGATATTGAGGTGTTTTATTAAATGGGCTGCGGCTGGAGAACCGCAGGACCATAATTTGGTGTCGATAAACGCCGTTTGCCCTTGTTGGGCGGAATTACGGTCAAAACCCAGATAATCGACCTTTAGATTATTGCTGTCATAGGCGGTGAATTTATCCAGCACCAGAAGATCGGGGTTGGCGATCAGCACCT
>JAYOFA010000069.1:0-4847 GCA_038116935.1 Puniceispirillum sp. (SeqCode) | reverse complement strand
CATCGCCGATTGTCGGGATCAGATAATCATGCAGGTTTTCGGTGCGTCCGGGCTGATAATCTTCCATCAGCGCCATCCCAATCCCCTGCGCGACACCGCCTTCAATCTGGCCTTCGACAAGCAGCGGGTTGATCGCCCGCCCGACATCATGCGCGGTTGTCACCCGGTCTAACCGGACCACGCCGGTACCGGTATCAACCGACAATTCCATGATCTGCGCGCCATAGCCATACACCGCATAGGGAATGCCTTGGCCCTTGTCATCAAGCGCACTCGTAGGCGGGTCATAGGTTTCCTCGGCCATAAAGACATAGCCGTGATCATTAACCGCGAGTTGGGCCAAATCGATGCGCGTACCGGCTTGTGATGGTGCGGTCAGCACAAGGCTGTTCCCGTCAAAGGCAAGGCTGGTATCGGCATCGACATTGGCATGACGCAACACCGCCTGACGCAACGCCGCCCCCGCCAACAGCGCCGCCTTGCCCGACACAAAGGTTTGGCGTGACGCCGAGGTTTTACCACAATCCGGCGTCAGATCCGTATCGCCATCGACAATCTCGACAAGATGCACCGGCACCCCGAACGCATCGGCAGCGATCTGGGTGATCACCGTATTAGCGCCTTGCCCGATATCCATTGCGCCTTGATGCAGGACCAACCTGCCGTCAGCGGTAATGCCCATCCGCATCGTTGACGGGTTGGGAAGCGAGGTGTTCCCACAGCCATACCAGCAGGTCCCGATACCAACGCCCTTGCGCCAGATATCACCAGTTTCTTTTGCCGTCTTGTTAAATGTTTCAGCCGCTTGCAACGCGTCATGCCAGCGCCCTTCAAGGGCCGCCAAGCAATCATCAATCCCGACCCCACTCGCAAAGACTTGACCGGTCACCGTTGGCATATCATTTTTCAACGCATTCAGGCGCCGAAACGCTAGCCGGTCCATACCAAGCTGGTCGGCAAGACGATCATAGGCCAGTTCCTGCGCGACCGCTGATTGCGGCACACCAAATCCACGGAACGCGCCAGCTGGCGGCGCATTGGTATGAACAGCCACGCTATTGGCCCGGTAATCTGGTGTAAAATACGGCCCGCAGGCATGGATTGGCACCCGGTTGGCCACCGTTGGCCCCCAACTGGCATAGGCCCCCGTATTGAATATCCCGTCAAAGACAAAGCCGCTGATCCGACCGGTTTCATCGGCACCAACCGTCAGGCGGATTGACGAGGGGTGGCGTTTGGTTGAGGCCCGCATCGATTCGCCACGGCTGTAGCAAATGTGCGCCGGCCGCCCTAATTTCCACGCCGCCAAGGCCACATAGGGCTGAAACGAGACATCCAGCTTGGACCCAAACCCACCGCCACAGGCCGATGGCATCACGCGGATCGCATCCAGATCAAGCCCCATAATGTCGGCCAGACTTTCCCGGTCCATCTGGGCAGCCTGGGTGCATCCATAGATCACCAAGCGGTTGCCGTCACGCTGCGCATAACCGGCTTCCGGTTCGATATAGGCATGCTCAATAAAAGGCGTACTTGTCTCGATCTCGACCCGGTGTGCGGCGCCTGCCAGCGCCCTGTCGGGGTCGCCACATTCGACATAACCGCGCACCAATATATTGCCGGCCCGGTTGTCATGAAGCCGCGGGGCGGTTGCAGCCAGCGCCGCATCCGGCGTCAGCATCGTTTCAAGAGGGTCCCAAGAAATAGGGAAATCAGCCTCGTCAAACGCCGCCACCACGGCAGCATCGCCCACGATCGCGGCGACCGCATCACCGCGATACAGCGCGGTTTTTTCGGCAAAAACCGGCTGGTCAGCAAACGGCGGAATAACCCCAAAACAGTTCCGGCCCGGAATATCACCAGCGTCCAGCACCGCATGAATACCCGGTGTTGCGGCAACAAAGCCAGATTTGTCGCCAATCACAAACCGCGCATGATGATGCGGGCTGCGGATCACCCGCACCGCCAACGCGTCAGCCGGAACCCGGTCAGCACCGTAACAAAGGGTGCCGTCAACCTTTGGCTGTCCGTCAAGATGCCTAATCGCACTGCCAACATTGGCGCCCGCCGCCGGCGTTACTGCGGCAGCAACCGGGCCGCTGAGCGCCAACACCGCATCGATGATTTTGCTATAGCCGGTACAGCGGCATAACACCCCGCCAAGCGCATCCTCAACCGCCGCCCGGTCGGGCGCTGGATTGGCTGCCAACAGCGCGCTGGCACTGACCAACATACCGGGTGTGCAAATGCCGCATTGGGCCGCACCATGCGCCAGGAAACTGTCTTGCAGGCGGGCGATCGTTCCATCCGCATGCAGCCCTTCAATCGTGGTGATTTTGGCACCTTCGGCCTGACCTACCGCCATCAAGCAACTACACACCGGCGCGCCATCCAGCAAAATGGTACAGGCGCCACAATCACCAGCGTTGCAACCAACCTTGGTACCGGTCAGCCCCAAATCATCGCGCAACGCCTCGCTCAGACGTGTGGTTGGCGCCACCGCGGTATCGACAGCGCGGCCATTGACCGTAAAGCGGGTCATGACGGATGCCCTCCGGCAAAATTTGACCCAAGAAGGCGGGTGATCGCCGCCTTAATGGCCTGTCGGCGGTAAACCGCACTGCCCCGCACATCATCGATCGGCGTCAAAGCCGCCAAATATGCGGCATCAACCGCGGTCGCCGCATCGGCCAACCGCCCCCCCCGCAACGCTGCTTCAAGATCCGGCAGGCGCATCGCTACCGCGCTGCACGCTCCCACCGCAACCGCCGCATCGGTGATGACGGCGGCATCATCCACCACCAGCCGCGCCGCCACCATGCCAATCGAAATAACCAAATACCGGCGCGCGCCAAGCTTGTAAAAACCAGACTGGCCGGTTGCCGACGCCGCCGGCACAAACAGTCCGGTGACCATTTCATCGGCGGCCAGCGCGGTTTTCCGGTTCCCCAGAATAAATTGGCCAAGCGGCAACTGTCGCGCCCCAGCAGATGACCGTAACAAAACCTCAGCATCAAGCGTCAATAATGGTGGCACCCCGTCGGCCGCGGGCGATGCATTGCATAAATTACCAACTAGCGTCGCCCGGTTCTGGATCTGAATGGATCCTACTTCACGCGCGGCGGCCTTTAGCCCGTCAAAGGCGGCCGGCAAATTGGCGCGCACAATATCCTGCCAGGTAACAGCGGCCCCAATATACCAGCCTTGGTCGTCATTTGTGATGCGCGTCAGTTCGGGAATAGCCGACACATCAAGCACCGCCCCATCAAGTGGCCGGTCCTGTAACGCAGGAAACAGGTCGGTGCCGCCGGCCAGAATACGCCACCGCCCGCCAGCCAATGCCGTCACCGCCGCATCAAGATCGTGCGCTCGCAGATAATCCGCCCCATGCCGCATGCTTGCCTCGATATCCTGCCTAAACCGGTGTCAGCTATTCATCAAAGCCTGCATTGCCGCATTTACCTCGCGACTGTGAAGACGCGCGATTTTGTTGGTTGGAGGCAAAGCCTCCTCATGGAAAAAGGATGGCAATTCGTCATCATCCTGGTCAAATCCAGCAGCTTTGTTAAACGCCGCCTCAAGCCGCAGTGTCTCAAGACCGATGGCACGGATTGAATCAGGCGTCATACCCGCATCAAACGCGTCGTTGATTGCATCAGCTATCAGTTTAAGGTTTTCATCAGTGACTGACCTTCCAAAGACACACAGACCTAATGAGTCGGCCACAGCCGCGTTAATTTGCATTCTTAAACTCTCGGCAACCAATTCACTGATTGATTTATCGTCACACTTAAAAAGGGCGTTGTTTCCAACAGTGTGATCAGCTCCTTGCGCTGTTAGCATCATTGAAATCGCAGTTACCTCGATAAGTCTCGGGTCATAGGCGCTAATAGCCTGCTTTTTTATCACTGGCACCCGATGAAGTTTTAAACTCTCACCAACGCGAGCAGTACCACTTGCATAAAATTGACCCGCCTCAGTTCCTGCCTTCATCTCACCAGTCACTTTTTTCATGAACTCTAAATCGCCGAACTCACCCTTCCCCGCATCCATCAGAACTGCAATAGTAGCCCCGAGTTCTATGCTATCGACGCCCAAGTCATTGGCAATCTCATTCATTTCCGCAACCTCATCAGGATGATCAAGTCCACAATTAGTGCCAAGTAAGCAGATGGTCTCATATTCCATCGGAGAAACAATCTCGCGACCATCTTTATTTACATAGACGTTACTGCATTTAATCAGACACCCGGGCATGCAAGCATGTTCCGTTTGCCCACCTCGACTAGAATTGAGCTCACGGATGAAATCTCCACCCATTTTGAATGGGCCCTGATCCTCCAACGTTTGGGAACCTGAAGTGAAATTGCGAGTCGGCATAGCGCCAATGAGATTTGTAATATCCGCCATCATTGCCGTGCCCGTGGTGCGCAATGTTTGAACAGGCGCAGACTCACCCAATTTTTTGCCATAATCCTTAATGGCGCCCATTAACTTCTTTCGGTCATTTACGGGCGGCATGCGGTCCTTATCGATTACCAAAGCTTTGACTTTTTTAGCGCCCATCACAGCACCGACACCACCTCTCGCAGCTATACGCGCAGGCCGGTTATCTGTATCAGAGAAGGCTATACCAGCCATAAGTCCAGTATACTCCCCAACTGGGCCACAAAGTGCCAGCGACGTCTTGTCGCCATATGCCGCATGCAACTTGGCCGCACAATCAAAATTGCCAAGCCCCATATAGGGGCTGGCATCATCAAAGCTGATTGCCCCATCCTTGGTAATCCGAATCACCACCCACTCATCGCTGGCGCCATGCAAGGTGATACCGGCAATCTGCAACT
>JAYOFA010000068.1:0-5055 GCA_038116935.1 Puniceispirillum sp. (SeqCode) | reverse complement strand
AGCAAATTTACCGATTTCACCTCGGTTGCGGATGGGCTTGCCTATGAAACCAACGTCGAGTCGGTGATTCACCAGATCGAAACCTGCCGGGTGCCGGTGATAGCCGCGCTTCATGGTGCGGTGACCGGTGGCGGGCTGGTCATTGCCACCGCCGCGCATGTGCGTGTTGCCAGCCGTAGTGCAATAGCCGGCATGCCTATCGCAAGGACGCTTGGCAATTGTTTGGCGGTGGCGAATTTACGCCGGCTGGTGGCGTTGTTTGGCGAATCACGAGTCGCGCATATGATCCTGACCGCCGAATTGTTGGATGCCGATGCATTGCTGGCCAGCGGTTTTGTACATGAGTTACTCGATGACAAGCCGACATTGATGGCGCGCGCCACCGAGATTGCGACCCGGATGACGGCGATGGCACCATTGACCATTGCCGCCAGCCTTGAGGGGCTGCGGCGACTTCGGCATGATGCCCCCTTGCCGGATGACCGCGATCTGATCACCGAGATTTATCAAAGTACCGATTTCGCCGAGGGGGTTGCTGCCTTCCTTGGCAAACGCAAACCGGCCTGGCAGGGGCGCTAGCCGCTAGGCGCGCGATACCAGCTTGTTCAGCGCGCTGACAACCGCGCGAATGGGGGCCAGCGTGATCGAGGTGTCGATGCCGACGCCGTAAACTGAATTGTTCCCATCACGGTCGTCGCGTGGTTCATCGTCACCGATGGTTAGTTCGACATAGGCGGCTGATTCGGCCTTGGACGTGGCTGATCGTGTGTTCTGCCCAAAATCGGCAAGCCGGAAGGCCAGCCCGAAATGATCTCGCACCGCATCAACAAAGGCCGAAATCGGGCCATTGCCGGTAGCGCTTAAGGTGACTTCCTCGCCCTTATACAGCAAGGTCGCGGTCACCCGCTCGGACTCGCTGGCGCGGCTGGCGCGCCCTGACTCAAAGCTGACCAGCTTGAACGGGCCGGCAGGTTTGATGTAATGCGCTTCGGCCAATTCCCAGATCCGCTGGCTGGTAATTTCCTGACCGGTAGAATCAGCCTCGTTTTGCACAATACCAGAAAATTCGATTTCGGCCCCACGCGGTAGACGAATATGATGATCGGCTTCCAATAGATAGGCCGACCCGGCCTTGCCCGATTGCGAGTTGACCCGGATGATGGCTTCAAAGGTGCGGCCGATATCTGCCGGATCAATCGGTAAATACGGCACTTCCCAGATATCGTCATTGGATTCCGCCAATGCGTCGATACCTTTGCGGATGGCATCCTGATGGCTGCCGGAAAATGCGGTATGTACCAGCTTGCCAGCATAAGGATGACGTTCGTGAACCGGCAGTTGGTTACAAAATTCGGCGGTTTCAATCAGCTTGTTGATATCCGAAAATTCAAGATGCGGATCGATCCCTTGGGTGAACATATTCAGCCCAAGCGTGATCAAATCGACATTGCCGGTCCGCTCTCCATTGCCAAACAAAGTCCCCTCGACCCGGTCGGCGCCGGCCATCAGCCCCAGTTCAGTTGCTGCCACCGCACAGCCGCGGTCATTATGCGGATGCAATGACAGAATAACCGCGTCCCGGTTGGAAAAATGCCGGCTCATCCATTCGATCTGGTCGGCGTAGATATTCGGGGTCGACATTTCGACCGTCGCCGGCAGGTTGATAATGGTCGGATTATCGGCTGATGATTGCCACACCTCCATCACCGCTTCACAAACATCCAGCGCATAATCAAGCTCGGTGCCGGTAAAGCTCTCAGGACTATATTCAAGCCGTAATGAACCAGTTTCGCTTTTTGACAGGCGGTCGGCAACCATCTTGGCGCCGTCAATGGCGATTTGCTTGACACCGTCACGGTCGGATTTGAACACCACCCGGCGCTGCAATGTGCTTGTCGAATTATAAAGATGCAAGATCGCGTTTGGCGCGCCGCGCAGTGATTCAATGGTTCGGTCAATCAGATGTTCGCGGGCTTGTGTCAGCACTTGGATGGTAACATCACTTGGCACATGGCCGCCTTCGATCAGCTCGCGCAGAAAGTTGAAATCGGTATCGGATGCCGCCGGAAATCCGACCTCAATTTCCTTGAATCCCATCTCGACAAGAAGCTTGAACATTTTCATCTTGCGGACAGCATCCATCGGATGAATAAGCGCCTGATTGCCATCGCGCAGATCGACCGAGCACCAGACAGGCGCGGTGTCGATGCGCGCGTTTGGCCATGTCCGATCGGCAAGATCGGGGCCGGTGAACGGGCGATATTTTTCATGACGCATGCTTGGCATCAGCTTCTCGTGGGCTTGGGTTGCAGTCACAAGGGGCGGTTTCTACCCCGCATAGGCTTTAACTATACTGTCACGCGGCAGGCGTAAACAGCAAAAAGATATCGATTTGGGCGCCGGTGGCGCGAATAAATAAGGTATTTCGGTGTGAACTAGTGTATAGCAAAGCCCAGATGACGCCAACCACAGGCGAGACAACAGCGTAAAAATATTTACAATGACTGATATTGCCAACATCCGGAATTTTTCAATCGTCGCCCATATCGACCATGGTAAATCAACCATTGCCGACCGGCTGATCCAGTTCTGTGGCGGCCTGACTGACCGCGAGATGAAAGAACAGGTCCTCGACAATATGGATATCGAGCGCGAGCGTGGTATTACCATCAAGGCGCAGACGGTTCGTCTGGACTACACCGCAAAGGATGGCAACACCTATGTGTTGAATCTGATGGACACGCCGGGCCATGTCGATTTTGGCTATGAGGTGTCACGTTCGCTGGCGGCGTGTGAAGGCTCGTTGCTGGTGGTCGATGCCAGCCAAGGTGTCGAGGCGCAAACGCTGGCCAATGTCTATCAGGCGATTGACGCCAATCATGAAATTGTGCCGGTCCTGAACAAGATTGATCTGCCGGCGGCCGAACCTGATCGGGTCAAAGCCCAGATCGAAGATGTGATTGGCTTGCCCGCCGATGAGGCCATTCTGGCATCGGCCAAAACCGGTGTCGGGGTGGAAGATATTCTTGAGGCGCTGGTGACGCGGCTTCCTGCGCCAAAGGGCGATGCTGCTGCCCCGTTGCAGGCGATGCTGGTTGACAGCTGGTATGATGCCTATCTTGGGGTGATGACGCTGGTGCGGGTGCGGCATGGTATCCTGAAAAAGGGTATGAAAATACGCATGATGGCCACCGGTGCGACGCATCTGGTTGAACGGGTGGGTGTGTTTGCGCCGAAACCGACTGCCGTTGATGCGCTTGGACCTGGCGAGATCGGCTTTATCAATGCCGGTGTCAAACGGGTGGCTGATGCCCGTGTTGGCGATACCATCACCGATGAACGGCGCCCTTGCGATACCGCCTTGCCGGGTTTTGCGCCGTCAGTGCCGGTGGTGTTTTGCGGCTTGTTTCCGATCGACACCAATGATTTTAGTGCGCTTCGTGATGCGCTGGAAAAACTGTCGTTGAATGATTCCTCCTTTTCATTCGAGGCGGAAACCTCGGCCGCGCTCGGATTTGGGTTCCGCTGTGGGTTTTTAGGCTTGCTACATATGGAGGTTATCCGCGAACGGCTATCGCGTGAATTCGACCTTGATCTGATCTCGACAGCGCCGTCAGTGGTCTATCAGATGACCATGACCGATGGGCGTGAACAAAGCCTTCACAACCCGGCGGATATGCCTGATGTGACTAAACTGGCCTCGATTGAAGAGCCGTGGATCAGGGCAACCATCCTGACGCCGGACGAATTTCTGGGGCCGGTGCTGACCTTGTGTACCGAACGCCGCGGCGAACAGATCGACCTGACCTATACCGGCAACCGGGCGATGGCGGTTTATCGGCTGCCGCTGAATGAGGTGGTGTTTGATTTTTATGACCGGCTGAAATCGATCACCCGCGGCTATGCCAGCTTTGACTATCAGCTTGACAGCTATCGGACCGGTGATCTTGTCAAAGTATCGATTTTGGTGAATGGCGACCCGGTCGATGCGCTGTCCATGATTGTGCATCGTGATCAGGCCGAAAACAAAGGTCGGGCGATCTGCATTCGGCTGAAGGATCTGATCCCGCGGCAGATGTTCAAAGTCGCCCTGCAAGCAGCGATTGGCGGCAAAGTGATTGCGCGCGAAACAATTGCTGCCTTGCGGAAAGACGTGACCGCAAAATGCTATGGTGGTGACATCACCCGCAAGAAAAAGCTTCTTGAAAAACAGAAGGAAGGCAAAAAGAAAATGCGGCAATTCGGCAAGGTCGATATTCCGCAAAATGCGTTTTTTGAGGCGCTGAAGATGGGCGATAATTAAGCCGCGATAATGCCCGGATACGGTCTCGGCCGATAAGCCGAACGTCCGACGATAAAGGGCATAGGGCCAGTTGGCGTTATGCGGCGTGATGCCGTTATTTCCGGTGTTTACCCCGCGGCGGCCCAGCCTGGCGATGCCGGGTGCCAAGCCAGCCGAAAATAATCGTAAATCCGATAAAGACCAGTGCCGCCGGCCAGCCAAGCAGGGTTGAGAGGACCGGATGCCAGAAAACCGGCGTGCAGTCCAGTGCCGTAATCAAACCACAGGGATCGATATACCGGCTAACGATTGTTTCGGCCAATTGTAGGGACTGCGGGGCATGATCATACCACAGCTTGCCAAGCGATGCGCTGGCGCTATAGCTGTTGGTGAGATCACGCCATATCGCATATCCAGCGCCCAGGCTGGACAGTATCGCCAGTAGTTGTGCCAACACCCGTATCATCGCACCAGTGTGCGGCATGTTAGGCCGGCATTCAAGCGATTTGAATTGGCCTTTGTCAACGTCTTTTGTGGTAATCTATGATCATGATGTGCAGGCTGATGATTTATAATACGCCTTGCTTTATCCCCTTATGTGACATCTCCTTGTCATTTTTCTTCTGCCCCATCTCACCAGTTTACAGAACCGCTTGGGCCTGATAGTTTGCGGCCCGCATAGGAGAGGTGGCCGAGCGGTTTAAGGCGCACGCCTGGAAAGCGTGTTGGGGTGAAAGCCCCTCCGGGGTTCGAATCCCCGTCTCTCCGCCACA
>JAYOFA010000067.1:0-5068 GCA_038116935.1 Puniceispirillum sp. (SeqCode) | reverse complement strand
CCGTTCCAGAAGATTCAAAAACACCACGGCAAGAATGATAATGGACAAGATCGCCGCATACATGCTTGGGTAATCAGCGATCGACCGGCTGTATGTTATGATATCACCGACGCCTGTCGGGGTGATTTTCAATTCAGATAAAATAGCCCCGATAAACCCGGCGGAAATACCAAGCCGAAGGCCGGCAAAAATAACCGGTGATGCGGCGGGTAAAATAATCTTCAAAATGATTTCGGCTTTACTGCCCAAAAAGGCATGCCCCATCTCTTTCAGTGAGGCAGGGGTGTTCCTGACTGCCCCGCCCGTGTTCAGCACGATCACCGGCATCGCCATGATACAGACCACGAACACCTTTGAGGTCAGACCTATTCCATACGCCATCACAAGAAGCGGAATCAACGCCGCCAACGGCGCTGTCTGCATGACGACAAAAATCGGCGAGACAAGCCAGTCAAACCGACTGTCCAACCCGACCCACAAGCCAATACCAATGCCAAGAAAGGCGGATATCAGGACCCCAACAACCAATGGCTTTAAGGTCTCGGCATAAGCGGTGAATAAGGTGCCCTCGACGATCAATGTCCAGAAGGCGGCCATTGACTCAAAAAACGTCGGAAAGGCAAAACTGACCGGAATACGGCCGGCGATTTCCCAGGCGCCAAATACCATCAGCGCCGAGAGGCTCTTTAATAATAAGGTTCTATATCGAGATGTTTTCATTGCGTGAACTTGTCAAAACCGGGCGGCGGGCAGCATCCGCAGAAAAGCAAAAACAAGGCCATTGACGATATTTCACGCCAATGGCCATTGTCATAATTATGGTTATTTGGTCGCGTTTTTCAACGGCTCCATATACCAGAAATCCTCAACATTCAGCGACGCTGGATCACCTGTCAGTTGACCCGCTTTGGCATACCATTCGAGGTCGGCCTTTGCCGCCTTCATGCCACCACCATTGGGATCATAAAGACCACCTTGAACCGCGTCCGTATAGAATTTATCAAGATTGCCAAGAACTTCTTTTGGTAATTGGCCAATCGGCCCCTTGGGGTTGGTTTCCCGGCTGATGATCGTTGGGTCTTTGGCCATGTCCTGATAGACGCTGACCAAGGCTTTAACAAAAATATCAACATCTTTGCTGTTGGCCTTGATCCAGTTCAAATTCGCAAAAAGCGCTTCGTCACTGGCATCAACGTCAAACATTGGCAACACGTTAAACTTGTTCCCGTGAAGATGGACAAGTTTGTTTTTGTTTGATAAATCAACAATCGTTGCATCGGTTTGACCGGCGATCAAAGCAGCGATACGGTTTGAAGAACCCGGCACATAAGACCGCTTGCCAAATTTGATATTGAGCTTGTCCTCGATCACATTGGCAATTGATTCGGTCCCCCCGCCACGCGAATGCAGCATGATAGGCTCACCGTTCAAATCTTCCAGTTTGGAATATTTCTTCGAGCTAACCGGAAAGAATTTCAGCTTGGACAATTGAAAAATGATCCGAACCGGCGCTTTCGATTTCTGCATCACCGAATAAGGCGTGCCAAAACCGATATCCATCTGCCCACTCAAAATAGCCTGAATGGCCAGTTCTTCATCCGAAAAGGCGGTCCATTCATAATCAAGCCCCATGGCTTTGGCCCGGTCAAGGGCAACAAAAAATGCCGCCAGTTCGTCTGACGGTGTTTCCGCCAATGCGATACGAATTTTGTTGGCATGGGCCGAACCCACCATCGCAAACATCATAAAGACCGAGGTCAGCGCGACGCCGACTGTCTTCAAAACTCCCCTCATAATTATTCTCCAATTTTGTTGCTGGCAACCGTCTCTGGTAAACGCATAAATCTACCAAACGCACCATGATCAGGTTGGAATGTGTTCAAGTCTCGCAAGCCAATCTGCCCCGGTCAATGCGAATAGAGCCAACACCAAGCTTGGTTTTGAAAAATTTTTGCGTGGTATTTAATTGGCCGACGCCGCCCACGCCCCAAGTGTGACACGCTTGGCCCGCGCCACATCAACAACCGTGACCGGCATTGTCGCTGCCGCATCTGCCTGCCAGCCAAGCGCTGCAAGAAGCGGCGTGATCGCTGGTCCAGGCGGGACAGCGGCTGGATTTTGCAGCGACCATCGCCCATGATCCACCCGCCCATAGATCGCCGCGCTATCAAAATCGGCAAATGTCACATCTGGCAATTGGCGGACGCATTGCTGTAAAAATGCCCAAGTTGGCGTCCAATTGGGGTTTAGCACCTCAGGCGCCCGTGTTGCCGCGATATTGACCTCTTTGAACCGGTCAATATTCGACAAAGCCACCGGGTCCAGAATGGTCATATGGTCATTGCGCCCAAAGGCAATGGTTCGCGGTAACGCGCCCAAGGGCACGTCATTATCGAGGAACTCAAAATATACTTGCTTGTCTTTGATCGTCATCCACGAAAAGAACAGTTCGGGGATACCGGTGAAGGCTTCAATATTGTGATAGAGCAAATCATCTACAGCCTTATAACGCGCTGTTGTCAGCCCGCGCTGCCACGCCCGTTCGACCGTTGCGGCCGGCGGTGTGATGATAAAGAACAAAAACACCGTAGATCCAAAACGGCTAAGCAGCGTGTTTTTTGCGTCGCCATCACTATCGGTCTTAAAGCTATCAAACCGAAATCGGTCGATCAGCAGATGTGGAACCGTCCCATCAGCTGCCTTTTGCGCCATATAGCGGTCCAGCTTTTTATCGACAAATTCCAACTCGCGGCCGGTCAGCATGGCTGCATATTTGTAATCATCACCCATCGAGTCATAATCAAGGAGATATTTACGCCAGTAATCCGGGCTGATCAGCGCAAAATCCTCCCACGGGATTCCCATTTTTTCGGCAAGCATCCGCTGTTTCGGCCGGATTGTGCTTTTGCCCGACGCCGACGCGCCTTTGGTATTCATCACGATCGGATCGGTCTGTGCCGGCAAGAACCGATACCCCTCGGCTTTGGCCGCCTCAACAAACAGCGGCGCGATGATGTGCCCCACGGCGCGGCTACCAAAATCATTGCGGAAAACGCGCAACGCAAGGCGCGTGATCAATGCCTTGTCACGCACCATTTTACCCTGTTTGCCCATGATCCCGTCGGCTACAGCCAGCAACGCCAAAAGACAGGCCTCGGTCAGATCATCTGCCGCACCAAGGCGGTTGCGCCATCCATTGGCCAAATCAACATCGGTAACGGGTGCCTGCACCTTGGGCCTGAAAAACCGCCCGAAAAAACCACGGCTTACCGCTGTTTTCCCCGCACCTTGATCAAATGCATCCGAAACCAGCCGATCAAGCACCGTGCCCGCTTGATCACAAACAGCATCAAACGCCGCGCTGATATCATCCATCTGCGGGACCATATAATGCCGGTATAGGCGGTCAACCATACCGCGTAATTGCAACCCAAGATATTCATAGCTTGGACCGTCTGGCACGGATAGGTCGGCCGTCACCCTGATCAGCACTTCATGCACGACGAGGCGTTCCGTCTTGAGGGCGCACAGCTCTTCAACAGGTAGCCCACAAAAGTCAGCCGCCTCTTTAGCATCAGCATAGCCAACATCGCTATTTTCAGGTCGAAATAGCGTAACAAGCGGTAAAAGGCGGGGTGGCAGGGCCGATGTCAGGCCGGGGTTCCATGCATCGAAGGGGGGCTTTTCGGCTGGTGATTCTGGCATCAATGAACCCCATAAAGAAAAAGGGGCATCCGCAGATGCCCCCGTTTATTTGGTTATCAGGCCGCTTTCGCCTTCATTCTGTCGCGGATCGCCTTGAACAGCGGCAGCAGGATCAAGACAATCGCAATGACGGTGATTGGCCCGGCTATCGGACGGGTGAAGAAAATCGAGAAATCACCGTCTGACAGCAGCAGGGACTGACGAAGCTTAGGCTCGGCAATCGGGCCCAGAACAATGGCCAACACTGCAGGGGCAAGCGGATAGTCCAAGATCCGCAACAAGAACGCCCCAACGCCAAACAGCACCATCAACCACACATCGAACATATCCATATAGGCGGCATAAGTACCCACCAACGACAGCACGAAAATTAGCGGTGCCAGAATGGTGAACGGCATCCGCAGCATCCACAAGAAAATCGGGATAAACAACAGATTGATCGCCACAGCCACCACGTTCGAGATGTAGAATGATCCAATCAATGGCCAGACAAAGTCTGGCTGATTGGTGAACAGCAACGGTCCTGGCTGCAAGCCCCAAATCACCATACCGGCCAGCAATACCGCGGTAGTCGGTGATCCAGGAATACCCAATGTCATCATTGGTAACATCGCGCCGGTCGAGGCCGAGTTGTTGGCCGCTTCTGGTGCGGCAACACCATTGATCGATCCCTTGCCATATTCCTTTGGATTTTTCGCGGTCATCTTGGTGATACCATAGGCCATCAACGATCCTGGCGTTGCACCGGCAGCAGGCAGAATACCAACAAAGAAGCCAAGCGCCGAACCAATGGCCGTCCCGCGCCAAGCATGCTTGAACTGCTTGACCGCATCCCAGATCGCCGCAAATGTTACGTCAACCTTGGACATATTTGTGCCATAGCGCGACGTGTTGATGGTCCACATCATCTCGCCAATACCGTAAACACCGATGGCCAGAACAAGGAAGCGAATGCCATGGGTAAAGCCGGTCAGATCAAAGAACACAAGGCGCGGTTCACCCGATATAATGTCAAAGCCGACCGTTGCCAGCACCAAACCGAAACAGATCGAGAAAATGGTTTTGGGAATGTCATCGCCGCCAAGACCAACGAATGTCGCACAGGCAAGCAACATCAGCGCAAAGATTTCCGGGTTGCCAAATGACAGCGCCACGCCAGCAAGCAGCGGCGCAAAGGCGGTAAAGAATATGTTGGAAACGGTCGCACCAATAAACGACGCCAAAGCCGCCGCAACCAACGCCACATGGGCCTTGCCGGCTATCGCCAGCGGCCGCCCGTCAAAGGTCGTTGCCACCGCCGTCGACGCGCCGGGAATGCCTAGCGTGATCGATGATATAGCACCGCCATACATGGCCCCGTAAT
>JAYOFA010000066.1:0-5288 GCA_038116935.1 Puniceispirillum sp. (SeqCode) | reverse complement strand
CCGTCTCTCCGCCACACCTTGGACAGATGTGCTAAGTTTTGCGCATTTTCCAAAGAACGACTTGATATACGTCCAGCGCAAACGCTGTCGCAAATATCGACAGGATTATTGCCGATTAAATGCGGCTCAGGGCGCCGGCAACTGTTATAATCGCACAAGGCTGCATCATGCGCCGCCGGGTGGTTCAGCATTCGCTGCATCAAGCCGGAAGATGGTCACTTGTTCTAGATCCTCATTTAGCCATGCCTGAAGCCGCACATCATGGTGGCCAAGGTAACGCGGCGCTTCGTTCTCCAACACCATCGGCGCATCATGGCCCGGAACCAACAGTGATCCGTTGCGCTGGCGCCACAATGACCAGATCATTTTTACTGTTTGTTTGCCGGCTTCGTGATCAACCGCCGCGGTTACAGCGCCAGACATCATTTCAGCGCGATTTTTGGCTGCGTCTCCGGTAAAGATAATGTCTCGGTCAGACCCTGCCAGCACATAGACAAGGCCGCCCGGCGTGTGGCCCGGGGCAAGGTGTGCGGTGATATGCGGCAATATTTCAGCGCCCGGTTCATGGCGTTTCAAGGTCGGCCAATCGGCCAACCGTTCGATATAAATTTCTGGGACCATTGTTTCGCCCCATGGTTCTTTGAGGGCCCATTCAACCTCGGTGCGCCCGATATGGATATTTGCATGGCGGAACAACGGCCAATTTACCGAATGGTCATAATGTGAATGCGACAAAATAAGGTCGGTCACGTCGGTTGGTGAAAGTCCATGTTCCTTTAGCCTGTCGATCAACAGATGTCGCATGCCAAAGCCGCCAGCGTCGATCAATGCCACGCGGTTATGACCCCGTAGCAAGACAATCGTGCTCCATCCCAGGCCGCCATGGCATACGGATTTGCCGGGATAGCCCTGAACAAGAATATCGATTTCATATTGGTCATCTACAAGCATCATGGTCAGAGTCCCTTCTTTTACTGGTGCCGGTTATGCGGCGCTCCCGAATTGTGCCAAAATCAATGACATAATGCCGCCTGCACGGATCTGGGCAATTTCGGATGCTGTCTTGATTTCCACAGTTACCGTCATGCGGTTTCGCACCTGCCCGTTGCGGAGAATGCTGACGGTGATCTCTTCATCTGGTCTCAAGATGGTGAGGTCGATGCTGATCTCGACCCTGTCTTCAACCGACAACCCTAACCGCGCGGGATGATCTGCCGCGGCAAGGCGCAAGGGGATAATGCCCATGCCGATCAGATTTGCCCGGTGAATACGCTCGAAACTAGTTGCCAAAACAGCGCGCACGCCAAGCAGGTGCTGTCCTTTCGCGGCCCAGTCTCGTGATGAGCCCATGCCATAGCGCTCGCCCGCAAACACCACCGCCGGAAGACCTGCTACCTGCATCGCGGCCGCGCATTCCCATAATGGCATGATCACCCCGGTCGGCGGAAATAGGCCAGTGCCAGGCATTATGGTGTCATCCAGCAGATTGATCAATGCCGGATTGGTGAAAATGCCGCGCCGCATCACCTCCCAATTGCCACGCCGCGCGGCGTAAACGCCAAGCGCATCCGCTGCCTCGCCTTGTTCGATCAGATAGCGGCCGGCGTCACTGTTTGGCGGGATAGGTCCTGCTGGCGATATATGATCGGTGGTAATATCATCGCCAAGGACCAACAAGGGCGCGGCCGTCAGGTTGATCTGGCTTTGCGGCGTGACCGGCTGGCAAAAAGGTGGTGGCCGTAAAAAGGATGATGCTGCATCCCATCGATAGGTAGGTGAGGCGATCGTGTCTAATTTGTTCCAGAAGGGATTATCCTGCGCTGCACGAAAGCTGGCAGCATAGTCATCTGGCGCATTGGCTCGCATTGTCGTTGCGGTGATTTCATCATCATCGGGCCAGATATCGGCAAGATAGACAGGCCTGCCATCGCGTCCCGTTCCCAGCGGATCAGACAGGAGATTGCAACCGGCATCGCCAGCTATGGCAAAGGCAATCACATGTGCTGGTGCGCCAAGAAACGCATGCCCCACATCCGGATGGATGCGGCCCGGAAAATTGCGATTGCCTGAAATGACCGCTACCGGATAGCGCGCATTGCCGTCAAGGAGGGGGCGCAAATCTGGGGCAAGGGGCCCCGATTGACCAATGCAGGTTGTGCAGCCAAAACCGACAATATCAAACCCCAGCGCGGCTAGGGGTGCGATCAAACCGACGCGGCGTAGGGCATTGGCGGCTGCAGGTGATCCGGGGGCAAGCGATGTTTTAACCCATGCGGGAACCGTCAAGCCGCGATATACCGCTTTTTGTGCAACCAGACCGGCAGCAATCAGCGCGCCAATGTCACTTGTGTTTGTGCAGCTGGTGATCGCCGCAATGGCGATAGGGAAATATGGTTTGTCCGCCGGTGGTGGTGTTTTATGCTGGGTTGCATCAGTCATCGCCGCACAAGTGCCGCTAATGTCAATGCGGTCTTGTGGTCGCAATGGGCCGGCGAGGCTAGGCTTGATCGCGGCGAGGTCAATTTCAATTACATCACTGAAGTTAGGTCGATTATCCGGGGTAAACCACAGACCAACCCGCTGGGCATAGGCTTTGGCAAACGCCTGCTGCGCGGTCGTTCGCCCGGTCTTGGCAAGATAGGAGATGGTCATATCATCAATCGGGAAATAGCCCGTCGTGCCCCCAAATTCGGGTGCCATATTGGCGATCGTGGCGCGGGTTGCGACGGGAAGAGCGCACACGCCATGCCCAAAAAACTCGACAAAGGCGTTGTCAAGCCGGTGTTGCCGCAGAATATGGGTGATTGTCAGGGCCACATCACTTGCCAATAGGCCGCTTGCTAAAGCGCCTGTTAGATGAACGCCAACAACCCGCGGCATACGCATTGTCAGGGGCAAGCCAAACATCGCCGCTTCGGCCTCGATCCCGCCAACGCCCCACCCAAGAACGCCAATGCCATTGATCATCGGCGTGTGACTGTCGGTGCCTATTAGGCTGTCAGGTATTGCCCAAGATATAGTGTCAGCGGTGACAGAACTGATAATTGTCGCCAATTGTTCAAGATTTATCGTGTGCATGATGCCGGTGCCGGGCGGATGAATCGTAAGCCCATCCATGGTTTTGCCAGCCCATTTCATAAAGCGGTACCGCTCGGCGTTATGCGCGAATTCGGCGGCGAGGTTATGCGCTGCCGCGTCCGCGCGTCCATAATGCTCGACCGACAGGGAATGGTCAGTCGACACATCAATCGGGATCAGCGGATTAAGTGATTTTGGGTCTTTGCCAGCCAAGACCAGTTGGTCGCGTAACGCCGCAATATCGACAAGCGCCGGGCCGCATGTGGTGTCATGCATCAATATGCGGCTTGGGCTAAAGGTGATTTCGTTTGCACTTTGGGTGGTGCCACGCCAGTTGGTGAACCTGCTGATGATTTCGGCATGGTCCGCCCGTACAGCGTGACGCAAACAGTTTTCAGCCAGAATCCGCATGACATAAGGCAGGTTTGCCAGCGCGCCGCCAAAGACCGCGGGAAGATCGATAATCTTTCGGTCCTCGCCTGCATGCTGCCAAACGGTTTCAGCGGGAGGCTGTGCTATGTCTGTCTTTGCCAACATCAAGATTTCACATTATTGGTTTTTTTATAAGAAAAACCTATCTGTTGTAATTGGCTTGTCAATCTTGTCGCCGCTTTGCCTTGGGTGCTGGCATAACGCGTCAAACTTGCTAGGGTTACCACTATCAGCAGGCCAACCTGCCGGGTGGGGGTTTTGATGCAAGATGATGTGATTATTGTCGGCGGTGGCCATAATGGTTTGATTGCGGCTGCCTATCTTGCCAAGGCCGGCCTTCGCGTGCGGCTGTTTGAGGCGCGGCCGATATTTGGCGGGGCTTGTGTAACCGAGGAGATTGCGGGCCATCCGGGGTTCAAAATATCCACCGGTGCCGCCCAGATCGGCAATCTGAAACCCAAGATCATCGCTGATCTTGACCTGCACCGATTTGGCTTTGCCTTGTTGACGCCTGATCCGCTTGGTGTTTTTCCATTTCCTGACGGACGCTATCTGGCGCTGTGGGATGATCCGGCCCGAACCGCGGCCAGCATCGCCGCCTTTTCAGCCACAGATGCGGCCGCACTCTCGCAATATTTTGCTGATTTGGATGCGGTTTGCAGCTGCCTTGAAATCTGCTTTGATAGCGGGGCGGCATTATCAATTGACCAGTTGGAACAGGCATTTGCTGCCGCCGGACTCAAACATCTTTTTGCCCCCTTTGTGACCGGTAGCATCGCCGGTCTGATGGATCAGTATTTTACCACGGACGAAATCAAGGCGGTGATTGGCTATACCGCCACTTTTGGCACCAATGCTGGCCCGTGGGATGCGGGTACCGCCTATGTGATGACGCATCATATGCTTGGTAATGTGACCGGCTGGCGCGGCCGAAGCGTCTATGTCCGTGGCGGCATGGGCGGCCTGTCCGATGCGCTGGCAAGGGCCGCCACACAGTATGGCGCGACGCTTGTCAGCGGTACCAAGATTGCCAGTATTATTAGCAAAAACGGCATTGCTACCGGCGTCGAAACGGCCGATGGCCAGCGGTTTGCCGCCCGCGCCATCATTTCCAACGTTGATCCGAAAAGCACCTATCTTGGCTTGGTGGGGCCGGCCCATCTTGATAGCGGTTTTGTGGAACGGATCAGCGCGATCGAGACTAATGGTGTCGCGATCAAGGTTAATTGCGCGCTTGACCGGTTGCCACGATTTAGCTGCCTTCCCGCTGATATAACGCCGCCCCGTGTCAGCATTTGTCCGTCGCTGGCATATGTCGAAACCGCGTGGCAGGCAGCACGGCACAAACAGTTGCCAAGCCACCCCTATATGACTGTGCATATGCAATCGGCGATTGATCCAACGCTGGCGCCGACCGGCAAACATACGCTGACCTGCTATGCGCAGTTTTTCCCCTATGATCTGGATCCAGCCGGTGGCGGGTGGGCCCGGCAGGCTCAGCAGGCTGAACGCATCGTGCTAGATACAGTCGCCGCATACGCCCCCGATATACGCGATGTAATGATCGGATGTGAAACCGTAACGCCGGTTGATCTGGAACGGGTGTTTGGGATGGCTGGCGGGCACCAATTTCACGGCGATTTGATGCCCGGCAATTTATTTGATCAGCGCGCTGCCGCCGATCTGCCGTCACTTGACCGGTTGTATCTTTGTGGGGCGGGGGCGCATCCCGGCGGCTGTGTTTGGGGCGCCCCGGCCGAACAGGCCGTGCGGCGGGT
>JAYOFA010000065.1:2023-5365 GCA_038116935.1 Puniceispirillum sp. (SeqCode) | reverse complement strand
CGGTTCGTTGCCCGACATTCGGCAAGCACATCCCACCATGTCGACAGATAATGCAGGCTGATACCGTCCTCGGCCAGACGCGCCGGCGTGTCGGTAAAAATATCATAATAGAAAATGACAAATGTATGCGCGACCTCGGCACCGGCGGTCCGCAACGCCTCGACAAAATTCAGCTTGCTGCCGCCATCGGTGGTCAAATCTTCAACCAGCAGAACCCGTTGGCCATCCTTGATATCACCCTCAATGCGCGCATCACGGCCAAAACCCTTGGGCTTTTTACGGACATATTGCATCGGCAGATGCGTCCGTTCGGCAAGCCACGCAGCAAACGGTATGCCAGCGGTTTCCCCACCGGCCAGCGCGTCAAGCGACTCATAGCCGATATCATTCATGATAACGGTGGCGCCATAATCCATCATTTTGGCGCGCATCCGGGGAAAGGAAATAATCTTGCGGCAATCGATATAGACCGGGCTCATCATCCCCGAGGTAAGTTTAAACGGTTCGTCAGCCCGAAACAGGACCGCGTCAATTTCCAACAACATACGGGCGACTGATCGCGCTATTGCCGCCTTGTCATAGACATGCTGAAATTCCTGCTCACTCATCGTCGGGTTCCCTGTTGTGTTTGGTCTTACATCACCATTTGGCCTCAACCATAGCGCATAATCCTAGCCGCTGTCATCCGCTAGCAGGGCCGGTCACCGGTATCCGTGCCTTAAGCCCGCGCCGCCTTCTTACGCTCATGCGGGCATAGATAGCGCTTGCGAAGACGCAGACTTTGCGGCGTCACCTCAAGCAATTCATCCTCATTGATATAGGCCATCATATCTTCCAACGACATCAGCCGTGGCGGCACCAACCGTACCGCCTCGTCAGATCCCGAGGCCCGCACGTTGGTCAACTGCTTGCCTTTCAAGACATTGATTTCAAGATCATTGTCACGGTTATGTTCGCCCACAATCATCCCCTGATAGACCGCTGTTTGTGGCGCAACAAACATCTGGCCCCGGTCCTGAAGGTTAAACAGCGCATAGGCAACCGCAACGCCCGAATCGGTCGAAATCAACGCCCCGTTGCGACGTCCTTCAATTGGGCCTTTATAGGGGGCGTAGGAATCAAACACCCGGTTCAAGACGCCGGTGCCTCGCGTTTGTGTCAAAAACCGGCTTTGATAGCCGATAAGACCGCGTGACGGTGCCCGAAACAGCAACCGCGTCTTGCCGGCACCAGCCGAACGCATATCCAACATTTCGCCTTTGCGGCGGTTCAGACTATCGACCACCGTGCTGGCAAATTCCTCGTCAACATCGATGGTTACCTCTTCCATCGGTTCTTCACGATTGCCACTATCCGATAGCCGATACAACACCCGCGGCCGCGATACGGTCATTTCAAAACCTTCACGCCGCATCGTTTCGATCAACACACCAAGCTGTAATTCGCCGCGCCCACCGATTTCAAACGCATCCTTGTTGTCGCTTTCGGCAAAGGTGATGGCAACATTGGTTTCCGCCTCGGCCAACAGCCGTTCGCGGATCACCGTGGATGTGACCTTTTTACCTTCACGGCCAGCAAGCGGTGAATCATTGACGGTGATCGTCACCGACATGGTTGGCGGGTCGATCGGGGTCGATATCAACGGGGTGGTCACCGCGGGCGCACAAATCGTGTCAGCAACCGAGGTCTTTGACAGGCCAGCAATACAGATAATATCGCCCGCCTGCACGCGGTCTACCGGCACTCGGCTGGTGCCTTCAAAGGTAAATAATTTGGTCAGACGGCCAGTTTCGACAACCGCACCGTCCAGATCGATGGCCCGCACATTGTCATTGACCGACGCCGCGCCCTGGCCAACCCGGCCAACCAAGCAACGACCAAGATAGGGGTCGGAGTCAAGCAAGGTTGCCAGCATTGCAAAAGGCGCGTTCGGATTAACCTGTGGTGGCCTGACATGGGCCAGAATAACGTCAAGAAGCGGGTGCAGATTGTCACGCGGATCATCCAGATCACGAACACACCAGCCACTGCGTCCTGAGGCATAAAGGATCGGGAAATCGAGCTGTTCTTCAGTTGCGTCAAGCGCCACAAACAAATCGAACACCTCGTCAACAACCTCTTCCGGGCGGGCGTCACCACGATCGATTTTGTTGATCACAACAATCGGCCGCAACCCTTGGGCCAGCGCCTTGCCAAGAACAAATTTGGTTTGTGGCATCGGGCCTTCCGCTGCGTCGGTCAACAAAATGACCCCATCGGCCATGCATAGCACCCGTTCGACCTCGCCGCCAAAATCGGCATGGCCAGGCGTATCGATAATATTGATCCGCACATTCTTCCAGCTAACCGAGGTTGGCTTGGCCAGAATGGTGATACCGCGTTCCTTTTCAAGATCACCCGAATCCATCAGCCGTTCATCAACCTGCTGATTTTCACGAAACATGCCAGTCTGTTTCATGATCGAGTCGATCAATGTGGTCTTGCCATGGTCAACATGGGCAATAATCGCAATATTGCGTAGTTCTTGGGTCATTCGCATGTCTCTTGGTTTGCCGCTGTGGGTCCGCGCCGCATTCCTAGTCCGATTGACGTTGCTTTGCAAAGAAATAGTGTGTGATCAGACTATATTTGTCGGGGTTGTCGCACGCGGCTAGTTAGTCTTGTCGCTGGCAACGGCAAACATCCAGCTGGCAAACCATACCGCGGGCGGCACTGCCAGCATCTGGGCAAGAATAAAAAGCGGCGTATCGCCAGCATGAATCCCGGAAAATGTGTCGGTAAAGGTGCGAGCGATGGTCACCGCTGGATTGGCAAAGCTGGTCGAGGCGGTAAACCAATAGGCCGCGGTGATATAGAGCCCGACAAGCCACGGCACCGCCTCGGCGCGATGACGCAGCCCACCAAAAATCACTAACAGTAACCCAGCAGTCGCTACAAATTCAGATCCGTATTGCGCGATGCCGGGGCGTATATGCGCCGACAGCTGCACAAGATCCAGCGCAAACATTGCATGGGCCAGAATCGTGCCCGCCATCCCACCGGCAATCTGGCTGGCGATATAGCCAAGAGCGGCGCCGGCCGGGATCGCGCCGCGCAGCAAAAACGCTGTCGTCACCGCCGGGTTGAAATGCGCCCCTGATAGTGGCCCCAATATGGTAATCAAGACCACCAGAATAGCCCCGGTCGCAATGGTGTTGCCAAGGAGGGCCACCGCTACATTTCCGCCAGCCAATGTCTCGGCCATAATGCCTGACCCAACCACGGTTGCAACAAGCAGCATGGTTCCAAGCCATTCAGCTGCAAGGCGTTTTCCAAATCCGATTTGTGCCATTACATGTTTGC
>JAYOFA010000065.1:0-1923 GCA_038116935.1 Puniceispirillum sp. (SeqCode) | reverse complement strand
CCGGCAGCGGCATGCTGGCGTAAAATGCCTTCAGCAATCAGTGAGCGCGCCGAATTACCGGTGCATAAAATCAAAACATGCAAAGCTGGCCGTGTCATGACTGTCTTTTAACAAGGATAGGTTTATAGTGAAAGGCATCTGACTATACCCTGATATAACTAGCGGCATTTTATGTCAAAAATGTTAAAAAAGGCCGACTTTCCTCAAAAAATCTGCGCCAGTTGCGGTCGGTCTTTTAGCTGGCGCAAAAAATGGGCTCGTGATTGGGCGCAGGTGCGCTATTGCTCGAAACGCTGTCAGGGCACCAAACTGCGCGACCACGGGTCTGCCTAGCGGTTATCAGCCTTGTTGCGATTTTCGGATTTCGGTCTCTAGCCGGTCACGAAAATGCGATCTGTCGCTCCGCGAAAACGCCGCGTGACGCTGCGATCCCGCCTGCATCAGAGGGTCGGCGGCGCGCAAATCAGTCATCAGATCACGCGTTGCCAGCCGCACGCCAATATTGGCTGCGGTCAGGGTTTCACCATCAGGGCGCAATACCACCGCACCGCGAGCGATCACCCGGGCCGCCAGCGGAATATCCGCGGTCACCACAATATCGCCGGCACCGGCATGCGCGGCAATATAATGATCAGCCATGTCCGGCCCTTCGGGGACGATCACCAGCTTCACAAGAGGATTAGCCGACGGACGGATCCCCCCATTGGTGACAAGCCGCATCTCCCAACCATGACGGCTGGCAATCTCTTCGGCCTCGGCTTTGACAGGGCAGGCATCGGCATCAATGAAAAGACAGCCGGTCATACTGTTGCTTTACCACGCGTGGCGACCGCATCTTCAATGGCGGCCGCGTCAATCACCTCCGCGATCATCCCGTTTTTCAGATTTTCCCCAATCGGCGCCACATCGATAAAAATGCCAAATTCATCGCTGCCATAAAGATGGGCCGGCACCCACGCAAACAATGGCTTGTGTTTTTTGGGGGCCATACGTGCCACCTCGTCGGCGAGTGATTCGGCCTCGTCGAAATGCGTTGTCACCGCCACCGCAACAAAGAATTTCTGCTTGCCAGCACCGGCGACATCAATCTCCAGCGGCATCGTGACCACCACATCAGCGGTGTTGTGGCGCGCCATATAGCGGGCCAGCTTGCCCTGATACTCAGCGCGGATTACGCCAAGGGGTACGAAATGTGCCGGCCCTGATGGTGGTGCTGCATCGTTGTTCGGTTTGGTCTTCATTGCCATTTCTGAAACCGCTTTCTATCACATATCATTTATCGTCATCTCAACAGATATGAGTTCCTTGATATATGATTTTAGCGGATCGGTGCAGTCCGTTTTTGCGACACACGCACGCAGGCTTAACTGACTTAGCCACCAGATCAGCCTGCCAAGATAATCAAGAGCTGGTTCGGCTTTTTGTTCAATACAGTCAAAAAAACTGCACACAGAAGAAAACGTCAATGAAAAGTCATGAAGGCGTCAAGAACTTGTAATACAGGCCCATTAAGTTTCGTCCCAGAGGGTCACTGAAAAGGTGCTTTTGCCACTCCCCACACCTGCTTCAAACCCTCACGAATCTCTTTTCAACCCCGACAGTATAGAGCCTTTTGATGGCAGAGGCATAAAGATATCTTCGGCTATGACGGTGAATTCAAGGCTCATTGGCTCGACATAGGTAGCTCCGTTAATTGAAACTGATCGCACTATGTTTTTTGCCGCAAGCAAACCTGCTTCCTCAGCCGTTACACCAGAGCAACTAAAAATTAGATCTAGAGGTACGAGTTGTGCCATCACTGTCTCCTGTGTCCTTTGGATGAATTTACATGAATCCTGAAAAGTGTTTCACTTGTGTGAAACGCTATTCATTACCAATTATCATCATGATTTTGTTGTGTTATTTTGATTCCGATCATGAGCC
>JAYOFA010000064.1:0-5381 GCA_038116935.1 Puniceispirillum sp. (SeqCode) | reverse complement strand
AGAAGTGGCTCCCCGGGACGGATTCGAACCGCCGGCCAAGCGATTAACAGTCGCTTGCTCTACCGCTGAGCTACCGGGGAATAGCACACTGCCAAGCGTTATACAGAACGGCGCCTGATATGCAAGTCCGTTTTCACGAAAAAGCGCGGATCACTATGACGCCCACGCCCAATGTCACCAAATGAGGTGGTAGGCATATGGTGGTTATTGGCGAACCACCGCGGCCAATCCTGTCGCCAGTTGGTCGATTGCGTGTGGGTCGAGACGGTGAGTGGTCAATCGCGCCAGTTCAGCGGTGTTGCGACGCGCCGCCGAGCGGTCATAGGCCGGATCATAATGCGACTCGAGAAGGCTTGTCACCAATGCCGTCCACGCCTTGGCTTTGATGTGGGCTTCCCAGTCGGCAATAAGCGACCGGCTATGCCGGAAACGAAGCCCTGACAGCGTTGCCGCCAGCGATTCATGGTTGGCTTTGATATGCGCATAATCCTGTTCTAAAAACGCCACCCGCGCTGCCAATGGTGCGTCGATGGTGACCCGGTCGGCACAGCGCATACGCGCCCAAAAGGCTGGCGGGATATGAATTTGACCGATTTTGTTGCTTTCTGCTTCAACAACGACAGGTCGATTTGGGTCAAGCCCGGCTAAAGCATAGGCAAGACGCGATTCAAACAAGCGCTGGCCTGGCTGAGGTATGTCGGGCGCGCTGCCAAGGAGCGACCCGCGATGACAAGCAAGCCCCTCAAGATCAATGATCTGCACATCTTTTTGTTGCGCCGCCTGTAAAATTCGGGTTTTCGCCGATCCGGTTCGCCCGGCCAGAACGATTAGCTGGAGGGTGGCCGGCAGTGTGTCCACGACGCGCACGATGTGCCGGCGATAGGCTTTATAGCCACCATCAACAAGACTTGTCTGCCAGCCGATATCGCTGAAAATCCGGGCCATGGCAACACTTCGCTGCCCACCGCGCCAGCAATAGACAAGCGGCCGCCAGTCTCGCGGCATAGCGGCTAGTTTAGTGTCAATATGCGTGGCGATATTGCGGGCGACCAACACCGCACCGGCGCGCTTGGCGGCAAACGGGCTGACTTGTTTATAAAGCGTGCCAATTTCGGCGCGTTGTACATTGTCCAGAACCGGTAAATTAACCGCCCCGGGAATATGATCATCGGCAAATTCCGCTGGCGACCGCACATCGATGATCATATCGAACCGCGGCATGGAATCGGTCAAGTGCGCTGCCTCAATGCGTGTGACCGGCGGGGCCATCAAACGGCACCAGCTTCAGGGTTAGGTGATATAGTGTCGGCGATACCAATACCGTGCCCCTGTTGTTGCACAACTCCGATAATGGCAGCGCGGTGGTTGGTCCGTTCAAGTGCCGACAGCGCCTGAACGGCATCATCTGGCGCGAACACGCCCAACAAGCCGCCACTTGTCTGCGGGTCAAACAAGAGAGAGCTATACCAGTCCGGGATCGTGCCTTCTGGGGTGGCAGGATGCAGGGTGGTGGCGGCCTTGTTTGGCCCGACAAAGCTGGAGACCACGCCCTTACGCGCGAGCGATTCAGCGCCCTCGATAAGCGGTATCGCGGGCATGTTGATATCACAGCGCCCGGCACCAATACGCTCCATCAAGTTTTCGGCATGCCTTGCAAGGCCAAACCCGGTCACATCCGTCGCGGCGATCACATGGTTCTTGGCAAAAATGTCTGCGGCAGCGGCATTGGATTGCGTCATCACCGAAACCGCGGCGTCAAACGAGGCGGCCGGTGCCAGCCCCTGCATATGCCCAGCCATGATAATGCCTATACCTATGGGTTTGCTGAGCAAAAGCAAACAGCGATCTTGGCATGCGCTGATGGTTTTTGGCTTTGGGGCGTGGCCAGTCACCGAAAACCCAACCGTCAAGCGGCCGCCTTCACTTGTATGGCCCCCAATTAGGCGCGTGCCATGTTCAGCAAAGGCGATCAACGCGCCGGACAGGATTTGGGTGAGCTGGTTTGTCTGTATGGTCACACTGGCCTCTGGCAGCGTGATGATAGCCAGCGCGCCGAGTGGTTGGGCGCCCGCCGCATAAAGGTCGCTAAGCGCATGCAACGCAGCAATACGCCCAAACATAAACGGGTCGGAAATAATTTCTGACAAGCTGTCGATGGATTGCACCAACTGCCGGTTACGCGGCACCGCAGGAACCGCCCCAACATCCGAGGTCAACCGATCACCCCCTAAATTATCCAATGGCATTAGGGCTGGGTCAGCACCAGCGTTAATCGCCGCTTGGCGGGCGGCCACCAAGGCGTTTGACAACACATCGCGGCCCGCCTTGGCAGCACAGCCCATGCACCGGATTGCGGCAAGGGCTGGATCGTCAGATGAGGGGGCCGTCAGCCCGGCAAAGGGGCGCAGGGCAACCGACTTAGGCATCGTTAGCTGTTGATACTGAAGCATAAATCGGCGGTCAATCCACTGTTTCCACACTAACATCAGGGATGATTTCACAGCCACTGTGCCGCGACAGGCGATAGCTTCACCATCCGCCGTGCCAATTAGGGCCAGATAATTTGATTGGGGCCGCCACCTTGTCACTGGCTTGCCATGAAGGAACCGACGCAGGTTCCGCGCCAAAACCGGCCCGGCCCGCACCGCAAAAACACCGGCTTTCGGCCGCTCAAAACCTTCAAGGCTGGCAATGTCACCAGCCGCAAAAATAAACGGATAGCGGCGGGTCTGCAATGTGGGGCGCGCCATAATAAAGCCGTTTTTGTCAAGATCCAAGCCAGACTTGGCCAACCAATCTGGCGGCCGCACCGGCGTCACCAGAAAACAGGTATCACACTGATGTTGTCCACCGTCATCAAGATGCAGCCTGTGTTTTTCAACCGTCACCACCGCCTTGCCAAGGCAAATGCTGATCCCCGCCGCATGCAGGGTTTTTAACATCAAAAGCCCGGCCCGCGGGGCCATACCCGGAAGTAATGTCTGGCTTCGGCTATAAAGCGTTAAGTGGGGTGTCTGCCCCCGATTTTTCCAATACCGGTCTAGTGCTAACGCCAATTCACAACCTGCCGCCCCGCCACCAATGATGCCAATTCGGGCAGGTGCGGTGCGGGTGGCAAAATCCAAGAAACTGAGCTGGAATGTACCGATCGGTTTCACCGGGATAGCAAATTCACGCGCCCCTGGAATGGCGTCAACATCGGGCTGTCCACCAATATTGATCGATAAAATGTCAAAATGAAGCGCCGGCCGGTTGGCAAAAAATAACATTTTATTGTTAGGGTCAATGCCGGTACAAGACGCCACAATCAGCCGCGCGTTGGCTAGACGTGCCAAATAGGACAAGTCGATATGAATATCGTCATCCTGCCACCCCCCTTCGACAAACGCTGGCAACATGCCGGAATAGGGGGTTCTTGTTTGCGATGTCACAATGGTAAGCCGCAACCCTGGAACCGGTTTCATGATGAAATGCTTGATGGCGGCAACCTGCGCATGACCACCGCCAAGAAACACCAGCTCGGCCAAAATGGGCGGTTCGCGGTTCATCATACGGCACGCCGATCAGGCAGTGTGATCATAATGTCCATATTGCCCATATTGCCCTTTGAAAAAGGCCAGTGGCGCCCCATCAGCCTTTGCCACAGACATCACTTCACCTACAAAAATCAAATGGTCACCGCCGTCATATTGCGCCCAATGCCGGCATTCCATTTGTACCAACGCGTTATCTAGAAGCGGTTGTCCAAAAGCGCCGGACTTCCAGCGACAGCCGGCAAACCGGTCGGTTGCATCGCCGGAAAACCGCTCGCACAGATCGATCTGTGCGGCTGACATTATATTCACACCAAATCCCGCAGCCTTTTGAAACAAAGAGGTTTTTTCGTTGCGCTTGTCAAGCGACCACAGCACCAAAGGGGGTGACAATGACACTGAATTGAACGAATTGACCGTCAGGCCATAGAGCTGCTGGTTATTACCTGCCACCGTGACAATGGTGACACCTGTCAAAAAGCGGCCCAACGCATCGCGCAATACGGCCCCATCGACGGGAACGGGTGCATCGGTCGACGTGGTAGCAGACACCGTGATAGGGGTCGGGGGGTTTGTCATCAAAAACCTCAGCGTTCCTTCCAATCTCGGGGTTTGTTCCGATATCGGAAATAAGCCACCGCACCGGGTGGCGTTGTTATTACAATTGACAGATTAGCCGGGCCAACCCCCTAGCCCCCGGTACATCCTGTCCGTGACTTGTAGCACAGCCTCACAAAGCGCGTCATCAGTCCTTGCGCCAAAAACCGAAAAATTGTCTTGGCATCATCTTTGTCAGAACGGTTTCCGGCACCACTTCGGCGATGATGATCGCCAAAAAGATCAGCGCACAGCCGAGCATGCCAGTCAGGGCCAGTGTTTCGCCAAGAAGGCCCCACCCAAACCCGGCAGCAAACACCGATTCGAGTGACAGGATCAACGCCGCCGCCGGCGCACTGGTATAGCGTTGCGCCACCAGCTGAAGGGTAAACCCAACCCCTACCGATACCACGCCGGCAAACAATATTTGCGGCAACACCGGCATAAAATCAGCGATATCAGGCTGTTCGAATGCGACCATCACTAGGCCTGCGCAACAGGCCGTCACCGATGCCTGCACAAATGACAGTTGAAACGGTGTTTTCACCCGCGTCATTAACCATTGGGCCAACAAAATATGGCCGGCCCAGAAAAATGCCCCGCCAAGGGTCAATATATCACCAAGCTGTGCGCTGACGGTTGAAGTTCCAGATAGTAAGAAACTGCCGAAAATTGACAGAATAACCGCCGGCCATACGGTAAAATTTACATGGCGCCGTAATAAGAGGTAAGCAATCAACGGTACCAAAGGCACATAAAAAGCGGTTAAAAACGCCGCATTTGCAACGCTGGTATAGAGCAACGCCGTCTGTTGCAACGCCATGCCGCCAAACATCATACCGCCAAGCCCAAGCGCACCGATGCTGATGCTACCGTCTTTCTTACATGCCACGGCAAGTGGGCGACGACGCGATTCAAACCACGCCAGCGGTAGCAACGCCAACGCGCCCATCATATAGCGGGCAAAGGTGAAACTCATCGGCCCGATGGTATCCATGCCCGTCTTTTGCGCGACAAAGGTTATGCCCCAGACAAGCGCGGCACAGCACATCAGAATATTCGCAGAAAATCGCGACATGACGTCTCCATTACCCGGCGTCAGCCTGACACCACCCGGATCACCACGAAACGATAGAGGAAAATGGAGGCCCGGACCGGAATTGAACCGATGTACACGGTTTTGCAAACCGCTGCATAACCACTCTGCCACCGGGCCAGCATGTGATGGGCCGGTGATATACGATGATTTTC
>JAYOFA010000063.1:0-5989 GCA_038116935.1 Puniceispirillum sp. (SeqCode) | reverse complement strand
TGCATTATCTGTCGACATGGTGGGATGTGCTTGCCGAATGTCGGGCAACGAACCGTTTTGATGTCAAGACCCTTGATGCTGTAGAAGCGTTTTTGCGAAATCCGCGCGATTGGTCAAAGGCACATGGTGGCGCTTAACGCATTGAGACCAAAGGCTAAATGCATTCTGCCTCAAATCGTTTTTACATTATCCTATCAAAGGGACGTGTAACTTCAGTTATTAAATTTGCAACCAGCGCCATAGGAAAATACTATGGATGGCTGCGCAAATGAGCAAAGCTAGCATGACGGCAGCGCTCCCATAATCTTTGGCGCGCTTGGATAGACCGTGCTGGTCAAACGAAATGCGATCGATTGCGGCCTCGACGCTACTGTTCAGTAGCTCTACAACTAGAACCAAAACAGTTGACAATAACATCAATGCCTTTTCACTCAGGCTGGAAGGTATCCATACTGCCAGTGGTATAAGAAACGCCGCTAACAATAATTCCTGACGGAAAGCACTTTCCTCGCGAATCGCGCAAATCATACCGGCTAATGAGTGTTTTGTAGCAGCGATCGCGCGTGTTATACCCTGGTTATCTTTGTAGGGGTTCTCTGAAAAATGATATTCGTGCATGTCACTTTTACTGTTGATGAGATGTGACTCAAAAATAGTTGTAGCTGATTGCCAAGAGAATGTTTCAGCATGTTGTCGAACAGTGGCCCTGTCTATGTTGAGCGCGGCTAAACAGGCCACTCGCAAGTCTTCGTTGAGCGCCCCAGCCCCGGAATTACCAACTACATCAATTGGGCCTGTCACCGGGAATGCCGCCACAGGCAGGCCGCAACCCATGGCTTCAAGTAGTACAAGCCCGAAAGTATCGGTTCGACTGGGAAAAACAAAGACATCTGCGCGATTATAATAGGCTGGCAATTGCTCCATCGATTTGGCGCCGTGGAAAACAGCCTCAGGAAAGCGTCTCTTCAGATCTTGTAATGCTGGTCCGTCACCAACCACATGCTTTTCGCCTGGCAGCTCAAGCTCGAGAAAAGCACTGAGATTTTTTTCAACCGCCACCCGACCTACATACATGAAAATTGGCTTTTTTGCCGTATCTAACCGAGCAATGCTTGTTGCATATGCTTCATCAGTTCCCTTGTCGCTCTCGCAGTTATCAGGGTTGAATATGTTTAGGTCCACGCCGCGGGGCCACAAAACCGGTCGTCCAATGCGCCATTTTACCAAATCTTTTATGACTGTTTTTGTTGGCGCCATTACTGCGTGCGCGGCTCCATGAAACCACCGGAGGAAACAATAGGTAATTGCGAGAGGCAATCGGGTCCTTGAGTGCACGTATTCCGGAAAACGGGTGTGATAAGCTGTGGTGAATCGAAGCCCTGACCGAATTGCGTAACGCCTTGCAGCTAGCCCCAATGGTCCTTCGGTTGCGATGTGTATCGCGTGTGGCTGAAAATGTCTGATTTTTTTGGCAACGCGCTGGCCTGGAAACACTGAAAGCCGGATTTCTGGGTAAGTTGGGCAAGGTATAGTTCGAAATGATTGTGGTGTGATTAGTTCTACCTCATGACCCATCTCTTTCAAATGGGTGTAGGTTTTGGTGAGTGTCCGAACGACACCGTTAATTTGAGGGTACCATGCGTCGGTCACAATCAATATTTTCAAAGCTTACGCACCTTGTTTAAGATCGGCTTTTTGGCGATGTATAGACTCTTTTGACTGGTTTAAAGCCTCTTTGCAGCCAAGTTGTAATGATCCGGTTGTGCACGTCAACTTTTGCCATTCAATCAGTTCCAACCTGCCATCGTGATGTTCGACAAGGGCGGAGAGCGATTCAACCCAATCTCCATCGTTCGCATAAATTATGCCGTCAATGTTGCGTAACTCCGGCTTGTGTATATGACCACAAACGATGCCGTCACAACCACGACGGCGCGTTTCTGTTACCATCACATGTTCAAAAGCAGAGATGAATGATACCGCAGATTTAACTTTCAATTTCAGGTATTGGGATAAAGACCAATACGGTAAGTTAAAAACAATGCGAGCCTTGTTCAGCCAATGATTTATCCACAACAAAATGCTGTAAGCTTGATCGCCGGCATAGGCAAGCCAGCGCGCATGTTGAATCACATGGTCAAAGAGATCTCCATGGACAATCCATAGCTTGAGTCCATCTACCGTTGTATGGATGTAATCAGCCCTAACTTTTATATCACCAAAAGTCATGCCAATATACTGACGGGCTGCTTCGTCATGATTACCGGGAATAAATATAACTTTCGTTCCGTGCCGCGCTTTTCTTAGAAGCTTTTGGACAACATCATTATGTCTTTGTGGCCAGTACCATCGCTTTTTCAATTGCCAACCGTCGACAATATCCCCAACTAGGAATAAGTACTCACTTCGCGTATTTTTTAAAAAATTCAACAACTGATCGGCTTTGGCGCCTGGTGTACCGAGATGCGTATCTGAAATCCAGATGCTTCTATAAACATACAAATTCGGTGACTGATCGTTCACTCAACGTACCCTAGACAGCTTTAGGCTAATGACACGTAAAACAAGTTGATTACGGGATTTTGACTGTTACTTTACAATATTGTTACGAAAGCTAGTCCTTGAGTGTGTTGGTTAACTCACGCTGGGGTGTCTCGCAAAATTCGATTAAAATGTTTTGGCAAACGTAATTTATTTGAGCATTAGGAACCTGATGCACCATCCGTAGATTGTACAATCACAAAAATAACGTTTGCACCTTAGGCTTGTGATGAAAATCACAATGCCTATATATTTTGTATCTGAAGTAAGTCGACGCTTACGCTTTTTTCCGCGATAGCGGCCTGAATTGGATCCTCTGCAATGCAACTGAAATCTTCTTACCTGATGGCAGGCATCGTCGCATTGGCGGTAACCGGCTGGATGCTGTCGGGCAATTTTTTGGGCACATCTGGTGGGGCTTCGGCGCCGGCGGCCAATGCCGATGCGGGTCAGGGGCAACAGACCGGGCCAACCAACGCGGCGCAAACTAAAGCTGAAGAGCGTCGTTTTTCGGTCGCCGCGATCACCGTTCGCAATCAGCCAATCACTCGATCGATTCGTGCCAGCGGGGTCAGTGAAGCCAAATTCAATATGACCGTGTCGTCAAAAGCGGATGGCGAGATTATTGCGATTGACGCGGTTGAAGGGCGGGCGATAAAGGCTGGCGCCACGCTTGTCAGGCTGGAAACAGGCACCTTGGTTGAACAGATTGCGGCGGCTAAGGCCAATCTGGAGGTGGCGCGTAAGCGCCGTGATGTAACCGAGCGGCTGGCCAAAGAAAATTTCAGTGCGCCATTGGAACAGGCCGAGCGCGCCGCGGCGTTGGCCAATGCCGTTGTCACCTTGCGCCAGCTTGAGGACCAGCTTGCCGACCGCGTCATTGTTGCGCCGGTGTCGGGTTATCTGGAAACATTGCATGTTGAAACCGGTGAACGGGTACGGCGCGACACGCCGGTTGCCACTATTTTGGGGCTGGCCACCTTAAATATCCGGGTGGCGGTGCCGCAAACCGAAATCGCCAAGATCAAAACCGGTAGTGCGGTAACGGTTACGATTGCCGGGGCCGGCACCCGTTCTGGGGTTGTGTCGAAAATCGCCGCCCAATCAAATCCGGCCACCCGCACTTTTGACGTGACCATTGACCTTGCCAACCCTGATGGCACCTTACGCGCCGGGATGAGCGTTGAGGCCAGTATCTCCGCCGGAACGCTGGACGCCTTTGCGATGTCGCCGGCGCATTTATCGGTGGCTGATGATGGCAGTCTCACCGCCAAAATTGCGGTCGATGGCAAGGTGGTGGTGGTACCGGTCGATATCGTGCGATCGGGGGCTGAACAAGTTTATGTGTCTGGCCTGCCGGACAACGCTGTGCTGCTGACCGTTGGTCAGGCCTTTGTCGGGGCTGGCGCGCCGGTACGCTACCGGTTGGCGAGCGGATCATGAATCAGATCATCGAGGCGGCATTTTCCCGGACCAGCGCTGTACTGGTCTCGCTGGTGCTGTTATTTGTGGTCGGCATATCGTCATATCTGACCATCCCCAAGGAGGCCAAGCCGGATATTGATATTCCGGTGGCCTATGTATCGGTGTCCTATGAGGGCATTTCGCCGGAAGATGCCGAACGGCTTTTGGTCAAACCATTGGAAAAGCAACTCCGGTCGGTTGAAGGTCTTGATAAAATGACCTCGGTTGCGGCCGAAGGCTATGGATCGGTATCGCTTGAATTTGCGGCAGGCGAAGATATTGACAAGGCGATCGCCGATGTCCGCAAGGCGGTCGATGATGCCAAGCCTGAATTGCCGGCCGATGCGGATGATCCGAAAGTTGTCGAAATCAGCTTTTCGCTGTTTCCGGTGCTGACCGCAGCGTTGTATGGCCCGGTGCCTGAACGCCAAATGGTGCAGGCGGCGCGGCGCATCAAGGACCGGCTTGAATCGGTGCCTGGTATCCTGAAAGTCGACATTGGCGGCGACCGCAAAGAGGTGCTTGAAATTCTGGTCGATGCGGCGGCGATCGAGGCATATGGGCTTGATCCGGCAACGGTGAACCGCCTTGTTAGCAGTAATAACCAGCTGGTGACGGCTGGTGCGATCGATGATGGGGGCGGGCGGCTTGTTGTCAAGGTACCGGGGGTTCTTGAGTCGGTTGATGATCTTGTGAATATGCCGATCAAGGCGCGCGATGGGCGCAGTATCCGCTTTGGCGATGTTGCTGTCGTACGACGCACATTCCAACAGGCCGAAGGCTGGTCGCGGGTCAATGGGGAGCAGGCCATTGTGCTTGATGTGCGCAAAAGGGTTGGCGCGAATATTATCGATGTGGTCAGCGCCGCGCGGGCGGTGATTGATGCGGCCACCCCGCAGATCAGCCCCGATGCCAAGGTTACCTATTTGTTTGATGAATCAAAGCAAGTGCGCAACTTGCTCAGCGACCTTGGCAATAATGTTGGGGCGGCGGTCATTATCGTGATGATTGTCATTCTGGCGACACTTGGGTTGCGAAATGCCACCTTGGTCGGGTTGGCCATTCCCGGGTCATTCTTTGTCGGGATCATTTTCTTGAACGCGTTGGGTATCACGATGAATATCGTCGTGTTGTTCTCGTTGATTCTGGTTGCCGGCATGCTTGTCGACGGGGTCATTGTCACCACCGAATATGCCGATCGCCGCATCGCGATGGGCGTTAACCGGCGTGACGCCTACAAGGATGGTGCCCAACGTATGGCATGGCCGATCATCTCATCGACCATCACCACCTTGATGGTTTTCATGCCGTTGCTGTTTTGGCCGGGTATCGTTGGCCAGTTCATGCAATATCTGCCGATGACGGTGATGGCGGTCTTGACCGCCTCACTGGCGATGGCGCTGGTGTTCATTCCGGTGCTTGGCGGGTTGATTGGCAAACGCCGGGTCGATAAAGGCGCGATATCGGCCACCGCCCCGCGGCTGTACCGGCATATATTGAAATTTGCCGTGCGGCGGCCAATTGTGGTTCTGGCGGCGGTGCTGGCCTTTATGGGCGTGTCTTATTCCGGCTATATCATGGCTGGCTATGGTGTGGCCTTTTTCCCGGATATCGAGCCTGATCAGGCCCAGGTGCAGGTGCTGGCGCGCGGCGATTTGTCGGCCAAAGAACGTGACCAGCTGGTCAAAGAAGCCGAGGATAGCATCCTGCCACAACCGGGGGTGCGCGCCTTTTACGCCCAGTCATTCAAGTCCGGCAAGGATGGCAGTCAGGCCCCGCGCGATGCGGTTGGTACCATCCGAACCGTGTTTGACGAATGGAACGAACGCGACAAGGCGGTCACTTTGATGGCCGAGATGCGCGCCCGCATCGCCAATTTGGCTGGGGCCGAATTTTCGATTCAGAAACAGCAGCAAGGGCCGGGGTCTAGTCAGCCGATCCGTATCGATATTCTTGGCAATAATCTTGACGAGGTTGGTGCGGC
>JAYOFA010000062.1:0-6493 GCA_038116935.1 Puniceispirillum sp. (SeqCode) | reverse complement strand
ACAGGAGTGTAGCTCAATTGGTAGAGCACCGGTCTCCAAAACCGGGGGCTGGGGGTTCGAGCCCCTCCACTCCTGCCATCTGATAAATGACCCCCGGGGATAATCCTTTCCGGGGGTTTTTTTATGGGGGTGGCGATGCTGCCCTTGCCAGGGCTAAGAACATGCGCCGCAGTGACGTTAACGATATGATTGGAATGCATGATCAGGGCTATAGCGCTTATGTTGCAGGCTTTGTTGCCATCTGCCAGACGGCGTTGCCGGGATTGGCTACGGGCACCGTCCCTTTATGGCGCGGTGTGCCTGCTGCTGTCGGTTTTTGCGGTGCCGCCGCATGGCCTTGCCCAATATCCGGGCGTGGACAATGATCTCACCGCGGGAAGCATGGCCAGTGTTGATGCCGCAACGCCAGCTGATAGTAGCGCGCCCGACACCAGTACCGCTGATAGCGGCGCGACCACAGCCACATCAGATGCGGTATCAGATAGCCGCCAGTCTGCTGGCGATAATGGCCAAGAAGTCGAAAACAGCTGGCAAGCAGGCGCGTTTTCTGGCCCCAGCCGCGCCGCCGATCGGCAACGGCGTCAGCGCTATTTTATCGAAAAACTGCGGTTTGAATTTGCGGTGCGGGATGTCATTGAGCGCCGCACTGGCAGGCCGGCGTCATGGGACCGTGCCGCGGTCTATCTGCATGACCTGGCCGCTGAATTGCAAGCCGATCCGGGCGTTGTTGCCCCACCGACAATCCGAGGGATTGGACGAGACCTTGCGGTGATCGAGATGATGCTTGATGCCGAGATTGATGCCCTGCTGGCGTCGATTGGCGAAACGCCAGCACCGCGGCCATGGTATCAATCACCGCCGCCACCGGCCGGCAGCCGGGTCGCGGCCGTGCAAAAGCTCGATGCCTTGACGGAAAAATCCGAACTTCTGGATTTTGCCGCCAAGGTCTTGGCGGTGATGCCTAAGCGATAAGCCTGATAGCGCTATTAGTCTTTCGCCGGGTTAACCATTTCATAAAGGCCGGTATGATCGGCGTCGGCGCCAAGTTTGGCCACCGCCGCATCAAGGTACCCGGTCAAAGCCGGGGTGACCGGCGTGTCAAAGCCGGCAGCCACCATCAGGTCGCTGGCGATGCCGACATCCTTGGCCATCAGCCGCAAGAAAAATCCGGAATCATAGCGCCGTGAGATGATGAATGGCGCAAGTTTGACCTCGGTGGTGTTATTCCGGCCGGTCGAGCCATTGATCACCTTGGTAAAAACGTCCGGGGTGATGCCATAGGCCTCGGCCGTGGCAAGGGCCTGCATGCTGGCCAGCAATCCGGCCGCGGACACATAATTGTTCAAGGCTTTCATCGCATGACCGGCCCCAAGCGGGCCAACATGTGCGACCGTGCCAAAACAGTCAAGAAGCGGTGCCGCCGCTGCCAGATCGGCCGCATCGCCGCCAGCCATCACCATTAAGGTGCCAAGGGCGGCTTTTTTCTGTCCGCCTGATACCGGCGCATCGACCAGACGGATAGCGTGGGATTCCAGTTTTTTGCCAAGCGCGATGGTGCCTTGTGGCGCGCTTGATGACATGTCAATCATCAGCCCGCCAAAACCCGCTTCAGTCAGGGCAGTTGCGACCGCGGTTACCACCTTGCCGTCAGGCAACATCAGCACCACCGCATCACAGGCAGCCAGATCGGCCAATGATGATGCCGGTTCTACCCCGGTTTCAGGCGGCAGGCGTGTCGCGGTGTCAAACCCGATCACGCGAAAGCCGGCTTTCGCGGGCAAAGGCGCCATCACCGATCCCATGGCGCCAAGGCCGACAAATCCAATTGACTGCATATTGTTCATCCTTCTTGTGACTGATACATGTCATGGTCAAACTGACGCCGTCACGATAGACCGGTGGTGCCAGAATTTTAAGTGTTGAATTGGTTCCGTGGTAAAAAAGGCGGCCTTTGGGGGTGGGATGGCAGATATTACGGTTTGGGGGCGGCGATCGTCATCGAATGTGCAGCTGGTGCTGTGGGTGCTTGATGAGGTGAGCGTGCCCTATAGGCGGCAAGATGCCGGTTATATTTACGGCGTTGTCGATACCGCCGATTTTCTGGCGATGAATCCAAATGGCCGGGTGCCGGTATTGATCGATGGGGACAGTGGCCCGATTTTCGAATCGGCGGCGATCACGCGCTATCTTGGTGCGCGCTATGGTCAGCCCCCATTTTGGCCGACCGATCCGGTTGCGCGGGCGATGGTTGATAAATGGGCCGAATGGGCGAAATGGAATGTTGGTCACGCCTTCATTATGACCGTGTTTTGGAATTTGGTACGCACCCCGGCTGACAAGGTAGACCATGTGGCCGTTCACGCCGCGCTACAGGCGGTTGAGGCGATGCTGGCGATTGCCGATGCCCAGTTGGCAACAACCGCCTATCTGGCCGGGGATGATTTCACCTTTGCCGATGTGATGCTTGGTTATGCGCTCTACCGTTACTATGACATCAATGTGCGGCGGCGGCGGTTGCCGCATCTTCGCCGCTATTATGATCAGCTATGCGCGCGGCCAGCCTATCAAACACATGTGATTTATCCCTATGATGAATTGCGGGCCTGACCTGTTTGCACGAATGGTTGCTTGATAGCGGCTTTACTGTTTAGATACGGCCAGCCTTTTTAGCTACGGTTGCCCTTTGCAGTAATCCGCAAACGGCTTTACCCGTCTGTTTGGAGTTTCCGGCGTGTTTATGTTGTCACCGGTGCGGCGTGGGCCGCCGTCAGTGGGGATTCTGATTTTGGCCGTCGCCAGTGCCAATCTGGGGCTATCACTGCTGTCGCCGGTCATCACCCAGTTGCGGCAAGACCTCTTGGCAACGGCCGATGAAGCGCAGCTGGTGCTTAGCGGTTTTATGATGTCGGTTGCGCTGGGTCAGCTGTTAAGCGGCTCACTGTCGGATCGGTTCGGGCGGCGTTATATTCTTCTTACCGGTGCGGTGGTGTTCAGTCTCGGCGGGGTTGGTGCGATGCTGGCCAGCTCGGTCAGCCAACTGGTTGGGTTCCGAATCCTGCAAGGTGTCGGGGCCGCCGCCTGCCTGACCATGGGGCGGGTGATTGTCAATGACAGTTTCGAGGGCGCCGATGCCGCCCGCAAGATGTCCATTGTCAGCAGTGCGCAGGCGATCGTGCCGTTACTAGGTTTCGGGTTTGGCGGGGTGATTGCGGAATTTATTGGTTGGCGCGGGTCGATTGCGATCATGGTTTTCGGCGGGGTGCTGATCCTGTGGCTTGCGGCGCGCTTTATCGCCGAATCGCGGCAGGGTGAGCCGGTGCCGTTCCGGTTGCGGTCGTTGATCATGACCTATGCCCAATTAGCTGTGAGTCCGGGGGTGCGAAACCATGGGCTGACCAGCGGGTTTGCGGTCGGCATGTTCTTTGCGATGGGTGGGACTATGCCCTATGAATTTGCCCGGCTTGGGGCCAGCCCTATTGAATTTGGCCTGTTATTCGCAACGACCTCGGTTGGCTATATCCTTGGTAATCTGGTGAATGGTCTGTTCGTCGGGCGGTTGGGGCTTGGCGGTATGGCGATGCTTGGCAGTTTGCTGACAGTGGTGGTGCCGGCGGCGATGCTGACCGGACATCTCACTGATCTATTGACGCCGGGCCGGCTGTCGGCTTTGTGCTTTTGCTTTGGGTTTTGCAATGGTCTAGTGATCGCCAATGCGATGATTTGCAGCATGCGGGCGGCAGGCCGGAATAGTGGGGCCGGGACCGGGTTGTTGGGGGCGATGCAGATGCTCATTGGCGGAGTTGGTGGCAGTATCATCATCGGCCTTGGCGGGGCCGAGACATTTACCGCGACCGCGGCCGGTCTTTTGGTGATGTCTATGATGGGGGCGGTGACATCTTTTCTGGGGTTCAAATTGCGATAAGTTGTTGCCATCTTTCAGTGGTTTTGATAGAAGCCCGTTCCAAGGATTCGCGTCCAGCCCTGACAAGTGACGGTAATCGCCCCGGTTCTTCAACGGAAATGGGGCCGTTGTCTTGGCCCAAAACCGCCGTTTGCGGTTGGGGGCAGGCGTGGTCTTTGACAAAAATGTTTTTGAACTTGAATTGGCAGCAACCGATGGCTAAAGTGTCGCCCGCACAATTTGTAAGGCAGGTCCGTCAGGAAATTAACCGTATTTCCTGGGCCTCGCGGCGCGAAACCGGCACTGCCACATTGACTGTGTTTATTATGACAGCGATCGCCGCATTGTTCTTTTTGCTGGTGGATTGGCTGTTGTCGAATGGTGTCCAGTTTGTTCTTGGTCTTGGTGGCTAGGAACAAGGTGGTTTTTGTCGTCTCACATTTGTGGGGCGAATCAGGAAAGAAGTGGTATGGCCAAGCGCTGGTATGTCCTTCATGTCTTCTCAGGCTCTGAGAAAAAGGTCGCGCAGTCAATCCGTGAACAATCTGTCACGCAGGGGCTGGAAGACCAGATTGAAGACGTTATGGTCCCGACCGAGAACGTGGTCGAGGTCAAGCGCGGCGTGCGTGTCGAGGGTGAGCGTAAATTCTTCCCCGGCTACATCCTTGTCAAACTTGAGTTGAGTGATGAAGCGTGGCAAATGGTGACCAGCCAGCCGCGCGTGACCGGGTTTCTGGGCGGAAAAGGGCGGCCAATTCCAATCACCGAGCGTGAGGCAGAGCGCCTGATCCGGCAGATGAGCGAAGGCGTCGAGCGTCCGCGCACCACAGTGACTTTCGAAATTGGCGAACAGGTACGCGTCTCTGACGGGCCGTTTGCTTCGTTCAACGGACTGGTTGAAGAAGCCGATGATGACAAAGCACGCCTGAAAGTGGCGGTGTCGATTTTCGGGCGGTCAACGCCGGTCGAGCTGGAATATAGTCAGGTCGAAAAACTATAAAAGATAGGGGGCCACCGCCAAAGGGGGCCAAAAATACAGCTCGTCTGTTATCGGCAGGCGGCAGGCATGTCAGGGAAAATAAGAGATGGCGAAGAAGATTAAAGGTTACATCAAGCTGAACATCCCGGCCGGGGCGGCAAATCCGTCACCACCGGTTGGTCCGGCGCTTGGTCAGCGTGGTGTGAACATCATGGAGTTCTGTAAAGCGTTCAACGCCGCAACAGAATCGATGGAAAAGAATATGCCTGTGCCGGTTGTGATCACCGTCTATCAGGACAGTTCGTTCACCTTTGTGACCAAGACCGCACCGGTCAGCTATTTCTTGAAAAAAGCAGCTGGCCTGAAAGGTGGGTCAAAAGAACCAGGCCGGTCGGTCGCCGGGTCGGTGACAATGGCGCAGGTTCGTGACATCGCCGATCAAAAGATGGGCGACATGAACGCGGTTGATATTGAAGGCGCGATGCAGATGGTGATGGGCTCGGCCCGCGCCATGGGCCTCGAAGTTGTGGAGGGTTAAGACGGTGGCACGCACATCCAAGAATTTGAAAGCGGCATATGCCGAAATCGATCGCAACAAGGCCTATCCTCTTGCCGAGGCGGTAACGCTGATCAAGAAAAATGCCAAATCAAAATTTGATGAAACCATCGAAATTGCGATGAATCTGGGAGTAGACCCGCGGCATGCTGACCAAATGGTCCGCGGTGTGGTGGCGATGCCAAACGGCACTGGCAAGGCGATGCGGGTTGCGGTGTTTGCCAAAGATGCCAAAGCTGATGAAGCACGGGCTGCCGGAGCTGATATGGTCGGTGCCGAGGATCTGGCCGAAGCGATGCAGAATGGCGAAACCGGATTTGACCGGGTTATCGCAACCCCGGATATGATGGGTGTTGTCGGCCGGTTGGGTAAGGTGCTTGGGCCGCGCGGCCTGATGCCAAACCCAAAGCTTGGCACCGTGACACCTGACGTGGCGACGGCGGTGGCCGCTGCCAAGGCTGGTGAAGTGCAGTACCGGGCAGAAAAGGCTGGTGTGGTCCATGCCGGGATCGGCAAAGCCAGCTTTGACGAGGCGAAGATTGTTGAGAATGCCACCGCCTTCATTGACGCAGTGCGCAAAGCGCGGCCATCGGGCGCCAAAGGCCAGTATATCAAGAAAATCACCATCTCATCCACGATGGGTGCCGGTGTGTTTGTAGAGGATGCCGCCGGCCAATAGGCGGCGATCACCTGTTTGCGGCCGGTCCGTTTGCGGGACGGCTGTAAAAGTCGGGGTTTTTGCCGGTTATCGGCAGCGCCCCGCACCTGTCCAAGACTACGGGTGCGCTGCTGATGGCAGGGCTTAATCTCCCGTAATAGACGGGGAGCTAAAGCGGATTTCCGCTTGAACTTCTTATGGGCAGGCCAGCGGACTGGCAATGTTGACAGTCCATTTTGCAACCGGGTGGGCGGCTATGCCGTCTTAACCCATAATAGAGCGGAGACGATCGGTGAACAGAACTGAAAAAGCCGAACTGATCGAAACGCTGCAATCAGCTTTCAATGAGTCATCAACAATTGTTGTGGCCCATCAGGTTGGTATGACCGTTGCGGAAAG
>JAYOFA010000061.1:0-6779 GCA_038116935.1 Puniceispirillum sp. (SeqCode) | reverse complement strand
GCACACATCAACCCGGCAGCCCCGGCGCCGATAATCACCACATCAAAATCACGCCGCGTCACGCTACCACTAACCCACAATCCACCCTTGACGATGCAGCCCCATTACGGTTGCAAACCAAAAGATACAAAATGGCAGACTTGAAACCGCCACACACCGGCGTCACACTGGTATCCGTATCACACTGGCACCCGCGCGACATTAGCAAAACCTATCGCAACACCAAAACCTGATTAACGGGGCTGCCAACAAAGGAATCGGCCGACCATGGCATGGTATGTTTACATTGTCGAATGTAGAGATGGCAGTCTTTACACCGGCATCACGACCGACCTCGACAAAAGGATTGTCGCGCATAATGCCGGTACCGGCGCCAAATACACCGCCGCCAGACGGCCGGTGCGCATGTGTTATCACGAACCAGCGCCAAGCCGCAGCATCGCAAGCCAGCGCGAGATCACAATCAAAAGGCTGAACAGGGCCGGTAAACTGGCATTATGCCGCGACAATCAGGCAGCAGCGCCCACCACCTGATCTAAGGCTGCTGCAAAATTGGCCACCGTCCGGTCCAGATTATGGAGCTTGTCGAGACCAAACAGGCCAACCCTGAAGCTCTTGAAATCTGGCCCTTCGCCGCATTCCAGCGGCACACCAGCCGCGACCTGAACGCCAGCCGCAACAAATTTACTGCCATTTTTAATCGCATCATCATCGGTGAAGCTGACAACAACGCTTGGGGCCTGAAACCCAGCGGCAGCAACCGAGCGAAAGCCGCGGCTTTCGAGTAATGAACGGATCGCCGCGCCAAGGGCGATTTGTTCATCCTTCACTTTGGCAAACCCATAATCACGCGTTTCCGCCAACGCGTCACGGAATACGGCCAACGCATCGGTTGGCATCGTCGCATGATAGGCATGGCCGCCATTTTCGTAGGCCTGCATAATGCCAAGCCATTTTTTGACATCGCACACATAGCTGGCAGCATCGGTTTCGGCCACCCGCGCCACAGCGGCATCCGACAACATCACCAGACCGCTACAGGGTGACGCGCTCCATCCTTTTTGAGGCGCGCTAAGCAGCACATCAACGCCAAGCGCCTTCATATCCACCCAATAGGTCCCCGACGCGACACAATCCAGCACAAATAATCCACCAACCGCATGCACCGCTGATGCCACTGCCTTGATATAGTCGTCAGGCAGCATCATACCGGCCGAGGTTTCGACATGCGGGGCAAACACCACCGCTGGCCGGTCTTTTTCAATCCGGCTGACCACTTCATCAATCGGCACTGGCGCAAATGGCGCGGGCTGGTTGCTGCCGGCATCATGGCTGATCCGGCGGGCTGACACTACAGCCGTACTGGCCGCAATCCGCCCTTTTTCAAGAATTTCCGACCACCGGAAACTGAACCAACCATTGCGAATAACCATGACGTCTTGATCGCCGGCAAATTGTCGGGCAATCGATTCCATGCCAAAGGTCCCGCCGCCAGGGATAACCACCACCGCACTGGCGTTGTAGGCGTCCTTTAACATCGCTGAAATATCGCGCATCACCCCTTGGAATTTTTGCGACATCGAATTTAATGACCGGTCGGTAAACACCACCGAATATTCAAGCAATCCGTCCGGATCGACATCTGGCAAAAGGGCGGGCATGGGCAGGCTCCATGAAGCATGATGGGGGTAAAGACTGGCCCCTGTATAGGCCCGAAAAGCCGCGAATGCAATCCGGCTGATGGCAATCATAACGTCGCACAAATGACAGCCCTTGATGATCAGGATGAGCCGGCCACCCCGTCAGGTCAATCCGGCACGCCAAAAATCCATCCTTCTTGCCGCATCGCCGGTTCGTGCGATGGGGGCAGCGCAAAACCGTTTGCACCGGCAAAATAGCGAAGCGCCGCCGCCGCAATGATCGCGTCCGCCTCATCAGCGTCCTTGCCCGCCGGCACAAAATCAGCCGCCAATCCGGCACTGTCATACGCCGCCAACGCATGGTTCAAAAATGCGACATGCGCCGCCGCCCGCCGCGCTGGCACCATGCCAAGCCGGTAGAAATAGAAACTGGGAAATATCTCGACAAGAATCAGCTTTGTTTGCCCCGGCACGATCGGGTCAAACGGCCATACTGCCAGCCGGTCGGCAAGTGTTTGCTTGAGGTGGTGCAGCAACCGCATACCCGCCAGCGAACCGGTCGAGACATTATCCGCCCCCACGGCCTTGAAGGTGGGCGACGGGCTACGGCCCGCTGTACGCGCCGCTAATTCGGTGATCCGGCGACGGCTTTGGTACCGCGAGGCCGCATAATGTGGGGGCGCCAGATAAAAATCGCCCCATACCGCGTGCCCAAACATCGCGCCGCCGTAAAGATGTGGCTCGGCCGCGTTGATCGCCTCGGCATGTGCCCAAAGCGCGGCCGGTGTCGCTGGCGCGTTCGCGAGGCCGGGATAATAGGCGCCAACATCGACAAACGGGTGAGCAAAGGCAAAATCAATCCCAACCAGCATCGCCGCATCTGCTGTATCATCGGCAAGACCTAAAAGAAGATCCAGCACGTCAAGCCGCGACCAGTTGGTGGCGCGCGGTGGCGTCAGGCTGTGGGGCGCCGCCGTCCCGGGCCTCGCCATAGCCAGTTGCAATCCGGCATGCCGCGCCCCTTTCGCCCCTGACCAGTCGATCCCCAAAAACCCTGACAATACCGGCAGTGCCGGCAGTGCCGACAAGGTGGACGGATTACTTTCATACTGGCGCATGACCGCCTCCCGATAAATGCCCCGCCCAGGAATATATCGCCCAAGACTATCCCGCCCAAGAATATAGGGCCTGACATGGCCGGATCAATCAGCATCACGCCCCGACTGGCATCACCACCATAGCTTGTGCTATAGACAGCCGATCACGGATAGACATTATGCGCCGCCAGTCAGGACCCTATGGCCGAAGTTCTCAATATCTCGATCCCGTTTTTCGCGCTCATTTTTATGGGGTTTGGCGCACGGGCTATTGGCTTTATCGACGAATCCGGCGCGCGCACCATGTCAAAATTTGCGTTTTTTGTCACATTACCGCCCTTTATGTTTTTGAAAGTATCGGCCAGTGAACCGGCGGCCATTCTGAATTGGGGCTTTGTCTGGCGGTTTGAAAGCAGCACGATTGTGATGTTTTTGCTGGCGGCGGCGATCGGGCGCTGGCTGTTCAGATTAAAACGGCGTGAATGCGGCATTTTCGGGCTGAATGTTGCCTATCCCAATTATGGCTATATGGGTATCCCGCTGGCCATTCTGGCATTTGGCGATGCGGCGGCCCTGCCGATGGCCTTGATCCTGTTTGCCGATACCATTGTGTTGTTGACGCTGACGTCATTTTTTGTGGCCAATAATGACGGCACGATGCACAATGCCGGCCTCAAAATCATGCGGACCATGATGACCAACCCGCTGGTATTGGCGGTGGTGGCTGGACTGTTATTTTCGGCGACCGGTTGGCCCATGCCATCGATACCGGCACAATTTGGCACGCTTTTGGCCGGGGCCGCGGCGCCGGTCGCGTTATTTGCGCTGGGCGCCACTTTGTTTGGCCAGCCATTACGCGCGGCAGCGGGCGAAATCAGCATCATCGCTGGCCTGAAGCTGATCGTGCATCCTCTATTGATCAGCCTGTTGTTTGTTGGCATTCCGGGACAAGATCCACTGTGGGTCAAGGTCGCCATTTTGTCGGCCTGCCTGCCGGTGGCGGCCAATGTGTTTATGCTTGCCAATTATTATGGTGCTTATATCGGCCGGTCAGCCTCGGCCATTCTGGCCAGTACGGCGCTGGCCAGCGCAACGGTACCGCTGTTTCTTTATTGGCTATTTTACGGCCTTGGCTGACCGCTGCGCCTTGATGCGACATATCGCCATCGCATTTGACCTATAGAGCGCATTTTAACCGTCCGGTTCCTGTGCTATAACACAGCGCGTAAATTTGTCACCCGAAAGACACGATTAGGGTCATTTGATGATTGCCGAACTTGGTCATATCGCGTTGATCGCCGCTTTTGTTTTGAGCCTCGTTCAAAGCAGCCTGCCGTTGATTGGCGCAAGCCGCGGCGACACCGCCTTGATGACAAGCGGCCCAGCCGCCGCGATCAGCACTGCGGTGGCGGTGACCATGGCGTTCCTCGCCCTCATCTGGGGATTTATCCGGTCCGATTTTTCACTGGCTTTAGTTGCCAGTCATTCACATTCGACCAAACCGCTGATTTACAAGATTTCTGGAACCTGGGGAAATCATGAAGGCTCGCTGCTGCTGTGGATTCTGATTTTGGCGCTTTATGGCGGGATTCTGGCGGTTCGCGGTGGTGACATGCCGCTGGCGATGAAAGCGCGTATTCTGGCGGTGCAAGGCATGGTCAGCACCGGGTTTCTGGCATTTAGCCTGTTTACATCAAACCCGTTCCTGCGGCTTGCCACACCGCCATTGGATGGCAAAGGGCTGAACCCCATTTTGCAGGACCCCGGTCTCGCGATGCACCCGCCCATGCTGTATCTTGGCTATGTTGGCCTGTCGATGGCCTTTGCGTTTGCGGTGGCGGCATTGATCAGCGGCGAAGTTGACCGGCTGTGGGCAAAATGGATGCGGCCTTGGGTGATGGCCGCCTGGTGTGCGCTAACGCTTGGCATCGCCATCGGCAGCTGGTGGGCGTATTATGAACTTGGCTGGGGTGGTTGGTGGTTCTGGGACCCGGTTGAAAATGCGTCATTGATGCCGTGGTTGGCCGCCACGGCGCTGCTGCATTCGGCCATTGTGGTTGAAAAACGTGGCCAGTTGAAAAGCTGGACCGTGCTGCTGGCGATTTTGGCGTTTTCGCTGTCGCTTGTTGGCACCTTTATCGTCAGGTCGGGGTTGTTAACATCGGTCCATAGCTTTGCGTCGGATCCGGCGCGCGGCGTATTTATTCTTGGCATATTGCTGTTCGCCGTCGGCATTCCGTTGGCGCTTTATGCGTGGCGCGGCCCACAGCTTGTCACCCGCGCCGATTTCACGCTTGCCAGTCGTGAAGGCGGGCTGATCGCCAACAACATGCTATTGGTTGTGGCAACGGCGATTGTGCTTCTTGGCACATTTTACCCGTTGGGGCTGGAACTTGTCACCGGAGCCCGCATCACCGTTGGCCCGCCATATTTCAACGCAACCTTCAATCCGGTCATGGCCCTGTTAATGGCGCTGATGGCGGTTGGACCGGTGCTGGCCTGGCGGCAGGGCAGCACCCCACGCCTACGGCCGGTGCTGATTGCCGCTGGTTTGGTTGCTGTAGCCAGCTTGTTGCTGTTTTTTGTCTTGGGCAAGGGTGTGACGGTTGGCGCCGCCAGTGCGGTGATGCTGATTGCATGGCTTGGCGCCGGTATCATTGGCGATATCTGGATGCAGATCAAACCGCGCCCCAACGCGGGAATGGTCACCCGCCTGCGGCGCATTCCGGCAGATACGACCGGCATGTGGATTGCCCATTGTGGGATCGTTATTTTCATGATCGGCGCTGTCGGCGACAGCCTTTTCAGCAGCGAACATGTGGTACGGGCCACCCCGGGGACCAAGATTGAACTTGCCAACCGGACCGTGACCTTTGCCGGCCTCAGGCAAATCGAAGGACCAAATTATCAATCACTGGCCGCCGATCTCGACTATGCCGACAAATCGGGGCGGATATTTGCCCGATTATCGCCGGAAAAACGGATCTATAACGCCGAGCGCCAAACCACGACCGAGGCGGCAATTCGCCCAACCATTGCCGGTGATGATTATGCCGTGCTCGGAGATGGCGACAACAAAATAGGTTTTACCTTACGGCTCTATTACAAGCCGCTTGTCAGCTGGATATGGACCGGGGCCGCAATCATGGCGCTTGGTGGGATGATTGCCGCCTTTGGCCGACAGCGCACGCACCGCCGCACCACGGCCAGCGCCACCGCCACATCGCAGAACCGCGACGCCCCCCTTCCATCAGGCCCGCCTCTATGAGCCAGATCCGTTTATCATTCCTGCTGCCGCTTGGGGTATTTTTAGGGCTTGCCGCGCTTGGCGCGGTGGCCCTTTACGGCACCTTGTCGGGAAGCCGCACCCCTGACCAGCTGCCATCGGTGTTGATCGGCAAGCCGGCGCCGCCGCTTGACCTACCCCGTCTTGCAGCCGCCAGTCCCGGGCGGGCATCGGCTGATCAGGTCACCATAGCGCCGTTTCGCGGCAAGCCCCTTTTGGTCAACATCTTTGCGTCTTGGTGCGCGCCGTGCCGGGCCGAGGCACCGGCCCTGGAAATGCTGTCCAAACGCATCGCTATTCTGGGCATCGCCTACAAGGACCGCGAAGAGGACACCCAACAGTTTTTGGGACAATATGGCGACCCATTCCGCGCCATTGGAATCGATCGGGACGGCCGTACCGGCATTGCCTGGGGGGTTTACGGGGTGCCAGAAACCTTTCTACTTGATGCAGAAGGCATTGTCAGATTGCGCCATGCGGGGCCGCTGACCAAAGATGTGATTGATAATAAATTGATACCGGCGCTGGTGGCGCTTGGCTCATGATTAACGATCGTCGTCCATTGTTGAGGACCAGCCTGTCAGGCTTGCTTGTCGCGACCGCCCTCATCGCGCAAGGCTTTTTCAGCCTACCATCACCGGCCATTACCGCTGAAGAAATGTTGGCTGACCCGGCCTTGGAGTCGCGGGCCCGCGGCCTGTCAAAGCAATTGCGTTGCCTTGTCTGTCAGAATCAATCGATCGATGACAGCGATGC
>JAYOFA010000060.1:0-6850 GCA_038116935.1 Puniceispirillum sp. (SeqCode) | reverse complement strand
AGGTGCTGATCGCCAACCCCGATCTTCTGGTGCTGGATAAATTCACCGCCTATGAGAGCTATAATCTAAAGGGCGACTATCTCGGTTTTGACCGTGATTCCGCACAACATAGGCAAACGGCATTGGTCGACACCAAATTATGGTCATGCGGATCACCCGCCGCATCAAATTTAATAAAACAGCTAAATATAATTGGCCAAAACATTGTAAAGACTAACTATGTTCAGAAATGACGCTATTATCATAACGATCATCTATGGGCTGGTTTTGGCCGCCTTCGCGATATCATTAAAGATCGGACCGGTGCCTGTCAGCCTCATCGACGCGCTTGCCACCGTGACCCATCCGGTTTGGGACAGCAACACTGTCATTGTGTGGGATTTGAGACTGCCGCGCAGCATAATGTGTGCGCTTGTTGGCGGCGCGTTAGCCCTGGCTGGGGCAGCGCTGCAAAGCTTTTTACGCAACCCCCTTGCCGAGCCAAGCATCGTAGGCATTAGCTCGACCGCCGCGTTAGGCGCGGTGATCTCGATAGCATCAGGTTTTCATGCGTTTAGCGCTCTGTCGACGCCTGGCCTTGCTTTTGTCGGCGGGCTTGCCGGCGGCATCGTTCTGGCAAGTGCCGCCTACAGAATCAAAAACACCAATAATCTTATCCTTGTCGGGGTAGGCATATCATCGATAAGCGGGGCTGTTACCTCGTTGATCCTCAGCCTGTCTGACAACCCGTTTGCGATCAATGAGATCGTCTTTTGGATGCTCGGATCATTGACCGATGTGTCGTTATTCCACACCGCTACTGTTGCCCCTTTTGTAATCATTGGCGGGGTGCTACTTCTGGGCTGCCGCCGCGATCTTAACCTGCTGTCATTGGGTGGTGACACCGCGGCCACAATCGGCGTTGTTATGAACAGCCTGAAATACCGGGTTGTTATCGGCACCGCCCTGACGGTCAGTGCTGTTACCGCTATTGTCGGGATTATTGGATTTATTGGGTTGATGACGCCGCATATCGCGCGTCCGCTTGCCCGCAATGAACCTGGCAAGACCCTGGCCTATAGTATACCGATCGGGGCGTTGATCGTTCTGTTGGCGGACATCGCGGTCCGTCTTACCCCAACCGCGGGTGAGATGAAACTTGGTGTCTTTACCGCGCTTCTTGGGACCCCGTTCTTCCTCTATCTGATCAAACGGCAAAGCGGGTGAGAGGATGCAGCAGATTACCACAAAAAATCTGTCGGTTTTGATCAAAGATCGCCGCATTATCGAACCGATATCGCTATCTATCACCTCCGGCGAAATGGTGGCGCTGGTCGGGGCCAACGGATCCGGCAAAACAACCCTGATGCGTGCGATGCTGCAATTGATCCCGCATCAGGGGTTTTGTAATTTGGCCGCGATGCCAACTGTGGCGCGCGCCGCGATGGTGTCTTGGGTACCGCAAGACCGCGATATTGTTTGGGATATCACCGTGCGGCAATTGCTGACCTATACCGCCGAGAAAAGATACGCCAGTGATAAACGCAGCCCCAGCGCTATGATACAGGCCATTGACGACGCGCTTGATTTCAGCGGAATTCCCCATCTTGACGAGCGGCACCTAAAAACCCTGTCGGGCGGTGAACTGACCCTAGCATTGATCGCGCGGGCGCTGGTGCAAAACACCCCGGTGATATTTATGGACGAACCTTTGGCAAGCCTCGACCCGTTTCAAAAACTGAATATATTACGATTGATGCAAAATATGGCAAAGGCTGGTAAGGCGGTTTTGGCGACCATTCATGACGCCGATCTGGCGCGGCAGCATTTCACCCGTATCATGGCCTTGCGCAACGGGACCCTCATCGCTGACGGTGAACCAAAAGACATTCTGCACAAACAGAATCTTGAAACCATTTACGGGAGTGGTTGAAGGTTGGACAGGAAACGCACACCGTATTTTGACCGTTGGAAATGGTGGGGGCCATCACTCCTGATCCATGCGCTGGTGGCTGTGGCAATCCTGTATCCGTTCGCTTGGGGCATCGAGACCACCAACAAAGGTGCCGCCCTTCACACCATTGCCGTTGTCTTTGCGCCACAGCCACAAACGCCACCTGCCCCGGTGAAGTCACCCCGCCGCAATAGCCCAAAGCCCCCATCACCCGCACAGACAACCGCCAAGCCTCCGGTTACAGCCAGCAAAACCCACATCACGCGCAACGCCCCTGCAATCCCAGCGGGTAAAACCAAGACACTGTCTGAACTGATGGCAACCCCACGGCACTTGCCCAAAAGCCGTCCTGTCGCCCCGGTAGTGCCACCCGCCCCAGTCATGGAAATGGCGAAAGCGCCAACAACCGATAAGGCCCCTGCACCGCGTCTGCGTCAAAACAGTTCGATGAGCGATTCATCCAGAACAGCAGAAACAAATGCCAATGAGCTGAATAACGATAAATTTTCTAGCAACGATGCGGCAGTGACAATAGCCCCAGCCAGCATCGCCAAGACCGACGTCACCGCCAGAGTGACCACCAATAGGCACAGCAAACCCGCTAGCCTGACAGCCCCAACTTTACCGGGTGATGCCAATGCCCGATCCATAGCCACCACCGGAAACGATGCGGCTCTAGCCCATGCAACTGATATGGACCATGTCAAATCTTGGGGACAGAATGTGCGCGGCACCTTGGTGAGATTGACCAAAGGATTGCAAAGTCGTGGGTCCGCCAAAGTGGCAATACGCCTTGCCCGCACCGGCGAGTTGATAGGTGTTACCTTTATCGAAAAAAGCCAAAATGGGCGGTTCAATCGCGAACTTGATCGCCGCATTAAAACATCAGGGATTTTTCCGGCCGCCCCTCACGGTCTTGTCATTGATGAAATGCTGTTTCCGATCCGGCTGACGGTCACCCGTTAAACCGCCTATCGTACCGGCATGTTTGCAGCCCATAAGAGGTGAGGCCCGGCGATAGACCGCCGGGCCTCTTTTTCTTGGGAAAACCAACTGCCGTCAGAACGGGTTATTTTCAGATTCGCCGCGTGTGTCAAAAAACTCGCGGGTAATTTTGAAAATAATCGGCGACAAGGCCGCCAATGCAATCAGATTCGGCAATGCCATCATCGCATTCAATGTGTCGGACAATAGCCACACAAACTCGGCGCCAGCTTTAATTTGTTCAAATCCGGCAATCACCGCGCCAACCAACACCATCACACACCACACCAACCGGAACGGCATGATAATGGCCCGCCCAAACACATATTGCGCTGCCCGTTCGGAGTAATAACTCCACCCCAAAATGGTGGTAAAGGCAAATACCGCAATCGAAATCGCGATAATCTGTGCGCCTGAACCGGGAAGCGCGGTTTCAAAAGCAAAGGCTGTCAAGGCAGCGCCCTTTTGCCCGGCGGTATCCCATCCGATGGTGCATAGAATCGCCAAACCAGTGAAGGTACAGACAATGATGGTATCGATAAAGGTCCCAAGCATCGCCACCAGCCCCTGTGAGACAGACCCCTTGGTTTGTGCCGCGGCATGCGCGATTGGCGCCGAGCCAAGCCCCGCCTCGTTCGAGAACACACCACGGGCCACACCATAGCGAATAGCGGCCCAAATGGCGCCACCTGTCACTGCATGCGGGGTAAAGGCATAGGTAAAAATCAAGCCAAAGGCCTGCGGGACCATATCAATATTGACCACCAACATGACCAATGCCGCCAAAATATACAGAACAGCCATCGCCGGCACCAACTTGCCAGCCACTGTCGAAATGTGCTTTATGCCGCCAAGCAAGACCGCGGCAGCCAATACCGCCAACGCAATGCCAGTTACAAATCGTTCAACGCCAAAGGCTTCTTCCATCGCCGCTGATACTTCTTGCGACTGGACCTTATTGCCAATACCAAAACCGTCAATCATCGCAAAAATGGCAAAACAGATCGCCAGCCAGTTCCAGTTCTCGCCAAGCCCGTTGCGAATATAATACATCGGACCACCGACAAAATTACCTTCCTCGTCGGTTTCGCAAAACCGGACAGCACAGACAGCTTCGGCATATTTTGTGGCCATACCGACAAGCGCTGTCATCCACATCCAGAAGATCGCCCCAGGTCCACCCAACGCAATGGCGGTTGCAACGCCGGCAATATTACCTGTGCCAATTGTTGCCGACAGCGATGTCATCAATGCATTAAACGGGCTAATTTGCCCCTCATCATCGCCTGGTATTCGCCCTTTCCACAACAGACCAAACCCAAAGGGAATTCGTTTGATCGTCAAAAACCGCAAGCCGACCGTCAAAAACAGGCCGACTCCCAAAATCAAAAACAGCATCGGAGGACCCTATACGATCCCGTTCAGCCAACCGACTAGATTATTCAGCATTTCCATGTGATGTTCCTTTCGTTATCTGCCTTGATGCGGTCACGAAAAGCCACAACGGATAACAAAACGGAAACTTGGCGGCCCTTGTGATCGATCAGGTCACTTAAGGACAATCTGGTGAACCTTCAGGTCACTTCAGGATTAACAGGTGACCATCCTCGGCCACGTCACGGATACCAACATGACAACAAGGCCAAAAAACCGGCAAGCCAGCCGCCAATAAATTCACAGGCCCAAATTTGCCACGCCTTGACAAAGCTTAGATCAATTCATGCCTCAGGACAATAATTTGCCACCCCTACGCATAATATCCGGCACCTTTTTTATATTTACTTTCAATAATTTATAATTTGATAATAAGATATGGTGTAAATCGAAAAGGTTAAGCAACTACGCGATCCCCATTGCAACAAAATCACGATGACGCCATATAGAGAAGGAATAAAGGCGCCGGCCACCGCCCCGCCTGTCAAGCCACCAGCAAAGAATGACCATGGCCCATTATCTGATTACAGGCGCATCATCCGGGATCGGCGCGGCGCTCGCATCGCATCTTGTGCGGCGCGGGCATAAGGTCAGCGGCGTGGCGCGGCGTCACGATAGGCTACGCGATCTGGCGGCCAAATATCGTCAGTTTCATCCCTATAGCGCCGATGTTACCGATGTTGCCAGTATCGCATCGGTTGTGGAGACCGCCACCGCGCATGCCGGCCCGATCGATGTGGCAATCTTGAATGCCGGTATCTATCAGCCACAGGATTCCAGCCAAATAGACCCTGCCGTCTATGCCAAGCATATGGATGTCAATTACATGGGTGTGGTGAACACGCTGGCACCGGTAATCCGGTCTATGGTGGCGCGCAAAGCCGGCCATATTGCCATTACCTCGTCGGTTGCAGGCTGGCGCGGCTTGCCGAAATCGGCCGCCTATGGCCCTACCAAGGCCGCTTTGATATCGCTTGCCGAATCGCTCTATTTCGATTTGACCCCAAAGGGCATTAAGGTGCAGGTGATTTGCCCCGGATTTGTCGACAGTGAAGCAACAGCGGTCAATGATTTCGAAATGCCGCATCTGATCAGTGCGGATCGGGCGGCAACCTATATCCTTGACGGGTTGGAATCGGCTGATTTTTCGATTGAATTTCCCAAGGCCTTTACCCGCCGCATGGGGCTGCTACGCTGGCTTCCCGATCGCCTTTATTTTTGGCTCGTTGGACGGCAAACCGGTGCCCTGTAACCATGTGCCCTGTAACCATGTGCCCTATAGCCATGTGCCCTATAACCACGTGCCCTGTAACCACGTTCCGTATAACCGCCCACCCTGCAATCACAACAAGGAATGGTAAAATGCACTCGCATGAAACGCTGATTCAGGCCTATGTCGACGCTTTTGTCGGCTTGACCCCGGCGAATGCCGACAATTTATATGCTTTGGTGACCGATGATGTGTTTTTCAGCGACCCATTCAACCAAATCACCGGCAAAGCTGGGTTCAAACATGTGTTTGATCATATGTTCAAAACCTGTGATTCGCCGCGTTTCGTGGTAATCGATATCGCCCATTCGGGCTCTGTCAGCTATTTACGTTGGCAGATGACCGGCCGGCTTAAAAACTGGCCCTACACCGCCCTCGATTTTACCGGCATGACCGAGGTCCATAGCAATGCAAGCGGAAAAATCAGCCACCATATCGATCATTGGGACAGCGCCAGCCAGCTTTTGCAACATCTACCGGTGATTGGCGTCCTGGTTCGGCCCATCTTGCGTTTGTTCAGATTAAGGCCAACGGCCTAGCCCGAAATTGGTCTACCCCGAAATCAGTCTAACGATGCGTCAGCAGCATTTGCTTTACATCAATCAGACCCGACCTGAACCCACCTTCACAATAGGCCAAATACAGGTTCCACATCCGCTTGAATCGTTCATCGAATTGGCCAGTCGCCAAGGCAGGCCATGACGCGTTGAAGCGGTGGCGCCACTTATCCAACGTCCGCGCATAATCATCCGCAAACCCGGTTTCGCTGACCATCTGCAGGCCTGCTTTGGCCAGCGGTTCTTCAAGAACCGGCAATGATGGCAACATCCCCCCTGGAAAAATATAGCGTTGGATGAAATCGGGCTGATCTCGATAGGACTGAAAGGCGTCATCGGAGATGGTGATTGACTGGAGTGCGGCGCGCCCGCCTTGTTTCAGCACCCGTGACAAGGTCGCAAAATAGAGCGGCCAATAACGCTGCCCGACGGCTTCGAACATCTCAATCGATATGATTTTGTCGAATTTGCCGTCAAGATCCCGATAATCCATCAATTTCAGGGTAATCTTATCTTCAAGGCCTGCCGCCGCGACCGCTTTTTGCGCATAGGCAAATTGTTCTTTGGAGATGGTGATCCCGGTTACTGTGGCGCCAATGTCGCCTGCCGCATAAAGGGCAAACCCGCCCCACCCACAGCCAATTTCCAAAACATGATCGTCAGGCTGAATGT
>JAYOFA010000059.1:0-7276 GCA_038116935.1 Puniceispirillum sp. (SeqCode) | reverse complement strand
TCGTCGAGCATGAGTTTCACATCCAGCGCGTCACCGGCGTCACCATGGAACCGCGTAGCGCGCTTGGCAATTATGATCCGGAAACCGGTCAGTTCACCTTGATTGCCGGCAGTGGCAGTGCGGTTCGTCAACGCAATGAACTGGCCACCGTGCTGGCTATCGACGCTGCCGATTTACGCGTGGTATCACCCGATGTCGGGGGCAATTTTGGAACCCGCAACCGTGTTTATGTCGAATTTGGTTTGGTGTTGTTTGCGTCTCGACAGCTTGGCCGGCCAGTAAAATTTACCGCGACACGGTCAGAATCATTTTTGACCGACTATCAGGGGCGCGATCTTGTTACACGCATCTCGCTGGCTCTTGACAATAAGGGGACATTTCTTGGCCTGAGATGCGATAATTTATCGAATGTCGGCGCGCATTGTGTTTCCCTCTCGCCGCTTGGCAAAGGGTCTGGGCTTGTCACCGGGTCTTACCGGATTCCGGCGGCGACATTGCGCGCACGCGCGGTATTCACAAACACCATGTCAACCCAAGCCTATCGTAGTTCGGGTCGCCCGGAAGTCACCTTTGCGATCGAACGAATCATTGAAATTGCCGCCCGCCGCCTTGGCTTTGACCCGTTTGACCTGCGCCGCAAGAATTTAGTCAGCCCTGCCGAAATGCCCTATGTGAACGCTGTCGGTTCGCGCTATGACAGTGGGGAATATCAGATCAATATGGACCGTGCGCAAAAACTTGCTGATTGGGACAGCTACCCCGAACGCAAATTAGCATCGGCCCGCAAAGGGTTGTTGCGGGGGCGTGGCTTGGCAAATTATGTCGAATCCTCGATCGGATCACCGCGTGAACAGGCCGAAATAACCGTGCATCCGGACGGCCATGTTGACCTTGTGATCGGAACCCAGCCAAGCGGGCAAGGACATGAAACAAGCTTTGCCCAGGTCGCTGCCGATTTGATCGGCATTCCGGTTGAGACTATCAATATTTGTCTTGGTGACACCGCCGTTGTGACGGTCGGTGGTGGCACCCATTCGGGCCGTTCAATGCGTCATGCCGGCACGGTCATTGGCCTTGCTTGCGATGATTTGATTGAAGAAGGCAAACAGCGTCTAACCGCGTTTCTTGATTGCCCGCTTGATGACATTGACTTTGCAAACGGCATGTTCATCGTGCGGTCAACCAACCATCACTTTAGTTTTGCTGAAATTGCGCTAAACACCGCCGACAGCCACGGGCCGCTTAAAATTGTCCGGCAAAATGAGATGCATACCCCGGTCTATCCCAATGGCACCGCCATCTGTGAGGTTGAAATCGACCCACAAACCGGCGTTCTTGAGGTTGTCAGCTACAGTAGCATTGACGATGTTGGGCGGTGCATCAACCCGTTGATTGTGCATGGGCAAACGCATGGCGGCATCGTTCAGGGCGCCGGACAAGCCCTTTTCGAACATTGCTATGTCGACACCCCGTCGGGCCAGCCCCTTGCCGGATCATTGATGGATTATGGCATATCGCGGGCCAATGATTTTCCCAGCTTTAGAACCGAAATTGCCGAGGTATTGTCGCCAACAAACCCGCTTGGGATCAAAGCCGGTGGTGAAGGTGGTACAACGCCCGCCTTGGCGGTCATTGTTAACGCCGCGGTTGATGCGCTGCAGGATTATGGCATTGAAGACATTCCAATGCCGCTGTCACCCCACGCCATTTGGACAGCAATCCAGACCGCATCATCAAATCCAACAGCATGATTGTGCCAGACCCGATATTCTGATGATCGCAACCCGCACATGATGAAAGGTACGTCTCCTATGTCAAACAGCCCGATCCGCGTTATTGCCTTCCCCGGCGCTCCCAATTTGCCAACATTTGCCGCCATTGAACGCGGATGGTTTGCCCAGCGCGGCTTTGAGGTCGATCTTGAACTGACACCAAGCTCGATCTATCAGGCAGAAAAGACCGCCGTCGGCAATTTTGATATTATTTGCACCGCATTTGACAATGTGGTCGCCTATGGATCCGGCCAAGGGGCAGCGGCCCCCGCTATTATCCCCGATTATGTTGTCATTATGGGAGCCACACAGCTTGAACTGAGCCTCGTTACCGCGCCAGATATCAAAACGGTTGCGGATTTGGCCGGCAAAACCATCGCGCTTGACGCCCTTACCACTGGATTTGCCTTTGTCCTTTTCGATATGCTGGCGGCGGCCGGATTGTCGCAGGATGATGTTGAATTTGTTGCTGTCGGCGCCACACCGCAGCGCTGGCAATCGGTGCAAGAGGGCGTGCATGCGGCAACGCTGACGATCGAGCCCTTTACCAGCCTTGCCACATTTGGCGGCTTTAACATTGTGGCAAAATCAACTGACCTTTACCCCGAATATCAGGGTGGCGTCATCGCCACCACAAGGGCGGCATTGTCGGAGGCACCAGACAAGGTGGCGGCCTTCATCGAGGCCTATTTGGATGGGCTTGACTGGGTTCTTGATCCGGCCAATGACGCTGAGGCGCGCGCTATCCTGTCATCGCGCATGCCCCAGATCAAACCCAAGGCGATGGATGCTGTCATGAAAAGCCTTACATCGCCGGCATCTGGGCTGACGCCGCATGGGGCTGTGCTGCCCAAAGGCATGGATCAGGTTGTCGCACTGCGTTCAAACTATGGTGGAGGCGCCGCCCCCCTTGAACCAGCAAGCGCATTTATCGACCTGCAAATCTACCAACAAATAATGCAAAGCCGCAGCTGATCACGGGCTTGACAGCGGATGCCATTTATATCCAACATTGAGGCTGTTCGCACCAAAGCGTTAGATTACATCATCGTTGGTGGTGGTGCGGCCGGCTGTGTTCTTGCCGCGCGCCTCACCGAAAACAGCGCCTGTTCAGTGTTGGTGATCGAGAGTGGCGGGCACCGCACGCATCCGCTGATCCGTGTTCCAACCGGCGTTGGCATGATCTGGAAAAAGCGGCTTTTCGATTGGCGCCTCAACAGCGACGAGACGCCCAGCTTGAACAACCGAAACATTGAGCTTATGCGCGGCAAGCTGCTTGGCGGCTCATCAGCAATCAACGCGATGTCGCATGTCAGGGGGGCACCAGCCGACTATGACCACTGGCAGGATATCGGCTGTGACGGCTGGTCATATGACAAGGTTGCCCCCTATTTTCGAAAAACCGAACGCTGGACAGGGCAACCAAACAAGCATCGCGGCACCAATGGGCCGGTCGCTGTTTTACCCGCACAATCCGACGATCCCCTCTATGATGCGTGGATGGCGGCGGCCAAATCTTGCGGCCATAATCGCATTGATGACTATAACGCGCTGGCATCGGGCGATGTGCTTGCGGGCTTTGCACGAAGCCAGCAAACCATTGATGACGGCTTTCGGGCAACAGCATGGACCGCCTATCTCAAGCCCCATCTAAAGCGCCGAAATATGCATATATTGGCAAACACGCATGTGGCACGCATAAAATGTGCAAAAGGCCGGGCCCATGCGCTCGAATTGGTCTGTAGCCTGACCAATAAGACCACAAGAATTGATGTTACCGGAACGCTCATATTATCAGCCGGCGCCTTCCATACGCCGCATCTTTTAATGCAATCAGGCATCGGCCCAGAGGCGGTGCTGAAATGGGCCGATATCCCTTTATTGGTAAACGCCAGCGGTGTCGGCAGTAATTATCGTGATCATCTTGCCGTACAGATCAACTTTCAAAGACGCGGTAAAGGCCCGTTTCATCGTCAGATGCGCCTTGACCGGGTGCTGTGCAATTTTTCACGCGCTGCCCTTTTTGGAACCGGACCGGCAACGCGTCTACCGGGCGCTATGCACGGGTTTGCTACTCTGACGCCTGACGCCAAAGTGCCTGACCTTCAATTTTTATTTCGAGGCGCACCGCGTCATGCCGCCCCGTGGTGGCCACTATTGTCTGATGGTTATCAAGATGGTTTTGGGATCCGGCCGGTGCTTCTGCACCCGACAAGCCGCGGCAGAATTGAACCGGTTTCTGACAATCCACTGGCGCCACCCCGGATAATCGGTAATTACCTCAACACAACAGAAGATCTGGACCGGCTTTTGGACGGCATTGACATAGCGCTGGCACTGGCAGACAGCCCGGCGATGGAACCGTTCCGTGACAACAAAAGCAGTCCCCTGCCAGACGGGCGCAAAGCGCGCACAGCCTGGATCAGACAGACCGCGGTGACCGCCCATCACCCCTGTGGCACCTGCCGCATGGGACCAGACGATGACGCCCCCCTTGGCCCGGATTTAAGGCTGAAAGGATTTGACAACATAGTGGTTGTTGATGCGTCTGTATTTCCGCACACTATATCCGGTAACATCAATGCCTGCGTCTATATGATTGCCGAAAAAACCGCGTCATATTTATCCGGTCAAGACATTTCAGCCCCCTAACAAGAGTGAAACATATGGCACAAATAATAGACATTCACCCACATGTCATTTCGCCTGACACCACCCGGTATCCGGTTGATCCGATTGGCGGCATGCAATCCAACTGGTCTGCCAAACACCCGTTGACCTATGATCAGCTGGTCGCCGCCATGGATCGGGCCGGGGTCAGCAAGGCGGCGATTGTACAAGCCTCAACCGTCTACGGCCACGACAACACATATGTGGCTGAAGCCGTGGCCGCCTATCCCGACCGCTTTACCGGCGTGTTTTCGGCAGATATTCTGACAGATGACGCGATCAGCACCATCGAGCATTGGCGTAGCCGCGGGCTGACAGCGATCCGTCTTTTCACCGCCGGCACCACCATGCAGGGGCAGGCCGATTGGCTGAATGACCCGAAATCGCATCAGGCGTGGGACTATTGTGCCGAAACCAATTTACCGGTTTGTATTCAAATGCGACCGCAAGGCATAGCCTTGCTGATCGAGGTTCTGACACAATTTCCCAAATTACGGATAATTGTCGACCATTTTGCCCGCTGCCGTTTTGGCGACGGGCCGCCTTACCGAGAGGCAGAAGCGTTATGGGCTTTATCCAAATTCAGCGGCGTCCACCTGAAATTGACGCATCGCGCCCTTGAAGCCGCGGCCAACGGCCAGTCAAATCATAAAGCCTTCTTTGATCACGTCTTGACGTTTTATCCCGCAAATCGCATTGCATGGGGATCAAATTACCCGGCCGTTGGACGGCCTTTAGGGGATGTTCTGACCGAAGCCCGCGAGGCGCTGACCCACCTACCCGACAAGGATCAGCGTTTTATCCTCGCAGAAACCGCCAAATCCCTGTTCCCCTCTCTTGCCTGACAGCCGAGCCACCACCTATGAACAAAATAACATTTGCCCTTGGTAAAACCTCGATCTCACAGCATTTCTTGAAATCAGACTTTGCCAAAAATTATTGTGACCATCAGGCCATAGCGCCTATCCATCAGGCGTTTCGGCCAATGACCGAGAACGTCGCCTTTGATGCAAGCGAGATGGCAATTGTCACAGCAATGCAGGCTGTTGATCATAGACGGGACATTGTGCCGCTGCCAATAACCGTTGCGTCCCGTGTGCAACATAAATCCATCATTCAGAATGCGAATTTCACCGCACTTTCGCCCAAAGAGTTGGAAGGCAAGAAAGTGGCTGTCCGGGCTTACAGCCAAACAACAGGGGCATGGGTAAGAGCCTTGCTAGAAACCGAATTTAACGTTGACTGCACAACAATCACCTGGATCACCCAGAACCCGCCGCATGTTGCCGACGCTCCTGAACCGGCTAATGTGTGGCGCGATCCAAACGGTAAAAGCACGCTTGAACAATTATCAAATGGTCTTGTTGAAGCGGCCATTTTTGGCAATGATTTACCCACAGAATCATGGGCAAAACCTGTCATTGAAAACGCTGATGACGTTGGCAGGGCCAGCCTAGAAAAATCGGGACTTATCCAGATCAATCATGTCATCGCCGTATCAAGGCGCCTGTTTGATGAAAGCCCGGACACGATTAAAGCATTGTGTGACGCATTCAGGGCAGCTCGCGCCTTATTGCCGCTGGATGATCAAAGAATGCTGCCCATCGGCAAAGCAGAGATGGAAAAATCGATCAATATTCTGGCACAAAGCGCCTTTAATCAGGGCCTAACAACCAAGATACTGTCTTTTGACGACATTTTTGGTGACGCCAATGGTGTCACCGATCAACGATGATAATCTCAGCCACCAACGCGCATAACGATCTTTAGCTATCTTGCAGGCCAGATGGGTCAACGTCAGATTCGGCGATACCCAATCGCGCAAACCTACGCTGCGGCGCTAAGCACACAGTTTACGAAAGGGCTTTGACGATGGAAAAAAGACAGTTTGGCAATACCGGCCTTGCGGTGTCACGCCTCACCTTTGGCTGTGGGGCGGTTGGCGGGCTGATGACCAAGGGTGCTGCCGCCGATCAGGACCGGGCGGTGGCTTGGGCGCGCGACAACGGGATCAACTTTTTTGACACCGCCGCCAGCTATGGTGATGGCGCCTCGGAAGAAAACCTTGGGCGTGCATTGGGCGGCAAGGCCGATGGCTTGGTGATCAGCAGCAAGGTAGGCATTTACGATAAGGATTTGTCGGACATAGCCGGGGCGATTACCGCGTCATTGGAGGCCAGCCTGCGGCGGCTAAAGCGTGATCATATCGACATCTTTCAATTGCACAACACCTTGGGCCGGTCAGATTTTCGCGGCATGTTGCAGTTCAGCCAGATCATAGACGAGGTTATCCCCACCTTTGAAAGGCTGCGCGACAGCGGCAAGGTGCGCTTTCTTGGCTTTACCGCCAAAGGCGAGGCAGACGATATCAACCGGCTGATTGACACCGGCGTTTTCAGCAGCGCGCAAGTTTTCTATAACCTGCTGGTACCATCCGCGGGCGAACCAATCCCCGCCGGCTATCCAGCAGATGATTTCAAAATGTTGCTAAACACGGCGGCCTCCAACGGGGTTGGCGCAATTGGCGTGCGTGTTCTGGCGGGCGGCGCGCTGACCGGCAGCGAAAATCGTCACCCGCTTGGCATGCAGCTTGTTGCGCCGATTGGGTCTGATACCGATTACGCCACTGATGTGCGGCGCGGGCTTGCGTTCATGCCGCTGGTCGAGGCCGGCCACGCCGCCAGTCTGACCGAGCTTGCCATTCGCTATGTGATTTCAAACCCGGCCCTGCCAACCACCGAAATTGGTATTGCCACCATCGAGGAACTTCAATATGCCACCGCCGCGGTCAATAAGGGCCCACTATCGGCGCAGGCCCTTGATCAGATTAAGGC
>JAYOFA010000058.1:0-7326 GCA_038116935.1 Puniceispirillum sp. (SeqCode) | reverse complement strand
ACCATGGGCTGTCACCGTGGTTACGAAGATCGACGATATAGACTGAAAATCTGTCGGCAAGACGCTGGCCAATGGCCCGCCAATTTTTTGCCGATCCGAAAAGACCATGAACAATCAGCAAGGGCGGGTTGGCAAGCTTGCTACTGTAATAGTGGTAATTCAACATTGCGACATAGGGCTACTGACCGGTGATATCAACTGCCCACATCCTAGGCCGCGCCTGCTATTCTTCCCAAGCAATGTGACATCCCCCCATCAGAAACCCAAAACATTAAACGCATCATCCGGCTTGAAGCATAGACCATAATGATAGGCCAACAACCGCCATCAAGCACCCGGCCATCACAAAATTGATCTGCCGTTGCACCGACTCTGCAAGGTTCAGTTTTTTAACCTTTACCCCGGCATAGAGCCACAACAGATGCAGCGGAATCCATATCAGGTTGCTGATCACCAGCTTTAGCGATGTTTCGACAACAAAACTATCAGGATAGAATGCAAAACCGCTGAAAAGCGTTGTATTCACCGCATAGGCTTTCGGGTTTATCAACTGCAGCATGACGCCAGCCACAAAACCGGGCGCCGCCATATGAATTAAGGCGATCTTAGAACCCGCAAACGCCACCCGTAACGCCAAATAAGACAAATAGCCAGCCGACCCCACCACTAACATGATGCGCACAAGCTGATCAGCAAGAACCAGTGCCGCCAACCCTGAAATGACCGCCACACAGACAAGATTGGTGCCGATACAAAGGCCAGCCAGATACCGTAATCCACGCTGCCAGCCAAACGCCGTGCCGACACCCGCCAATGATAACACCCCCGGGCCGGGGGTGATGATCAATAAAAAAACCGCCAAAGCAAATGTCAGCATTTGATTGGCAACCCCGCTACACCTGCCACAAAATAACCCGTTCCAAACGGTCGCTATCTGATACGCGCACTGGCATGATTTGACCAGTCCATTTCGTTCAGCCGTGTATTTCAGATCAACAAGTTAACGCTTGAAAAAAGACGCACAACGGCAGTTAATGGACGAACACAAATTACAGGTTTGTTTTTTCATGACTGTGTTCGATCCGTTTTCAATCCACCCCAAACCGCCGCATCATCTCAGTCATGGTGGACTGGACCGCGATGATCTTGGACGCCGGGACGACAAGCACCTCTCAACGCTTTTGGCGGCCCCTACTACCCGGTTTGTGCCGGTATGGCGTAACATGAATTTCTTTGCCCTCAATGAAGAACCGCACGCCTCGATGCAAGCCCTAGGCTTGGAGGCGATCGCAGATTTCATCGATACGGACAAAACCATTTATCTGGGACAGGACCGCGATGGCGTTTCATTTTTTTGCCTTGATATCTCGGCCCATAGCGAGGACCAGCTCTATCCCTTGACCGCATGGGGCCGGTTTAATGATTTGCGTGAGTCCGACCCGTCAATTTCGGGTTTTGATAGTTCGCTATTAGGCTATGCCAAGGCCATGTGCCATTGGCATGCGCGTACCCGCCATTGCGCGGATTGTGGCGGCAAGACACGGCCCGCACAGTCCGGACACACGCGGGTCTGCGTCAATGAAAGCTGTATGGCCACGCATTTCCCAAGAACGGATTCAGCGATCATTGTCGCGGTGACTTTTGCAGATAAAATCCTGCTTGGTCGCCAGCCTGTCTGGCCAGAGGGGATGCTGTCTGTACTTGCCGGCTTTGTCGAGCCCGGCGAAACATTGGAACATGCGGTGGCGCGTGAAGTCTATGAAGAAGCGGGGGTTGTCGTCAGAAATGTGCGCTATCAGCTATCACAGCCCTGGCCCTTTCCCGCCTCGCTTATGCTTGGCTTCAGGGCCGAGGCGGACTCTGATATGATAAAAATCAATTCGCATGAAATTGAAGCCGCGCACTGGTATAGCCGTGAAGACATACGTCAGTTTGCACACAGCAAATTTTATCTGCCCCGCAAACTGTCGATTTCAAGACGCTTGATAGATGAATGGATTGCTGAAGGATAAATAGTGATCAGGGCTGACTATTCTTGGCACCACCGTATGTTGCTAGCGCGGGGCAGGAAAATGCAGTCACACTACCCGCCCGAATAGCCCCGAATAATACTGTCATATTCGACAACCCACCAAGGCATGGCCAAGGCCGTTAGCGGCGCCGGAATGCCACCCCACCGACGAAAGGTCTGATAACAATGAACTGGCTGCTCATCGCCCTCGTTTCGATGTTTGTTCAGCAATCCTTCGTGACTGTGGGCAAAGTGCTGCCCGCTGTTTTAGCACCGGCCATCATCGCCGAGCTGCAGATCGACCCGTCTTGGCTTGGCGTGTATGTTGGCATCATTGCTGCCGTCTCCCTGACCGTGCAGGCGGGTTGCGGCAGCATCATCATTCGCTATGGCGCGCTTCGGGTCAGTCAAGTGTCCCTGCTGTTGACCGGCTTGGGACTGGCGTTGGCCGCGCCGGGGCTTATCACCTTGATGGTGCTGTCTGCCATCACCATCGGCGCGTCTGCCTCATCAACACCCGCTAGTTCGCACCTTCTAGGGCGCTATTCGCCGGAAAAATATGCCCCGCTGGTGTTTTCGATCAAACAGACCGCGGTGCCTGTCGGTTTGCTGTCGGCAGGGCTGATCGGGCCATTGCTGACCGAACTTTACAGCTGGCGCGATGCGTTGCTGATCATCGCTGCCGCATCGATGGTGTTTGTGGTGCTTCTTAACCTTGCCCGCGCCGAGTTTGACAGTGATAAGGATATCACCCGAAAGTTTCATTTGTCAGATATAAAGGGCACTGTGTTGTTGGTTCTCCGGACGCATGAATTGCGCGGATTGGCGTTTGGTTGTTTTGCGTTTGTTGGTTTGCAAGCCACCTTCACTGCCTATTTTGTTATTTACCTGACCGAGATCGGCTATAGCCTGGTCGAGGCGGGCACGATTTTTTCGGTCGCAACCGCGGTGGCGATACCGGGACGGATTTTCTGGGGGTGGCTAAGCAGCAGCTATATTCAACCCCGGGTGATGCTGGGGCTATTGGCGTTGTCTATGTTCATTGCGAATGGATTCACCAGCGCCTTCGATGCCGATTGGGAAACATGGCAAATTACCCTGGTTGCCGCGGCAATCAGTGCCACCGTGTTTTCCTGGCATGGCGTGACTTTGGCCGAAGCAGCGAGACTGGCACCAGCATCGATGCGCGGCGCTGTCACCGGTGGGGTATTATGTTTTGGCCAATGTGGCGGCCTTGTGTTGCCATTGCTATATTCGCTGTTGCTTGGCTTGACCGGCAGTTACCAGATCGGCTTTCTTGTCTGTGCGCTACCGGCCCTGTTGGTCGGCATGGCGTTACTCTATCGGGCGCGGCGCCAGTTCACAGAAAAACATGGCTAGCGAGAGTGCAGATATGGAAAAAACGCACACGCTGATCGTTGGTGGGGGTCAGGCCGGTCTCGCAATCAGCGCCCATCTACGCGACCTTGATATCGCCCATATCATTGTCGAGCGCGGCGCGATCGCTGAACGCTGGCGGTCGGCTCGTTGGGATTCATTGGTTATGAACGGGCCAGCGTGGCATGACCGTTTTCCCCGTCTGGCATTTGACGGATGGTCAGCCGACAGCTTTCCCGGCAAAGAGGCTGTTGCCGATTATTTTGAGCGCTTTGCCGCCACCATCAATGCGCCAATCCGCTGCGGTGTCGACGTAAAGCGCGTTGTTGCCGCAGCAGATGGTGGCTATCTGGTCGACACTTCGCAAGGACCAATCCACACGAAAAACATCGTCGCGGCGACCGGCCCTTTTCAAATGCCGACAACACCCGCCATTGTACCTGACGGGGTTATCACGCAAATCCATTCACATGATTATAAAAACCCGATGCAGCTTGAAGATGGTGCGGTTCTGGTGGTGGGATCCGGGTCATCTGGCGCCCAAATCGCCGATGAGTTATTGCAGGCCGGACGGCAGGTATATCTGTCGATCGGCCCGCATGAACGGCCACCAAGATCCTATCGTGGCAAGGATTTTTGTTGGTGGCTTGGCAAACTTGGCAAATGGCAAATGAAAACGCCGCCGGCTGGAAGAGAGCATGTGACGATTGCCGTTTCTGGGGCCAATGGCGGGAAAACAGTCGATTTCAGGCGGTTTGCGCAACGTGGTATGACCCTTTTGGGGCTAACACAGTCCTATGAAAACGGGCGACTGTTTTTTGCCGATGATCTACAGGCCAATATTCGGGACGGCGACAAAACCTATCTTGGGCTTTTGGCCGAGGCCGATGACTATATCACGGCTAACCAGCTTGACTTTCCAGCCGAGGAAGATGCGAAACGAATCCCGCAAGACCCTGATTGCCTGAAAAAGCCGATACGGCAGTTGGATATCGACAAAGCGGACCTTAGAACCATTATCTGGGCAACCGGATACAAGCAAGATTTTGGGTGGCTTGCGGTTGATTGTTTTGACAAGCAGGGGCGCCCAGACCATGTCCGCGGCATATCCCGCGCCGACGGCGTTTACTTCCTTGGTCTGCCGTGGCTATCAATGCGCGGGTCGTCGTTTATTTGGGGCGTCTGGGAGGATGCCGGCACGATCGCCAACCATATCGCCAGCCAATAAAGACACAGGCAATCCAGCGTTAGACCACCCCGTTGCATAGCGAGAAACCGGGCCTATTCGTCCCCAGGCACGCCGTAATTTGGGGCCAAATCCGGGCTGATAGCCCGGATCACATAATCGTCCATCTGGGGTTTATAAATGCGCCACGCTTCGGCAACAGCCGCCACCGGGCAGTCCATGGTCCAGTCACAGCGAAGATCAGCCAGCGGCCATTGATGCTGGTCCACCAATAACAGCCCCGCCGAATGGACAGCGCCCGCCTCGCCGCCCACCTGCAAGCCGGCGCACAACGCCGCAATCAATCGATCACCAAGATGGCCCGCCGCCGCATGAAACGCCGCCACCATGGTTTGAGGTACCGTTTCGCACGCCAGCAAATTACCGGCCGCCGCCGCATTCATTGACTGAAATTCGGCATTTATCCCTAGCGCTTGTGCGCCGGTAAATATCGCGGTGTCACCAGCCGCATCAACCGCCATCACTTGCCGGTAGGCGGTATGGCTGGCGGCGTCAACCACGCTGGCGACCGCTTTTTTTGCACCATAACCGTTGGCCAACGCGTTGATAACGCTGCTGCCAAGACGCGGGTCGGTCACATTCTGGCTGGCAACAGCCCCAACGCCGGCGCGAGCAAACGCACACCGCGCTGCCACAGCAGGTGACGACGACGAAATCGCCATCCCAAAACCACCCGTCACAGCACAACGTGCGACAATCGAAAACGTCATGACGTCCCCTTAATCTGGAATAACCGCAGTCGCATCAATTTCGACCAACCATTCCGGGCGCGCCAGCGCCTGCACGACAAGTCCTGTACAGACCGGGTGAACGCCCTTGATATAATCGCCCATGACACGATAGACGGATTCGCGGTGGCGCACATCAGTGATATACACAACCAGCTTGACCAGATGCGTCATGTCACCGCCACATTCTTGGATAAGCTGCTGGATATTCTGCATGACCTTATGCGTCTGTTCAGCCGGGTCATGGCTGGCAATATTTTTGGCATCGTCCAAATTTTGCGGACATTGGCCCCGCAGCCAAACCGTTTTCCCCCCATGGGTGATAACCGCCTGGCACAAATCATTATCCAGATTCTGTTCCGGATAGGTGTCTTTGGTATTAAATGGCCGTATTCGTTGATGCGTCATGGCGTTGTCAGTCCGGTTAAACGAGGCCCTGATAACAGGCCCCTGCCGCAAGATATGGGCCCCGATAGTAGGGCGAATGCCGGATAAAACCAATCGAAAAGCACCGGGCTGGCAGGCGCTATCATCGCGCCCAGATTGGGGACAGCAAACCGGTAAAGCGGGGCGGATCAGTGCGCTAACAAGAAAAAAACCCATGAAAAATGGCGGAGGGACGGTCTGCGTGAACGATATTCAACTAATTGATTTATATTTATTATTTAGAATCTGTCAAATTCCGCCCCACATTTTAACCCACAGTAAAACAACAATTTTAGCCTATTGCTAACGCCATTGAGGATGTGCGACGATTTTATCTGATTGTTTATCTTTAAGGAGGCCAAAATTGTTAAGACGCCCCTTTAACCAGCTTATCCTGATGACCGACGAGCACACGCGTAAGGTTCTTGGCTGCTACGGTAATGAGATTGTCAAAACACCAAACATTGACAAACTGGCGAGTCAGGGAACACTCTTCGAAAATGCCTATACCAACGTGCCCATTTGTGTGCCAGCCAGAGCCTCATTTGCAACAGGCGATTATGCGCATCGCTCGCGTCACTGGGATAACGCGACGCCCTATTGCGGCACACCGCCGTCTTGGGGTACCGCGTTACAGACAGCTGGCATTACTGTAGGATCAATTGGCAAGCTGCATTATCGCAACGCTGATGACGATGTAGGGCTGGATTTTCAAACAATTCCCATGCATGTGGTGAATGGCACCGGCGATGTTCTCGGCTGTGTCAGAGAGCCTTTGCCGAAGCGGTGGAAGGCTTTGTCGATGGCTGAAAAAATTGGTCCTGGTGAGACCAACTATAATATTTATGACCGCCAGGTAGCAGCCAAAGCGGTGGACTGGCTAACCATTAATGGGCAAAAAGAGACGCCTTGGGTGCTATTTGTGTCAATGGTAGCACCGCATTTTCCCCTGATTGCGCCACAAGAATTCTATGATCTATATGACCAGCTTGGCTTAATGCCAACGAAGCCTCGGGAAACCCCCGAACATCCTTGGCACCACGCTATGCGGCATTGCCAGATCATGGATAATTTCACGCCGGAAAGGACCCGGATTGCGCTGGCATCATATTACGGCCTTGTAACTTTTATTGATGATTTGATTGGCAGGATTCTGGACACCGTTGACCATCTTAACCTCGGCGATAGGACCCAGATTTTTTACTTGAGCGATCACGGCGACAATATTGGTGAGCGCGACTTTTGGGGCAAGTCAAACTTTTATGAAGAGTCTGTTGGCATCCCCTGCATTATAAAAGGTCCAGATATCCCAGCCGGAAAAATTTGTAAAACGCCGGTTTCCTTGGTTGATGTTCATCCAACGATCTTGAAAAATGCCGGGATTATACCATCGGCAAAACCCGGAATCTCGCTCGTTGATCTTGCAACCGCCAAAGATGATCCGGAAAGATCAGTTTTCTCGGAATATCATGCGATGGGATCAGCCACTGGTGCCTTTATGATCCGTAAAGGACAGTGGAAATTTGTCTATTATGTAT
>JAYOFA010000057.1:0-7486 GCA_038116935.1 Puniceispirillum sp. (SeqCode) | reverse complement strand
CCGGCGCCAATTTTGCGGCCATATCGCGCACATAATCAGCCAATGGCATTACCATTTTCCCAGCCGTAAAATTTGGCCCATGGTCAGTTTCATGAAACCCCAAAAGATTAAACCGGCCGACCGAGAATAGACGGCTTTGCCGGTCTGCCGCGTCAAGCCGGTCAAGATCCAGCCATAATGAAAGGCCTTTGCGGCGTAAAACATGTACAGCCGGGTGATGCGCGCCACCATGTCGGGTATGGACGATATCGGACAGCACAAGATCGACCGCAGACATCAGGCGCTATTCTCGATTTCGGTTGCTGCACGCGGCCAAGGACGAACTTGGGTTGCCCACGGCACCTTAGCTCCAAGACTTAACGCCGCCGCAATAGCCGATTTCAGCCCGTCCTCGTGAAAGCCATAGCCTGTCCACGCGCCGGCAAAATATATCCCATTCTGCCCCTGAATTTCGGCCAATTGATGCTGTGCGGCTATCGCTTTGCCATCAAACACTGGATGCCGATAGATATATTCGCCGCGGATAAGGTCAGGGTCCGGCATAAAGATCGGGTTCAGCGTTTCAAAAAGCGGATAGCGCTGGTCAATCGATTGCAGGCGGTTCATCCAATAGGTCAAGCACAGATCATTCGGCCGCCGATGATCGGACTGGAGCCTGCCAGCCGGTTCAGGGCCGGATAGGTAATTCCATGACGCCCATGCCGCACGCCGCCGCGGCATCAACGCAGGGTCGGAATGAAGCACGGCATGATTGTCCTGAAATGAAAAGTCCCCCAAGATCACGCGTTCCGCCACCGATGGATCACTGATCAAGGCCAAGGACTGGTCAGCATGCGCTGCCAAAATGACCTTGTCGAACCAGATTTCGCCCTGCCCAACCAAAGTCAGATAGACGCCGTTATTACCACGCCTGATCCCCTTGATATCACTGTTCAGATGCACCGCCTTGCCAAGGCTGGCAGCAATCGCATTGACATAGGCGCGGGATCCACCGGCAACCGTTCGCCATTGCGGCCGATCGATAAAATTGAGAAGCTTGTGATTTTCCATGAACCGCATGAATGAGCGTGCTGGAAAATCCATCATTCGTTGGCTTGAAGCCGACCATATGGCCGCTCCCATTGGCAAAAGATGATCAGCAACAAACGCATCAGCATAGCTGTTACGCGCGATAAACGCGCCAAGCGTTTCGGTGGCTGGGCCAGACTCCAATTGGCGTGGCGCAGTACGATAAAAGCGTACCAGATCGACCAGCATGGACCAATAGCGCGGCTTTATCCAGTTACCGGGCTGGGCAAACAAGCCGCGGATCGACCCTTCATATTCCATCTGCCCGCTCCCCATCGACACCGAAAAAGACATATCGCTGTCGATTGTTGCCACATCCAGCTCTGTGAACAGATTGACAAGGTTGGGATAGTTTAATGGATTAAAGACGATAAAACCGGTGTCGACCGGCACCCACGCGTCACCAAAATGCGCCTCAACCGTATGCGCATGCCCACCAAGGCGGTTGTCACATTCGAAAAGATGCACATCCGCCGACTGCCGCAGCAGCCACGCCGAGGCCAGTCCAGAAATTCCCGACCCAATTACCGCAACCCGCATAGAAACCACCTTGAAAAACCAACCCACTCCAGGCAACAATCGGTGGCCGCTTATTATCTTGCTGTGCTAGCTGATAATGACGGACGGCGATGCTGTTATCATCTGGCCGACATGTTCATGCGTAGAAAGATAGGAGTTGTTGTGCGATATAACAAGCTTGGCCGCACCGATATTGACGTCAGCGAAATGTGCCTTGGTTCTATGACCTGGGGCACCCAAAACACCGCTAAAGAGGCGCATGACCAAATCGATTTAGCATTAGATCACGGGGTCAATTTTATCGACACCGCCGAAATGTATCCGGTAAATCCGAAATCGGCCGACACACAAGGCCGCACCGAACATATCATTGGTGACTGGATCGCCGCGTCAGGCCGCCGGGCCGACATCATACTGGCGACAAAGGTCGTTGGGGCAGGCTATGACATTGTGCGCGACGGGGCTCCGATCAGCCCCGCCACCATTGATAAGGCGCTTGAGAATTCGTTACGCGCGCTAAAGACCGATTACATCGATCTTTATCAACTTCACTGGCCCAATCGCGGGTCATATATGTTCAGACAAAACTGGGTTTATGACCCAAGCACGCAGGACAGCGCCGCGGTGATCGATCATATGGTAGAGATCCTCAACCATCTTGAAAAATGCCGTGACCAAGGAAAAATCCGGCATGTTGGCCTGTCGAATGAATCGGCGTGGGGCACCATGCGCTGGCTTTCCATTGCGGCGGCACATAATTTGCCGCGCATGGTGTCGGTGCAGAATGAATATAGCCTTTTATGTCGGCTGTTTGACCTTGATATGGCTGAAGTGGCGCATCACGAACAGGTTGGATTATTGGCTTTTTCACCATTGGCCGCAGGGCTTCTTACCGGTAAATATCAGGGTGACACAACACCGCCTGGGTCAAGACGAAGCTATGTCAATGATCTTGGCGGCCGCATCACGCCCCATAGCACCGCCGCTGTTGATGCCTATATGGCGATTGCCGCCGAGGCCGCTGTTTCACCGGCGCAATTGGCCTTGGCGTGGGCCCTACGCCGGCCCTTTATGACATCGGTCATTATTGGCGCCACCAGCACCGCACAATTGACCGAGGCGCTGGGCGCCACCACCATCAGCCTTGACAACGATACGCATGACCGGATTGCTGCCGTCCATCGGCGCTACCCGATGCCATTTTAAGATAAAGGTGGCATTTTATCAGCCAACGGGCTGCTGTCGGCCAAAAACACTTGTGAAAACAGCGATAAACCACCATTGTGGTTGGCCGAGCAGGTCATCAGTGATGACACCAATCAAAAATGGAAAAAACAATGGCAAAAAACAGGTTCAATATTGCCGTCATTCCCGGTGACGGTATCGGTAAAGAGGTCATTCCAGAGGGCTTGCGCGTCCTGAAAGCCGCAATGGACCGATTTGATATCAACTTGCATTTCGACCATTTTGATTTTTCCAGCTATGACTATTATGCCAAGCACGGGCAGATGATGCCGGATGATTGGAAAGCCAAAATCGGCAATCACGACGCCATTTATTTTGGCGCTGTTGGCTGGCCAGACGGCATTCCCGATCACATCTCCTTGTGGGGGTCACTGATCCTGTTCCGCCGCGAATTTGACCAATATATCAACCTTCGGCCGGTCAAATTGCTGCCGGGAGTTCCCTCGCCGCTGGTCAATCGCAAGCCCGGCGATGTTGACATGATGATCGTGCGGGAAAACACCGAAGGGGAATATTCATCGGTTGGCGGGCGTATGTTCCCCAACACCGATCGTGAATTTGTAACACAGCAAAGCGTCATGACCCGCATAGGCGTTGATCGTGTATTGAAATTTGCCTTTGAATTGGCCAAAAGCCGGCCGCGCAAACATCTGACATCGGCCACCAAGTCAAACGGCATTTCGATCACCATGCCCTATTGGGATGAACGGGTCGAGGCGATGGCCGCAACCTACCCTGATATTGCCTGTGACAAGTACCATATCGATATTCTCACCGCGAATTTTGTGCTTCATCCCGACTGGTTCGACGTCGTTGTTGCGTCCAACCTGTTTGGTGACATTCTGTCTGATCTTGGCCCGGCCTGCACCGGCACCATCGGTGTGGCCCCGTCAGGCAACATCAATCCTGAACGCAAATTCCCATCGCTATTTGAACCGGTTCACGGCTCGGCCCCGGATATTGCCGGCAAAGGCATCGCGAACCCGGTTGGCCAAATCTGGGCGGGGGCAATGATGCTGGAACATCTGGGGTTCGCCGACGCCGCCACCTGCATCACCGATGCGATTGATCAGGCGCTGTCGACACCGGAATTTCGCACCGGTGACCTTGGCGGCAAGGCCAGCACCGTTGCCTGCGGCGAGGGAATCGCCAAGATTGTCGCCGGTAAAGGCTGATCAGACAGTGACGTTTGACCTCCATCCAACCCTCGCCGCCGACAGTTTCTTGGTGGCGCGGGTCAGGGGTGTACAGGTGCGGTTGATGAATGATGCGCGATATTTCTGGTTGCTTGTCGTTCCCGAAACCAGCGCAACCGAACTACATGAACTTGACCCCGACCTAACAGATCACATGTGGCGGGTGGTGACGGCGCTTGGCGCCGCATTAAAAACCCATACCGACGCCGTCAAGATCAATACCGCCGCTATCGGTAATATCGTGCCGCAGCTTCACATTCACATCGTCGCGCGTCATCGCGATGATCCAGATTGGCCCAAGCCAATCTGGGGGGGAAACCCGCCAACAGCGCTGTCTTCACCAGCCAAAACCGCACGCCTGTCAGCCGTTCAAAGCTGGCTTGGCAATTGATGCACACCATCCGCATCAAGAACTAATTCTCCCAGCGGTTCAACCGCCGACACCGGCAGGTGATCATAAAGATGCGGGAACAGATCACCGCCGCGCGCCGGCTCCCATGTGATGGCGAGCCCGGTTGGATCAATGCGTAACAGGCACAGGCCGGTTCGTCCGGCAAAATGTTTGGCTAACGTATCAGGCAGTTGTGCGGCTGTCGAAAAATGGATATACCCATCCTGAAGATCGATTTCCGCACCTGCAAAATAACCGACATCGACCGCCTGATCCCACAAGCTCTGGTCACAGACTTTGTAAATATAGCGCATGAGTCACCGTCATTTTTTCGGGAATTAGGGGTGGCCGCACCAACAAGCGACTTGACGAAATGGCCCCCGATAGCCATCTGATAAGACAATGACACAGCAAAGCCCATCATCAAAGCCGCCACTGGCAAAAAGCGGGTCACAGGTTCTTGAACGCTTGTCGATTTGGCCACACCGGTCGTTGTCGCCGAAGGGCTTTATCATCTTAATGTCTATTCTTGGCGGCTTATTATTCACCATTGGGCTTGGGTTTTTTCTGGCCGGTGCTTGGCCGGTTATTGGCTTTTTAGGGCTTGAACTATTGATCGTCTGGGGGGCGTTCAAACTGAATTACCGGGCCGCCCAAAAACGCGAAACAATCGAGGCCACCGCCGACACTGTTACCGTGAAACGGACCGATGCAAACGGCAAGGCCAGCGCAACAAAATTCCCGCTTGGCTGGATCAAGGTCCGGCTGACACCTGCGGTGGCGCCCACATCCTCGTCACGCCAGGCACAACGGGTGCTTTTATCTAGCCATGGCGTTGAAACCGAGATTGGCCATTTCCTGCATCCGGCTGAAAAACCAGCCTTACAGCGAGAAGTCAGCCATCTTCTTGACCGGTCGAAAGCCCAGCGGGACGCCAACTAGCCCTTGGCCGCCTGAAGCGCTTCCCAGACGCGGCACGGCGTGGCCGGCATTTCAAACGCGGTCACCCCAGCCGTCGACAATGCGTCCATCACCGCATTCATGGTAGCCGCCAATGACCCGACCGTGCCAGCCTCACCAACCCCCTTGGCGCCAAGCGGATTGACGGCTGTCGGCACGGCAAGCGTTGAAATACGGAATGACGGCAAATCACCGGCTATCGGCATCTGGTAATCCATAAACGACCCTGACAATAGCTGCCCGTGGTCGTCATAGCGTAAAATCTCGCCAAGCGCCTGACCAACGCCTTGGGCAATGCCGCCATGCATCTGCCCTTCGACCATATCGGCATTCAAAACCGTACCAACATCCTCGACAACCACATAATCAGTAAATCTGACAACCCCGGTGGCGGGATCAATTTCGACCTCGCAAATGTGACAGCCATTAGGATAGGTCACATCAGGCGGTAAAAATTCACCAAGCACCGATAGTCCCCCATCAGCATTGCTATGGCTGGCGATATCATCCCAGCCCATTGGCTTGTGATTGGCATTTGCAGGGCCATGAAACTGGCCAGCATCAAAGGTGACATCGTCAACCGCACAGCCGATAACGCCTGCCGCAATTCCCTTGCCGGCGTTGATAAGCTCATCAAGCGCCACATGAACAGCCGCCCCGCCGATAACCGTCGCCGCTGACCCACCGCTACCGCGCCCGCTAGGCAATAGGTCAGTATCCCCTTGATGATAGGTGATACGATCAATATCAACCCCAAGCCGGTCTGACGCCATCCGCGCCAACGCAGTCTCATGCCCCTGACCTACTGACATCAAGCCTGGTGACAACGAAATCGTGCCGTCAGGTTTCGCGGTCAGCCTTGCAACATCCTTTCTCAACATTCTCAGCGGGCCACCGGCAACCTCGATCGGGTTGGAAATACCAATACCGCGCAACATACCGCGTGATTCAGAGTCCCGCCGCCGCGCTGCAAATCCTGCATAATCCGCCCGCTTCGCCGCTTCGGCAACAACGCGTGGAAAATCCCCACAATCATAGTTGAATGTCAATGCCGTCTGATACGGCATAGCCGCCGCAGGGATCAAATTTTGCTGTCGTAACGCAAGCGGGTCACGGCCAGTCTCGCGCGCGGCCTGATCGATCAGCCGTTCAATTATATAGGTCGCCTCCGGCCGGCCGGCCCCACGATAGGGCGATGTTTGCATCGTATGGGTAAAATAAAAGGTGATTTCAGTGGCAATCGCCGGGGTTTTATATTGCCCAGCAATACCTCCAATATTATTGACCAGACCCTTTGTGCGGCGTGACAAATACGCCCCCGTATCGACCCGCGCCTCAACCCATAATCCGGTAAAATTGCCGTCAGCGTCCAGCCCAAGCCGGGCCGTACCATTGACCGCGCGCGCATGTTCGTCGCTTAGCATCGACTCACTGCGATCAGCGGTCCAGAACACCGGTCGTTGCAATCGTCGCGCCGCCCACATGACGAGCGCATCTTCGCGGAACAACGTGCCTTTCATTCCGAACGAGCCACCAACATCAGGCGCAATAACCCGCACCGCCTCTGCATCAAGTCCGAACAGCTGGGCCAGTTCACCGCGCACAGCATAGGGGCTTTGAGCACTGGTAATCAGGCAATTTTTGCCGTTTTCATCGACATAAGCGGCTGAAGAGCGCATTTCCAGCGTGCAAGCCGCGACCTTGGATACATCGAAATCAAACCGGCTGACATGCGCCGCCTTGGCCAAAGCAGCCTCGACAGCCGCCTGATCGCCAATCCGGTGGACCGAGGCAATATTATCTGCCGCGTCTTGCCATACCAATGGCCCGTCTTTGATATGCTTGGCCGACAGCGCCACCGCTGGTGCCATGTCTATATCAAGCTCGATCAACTCGGCGGCATCAGCCGCCTGCTGCTTTGTTTCGGCAATCACCAAAGCCACCGGTTCGCCAAGATGTCTGATTTCAGCACCGCTTAAGGTTGGGCGCGGCGTGTCGGGTGTGCTACCACCATCGTCACGCACTGGCGCCCCGGTCCAAACCATTTGCCCGACACCATCAGCGGCAGCCTCATCAGCCGTCAGCACCGCTACCACACCAGGCGCCG
>JAYOFA010000056.1:0-7957 GCA_038116935.1 Puniceispirillum sp. (SeqCode) | reverse complement strand
AAAATGGTGGGAGTGACAGGGATTGAACCTGTGACCCCTTCGATGTCAACGAAGTGCTCTCCCGCTGAGCTACACCCCCACACCATTTTGGTGCACCTGCATTCGGCGCATGTAGCGCCGGTTCGGTGGCGTGGTCCTGCCGGTTCTGGCACGACCGATGTATATCTGCACCAAGCAGCCTGTCATATCAAGCCTTTTTTCGTGTTTTGCGGCGCTGACGCATGATCGCATCAGCCCCCCGGCCCGGTTGGGTGTGGCGGTTTTATTTGGCAAGCTTTTGGCATTATTCCGGGCATTATTCCGGGCATTGTTGTTAGGATTGTTGTTGGCATTGTTCTGGGCCGGTTGCGGCGGTAGCATAGACGTCATGACAATCATCGGCCACATAACCACGCGCCCCACCCCTGCCGTTACTGTCGATGCACGGATCGCGACGCCTGACACCACCCCGCGGATACTACCGCTGGCCAGCCTTGGCCCTAATGGTACGGCCCCATGCCGGCTTTATGCGCCGCCCGACTGGTCATCATACGGGGGCCAGATCAGTCCGGTCGTGCTGTCTTTCCCGCATGCGGGACGGATTTATCCCGCTGAATTTGTTACGATGACGGGCGCACCGATCGAAGCGCTGCGCGGGCTGGAGGATTTTGCCACCGATCTTCTCGGCGATGGGCTTGAAACGGCTGGCATCATCCGTGTCGAACAACATGTTGCCCGCGCCTATATCGATGTCAATCGGCCGGATGATGCGCTTGACAGCACCATGTTTACCGCCATGCCGCGGACCGCTATCGCCGCCCCGTCACGGCTGGTCAGGGCCGGCTATGGGCTGATACCGCGTCTGCGTGCCGATCGTGTGCCCATTCACCAGCGCCTGCTTGCCGTCGACGAAGCCCTGATCCGGTTGGCTGCTGCCTACCGGCCCTATCACCAGCTATTGGTTCAGGCCACCGATGCGGCCTATGCCGCGCGCGGCGCCTGTTTGTTGATTGATATTCATTCGATGCCACCAACCGCCCCCAACGGTAGACCGCTTGCCGATATCGTCCTTGGCGATTTGCACGGTCACACGCTTGCCAAACCCATCGGGGCGGCATTGGCAGACCGGATTACCGCTGCCGGGTTCAGCCTTGGGTGGAATCATCCCTACGCTGGCGGCCATATCACCCGCCAGTATGGCCGCGCGCATAGCCCGCGCCAATCTGTGCAGATAGAAGTTAATCGCCGCCTTTATATGAGCGCTGACCTGACCATCAAACCGAAAGGGCTGGCACGGCTTCGTCATCTGATCGCCGACATTGCCAGTGAAATGGGCGAACAGATTTTAGCGTAGGATCAAAACGCCCCAACCAGCTGTCAGGTCAGGATGGCGCAAACGGGTTTTCACGTTTCCGCATCACCAGCCGGATTGGCACACCATCAAGCCCGAAATCGGCCCGCAATCCGGCGGTCAGATAGCGCAAATAGCTCTCCGGCAAATCAGCCGGTCGGCTGACAAACAGCGCAAATGTCGGCGGGCGCGTCTTGATCTGGGTCATATAGCGGATCCGCAAGCGCCGCCCATCGACCAACGGTGGCGGGTGTGCTTCAAGCATGCCTTCAAGCCAGCGATTGAGCCGCCCTGTTGAAATCCGCGTGTTCCAAATATTGTACATCGCATCGGCCGCTTGCAGCAATTTGCCTAGGCCCTTTTTATGCAAGCCTGACATCTGCACCACCGGCACCCCTCGCAATTGCGCAAGCGAGGTTTGCAACCGGTCGGCAATACGCCCGCTGGCCCCGGCCTTGTCGCGTACCGAGTCCCACTTGTTCGCACCGATGACAAGGGCCCGCCCTTCATCCTCGATCAGCCGCGCAATGGCCAGATCCTGTTTATGGATCGGTTCCGCCGCATCGATCAATAACACGCAAAGATGGGCATATTGAATGGCTCGCAACGCATCACCGACCATCAGCTTTTCTACCTTGTCGGCAACCCGCGCCCGGCGCCGCATACCGGCGGTATCAACCAGCTTGTAAAGCCGGCCATTCCATTCAAACGGCACTTCGATTGAGTCACGGGTGATTCCCGCCTCTGGACCGGTCAAAAGGCGGTCCTCACCAAGCAGACTGTTGATCAGGGTCGATTTACCCATATTCGGCCGCCCAACAATCGCGATCCGCATCGGCTGGTTGGCGGCCTCGTCTTGCCATTGGTCAAGCGGGTTACCATCGGCATCCAGTTTTTCGGCCTGTTCAAGGTCATCGGTGCCGCTGTCGGCATCATCTTGATTGTCATTGTCACCGGTCAATTCGGCCTCGCGGCCGATCTTGCGCGCCGCAGCCAGCAACGCATCATGCAAATCGACCAGCCCTTCTCCATGCGCGGCCGAAATGGGCACCGGTTCGCCAAGACCAAGCGACCATGCATCGGCAAGACCGGCAGCCCCTTGTTTTCCTTCACATTTATTCGCCAGCAGCACCACATGTGCGCCCGATTTTCGTATCCGGTTGGCAAAGAATGTATCGACCGGCGTGACCCCTGCCTTGGCATCGACCACCATCAAGGTGATATCGGCCTCGGTGATCGCCATTTCGGTCTGGCGTCGCATCCGATCTTCAAGGGTCCCATCGCCGGCTTCTTCAAGACCGGCGGTGTCGATCACATCAAAGCGCAAGCCCGCCAGCTGGGCATGACCATCGCGGCGATCACGCGTGACACCGGGCTGATCATCAACAATCGCATGTTGACGGCCGACAAGCCGATTGAACAGGGTCGATTTGCCGACATTAGGCCGGCCGACAATAGCAAAAGTAACAGGCATCAGGCTCTCTTGGCCACTAATCAAAGGCAGTCAAACTACCATTATTGTTCAACACAAACATCATGCCTTTGGCAAATTGCGGCAAAGTCACCACCCGGTCCCCGACCCGTGAATCGCCAGCGGCCTCGCCGGTATCGGCATTAAATGAGTAGAGCCGGCCATTATCGGCAATTACATGGACCTGGCTTGCTGCGACAAATGGCGCCACATAGCGCACCGCATTTTTGGACGCGACAACATTTGGCGGTAATGCGCCCGGCAATGCGGTGACCCACCGTACCGCACCATCACTGCGACGGATCGCATAAAGCCGGCCGTCAACGGTCACAAGAAACACCGTCTTGCCGGCAATCCAAGGCATTTGCGTCGATGCCAAAGGCAAGTCCCAAATCAATAGTCCAGACCGGGCATTATAGGCCGCCAATTGACCGGCCTGACTGACCGCCAGAATCATCCCGCCGTCATGCACCGGATGACCGGTGATATCGCCAATACCCTGCAAGGGTGTCCGCGGATTGACCGCCGCCAAGGTATCGGTCCAGATCACCTGCCCCGAACCGGCGTCAAGCGCCGTAACATCGCCGCCATAGCCCGCCAAAACAATCGTGTCACTGGCAAAAGCCGGTGATGGTGCGCCGTAAACAAGGGTGGTAACGGGCAAACCGGCACGCTCCCACAACAATGCTCCGTCATCAGCACTATAGGCATGAAGGTTGCCATCAAGGTCGGTTACAACAAGCACCCGGCTGCCGATCATGGTTGGCCCACCACGCAACGCCACCGGCAGTTTGATCGACCAAATCAGTTTGCCACTGTCTGCCGCAATGGCAGCCAGAGACCGGCCACCGGCATGAGCAAATATCCGCCCGTCACCAACCGCAACCCCGCCTGCCGTGCCCGGCAGCGGGTCATCAGTGACCACGTCAATTGGCACCTGCCAGGCCATTTTACCCGACTCGATGGCAAAGGCTGTGACCACACCAGATGGGGCGACCGCGACAACATGATCATTAACAACAACCGGGGTTGCGAGATCGGTCACATCGCTGCCAGCCCCCCCAATCCGCGCATCCCAGCGCTTCTGGAACGGCAACGCTATTGTAATATTGCCGCCGGCATGGCCAGCATTCAGACCCGGGTGGCTGGCCTTGACCACATCGAACGGCGCCGACAAGCCGGCCCCCTCGCCGCGCGCGCCGTCATTCACCTTGATGGTGTCTTGCTGTTTGATAATGGCGGTCCGTTCACCGTCCAAGATCACTTCAGGCGCCGAGCAGGCGGCCAGCACCAGACAGATGGCGGCAGCGATGCTGCGGCCAACAGCATGGCAGGATAGCGGCAAGGCAGTACGATAACCGCCATCAGGCATAATTTTGACCGGTACAATCTTGATAGGCACAATCTTGATAGGCACAAGCATCGTCATATCACTGCCCCTTTACCAAACCCTTTACCGCTAGTGGCACCACCGACAAGGCCAGCCGACCAGATTGTCACCGCCGCCACAGGCAGCATAGGGCATTAACCTTTCAAAATCTCTACCATACGGCTGGCGCGCTGCCGCATGTCCGCCGGAATTTCAGCAAGGCCGGCCAAAGCTTCATATTTGGCCAGTGCTGTCGCCCGGTCACCGGCCCGCAAGGCTAGGCCTGCGGCCTGTTCTAACGCCATTGCCTGCCATGGGCCGGCGGCCCCTTCAAGCCCGGCCAACCGGTCACGTAAACTGGCCAGATCGCGGTCAACCGGTGCATTCATCACCGACAGCAGCAGCGCCGCCTGCCGATATAATGGGCCAATCTCGGCATTGTCAGCAAGCGCCAGATAAGCAGCCTCGGCAGCCGCAAAATCCTTTTTGGCGGCCAGTGCCGCCGCACTGCGGAAGCTGGATAGCATCTGATAGCCCGCTGTCAAATCATCGCCAGCAGCAGCCAAGGCGGTCACCACATCATCCGCCTGCATCGCCTGATGATAGGCCGTCGCCGCTGTTTCAGCCTGATTGGCCTGCCACGCGTCATAGCCCTGTCGGGCCGCAACCCCAAGCACCACAATCGACACAGCGGCAATCAGATATTTGCCATAGCGCGCCCATAGCACCTGCATTTGGTCGCGTTTCAGCTCTTCATCAACTTCGTCAAAAATATCAGCCATTTATTTATCTGTAATCCGTGGAATTTGGCCGGTTTGTTCCAGCCTTGCATCAATGCCGACAAAAAGCGCCAAAACGCCCCGTGACGGCTTCATCTAATAGCAATTCTTCAGGCCAAAATGCCAGTGCTTTATTGACCTTGACCGCATGCTGCCCCAACATAGCTTGGAATAGTCAAAACAGCCACCATTAAAATCTGACCCTGACATACCCCATGCACCGCATCACAAGCCCGAAAAAACTGCGTAAACCTCTGTTCTTCAACCGCGATGAACTGGGGCTGATTCTGGCCACCTACAGCACCCGCGTTGCCAGTGGCGAATGGCGTGACTATGCGATTGACCATATGCCCGGAAACGCGACCTTTTCCATTTTTCGCCACACCCATGAAACACCGCTTTATGTGGTCGAAAAGCGCCAGCGCTACCATACCGAGACACCACTATTCAGCCTGCGTGACCGCCACAAGCTGCTGTGCAAAAGCGCCGCATTGCAAGATGTCATCAGCTATTTTAACCGGTTGCCACGGCTGATTACCGGCTAACCCACCCGCGACCATCCGCGCCCCTGACCTAACCAATAATATACCGATTTCACCCTCTTGCCTGACAGCATTATATGCGTTATTCCTAAATTAGAACAAAACAAGAACAAATAACGCCCGCAGCGATGCCCTGATAGGAAAGGTTGTCTTCATGGGCCACTATAAACGACAATCGATTGCCGCCAGCGAGCCGATCGCCGCCACCACCTTGGCCGACATGCTGGATGAGGGGTTATCGATTTTTTGTTGGTGCAATCGGTGCGGCCATAATGCGGTACTTGATCCGCTGCCGTTGGCAGATGCCATTGGCCGCTTGTTTCCGGTGCCAGAGCTTGGCACACGCATGCGATGCAGCCGATGCCAAACGCGCGACATCACCACCCGGCCAGCCTGGCCTGCCTATGGCGGCGGCCAGATGACACGACATTTATAGCGGCGGTGTGTGCTTGTCCAAGGCACGAAGATTATACCGATGGGCTTGCCTGCTGGCGGCTGATCGGGTAGTCGTGGAGGACCGACAACAACCAGTGTCTGATCGGCTTGGCCGAACCGGACGCGCCAGCAAAGGATATCCCCGATGAATGCCAGCGATACCGCAAAAGTTCAACGCTATCTCCGCCAGCGCTTTGGCAACAACAAGCTGACCATTGCGCGCCGTGAAAACAAGGATGATTCGGCCGAACTGATGCTGGAAGATGAATTTCTGGGCGTTGTCTTTCAGGATAATGAAGATGGCGAGACCTGCTATCATGTGCAGATGACAGTGTTGCAGGAAGATCTGGAAGACTGATTTACACGCCGGCTTGGCTGGGATTGTGTATCAAAAAATAGCGCATGATTCCATAGGCATAAAGGCACATGAACAGAATATTGACCCATTTCAGCTGGGGTTCGTTATGGAGCCATCCGCAATAGCTCCAGATCAGGCAGAACGGTAACGACAGAAACATGGTCAGCGGATAAAGGTCTAGCACCACCGCCACCACATTGGCTATGCCCAAGATCAAAGCGAGTTTTTTCAGGATTGTCTCGCCGCGCGCAGAAATGATCAAACGCGACCGCCAATCGGGGTTTGTCAGCCCTGCCTCCCTAGTTATCGGCGGCTGCCAGCCCCCCGGCAGAGATGGAGCCCCCCATTTGCATGCCCTATTGCATTATCCGATCATCGCACCGTCATCGCGCCGGTACAGTAACGGCCTTGTCAAATCTGACAGCGCCACCGGCGGTTGCTGCATGCGGTCGCTTGGCGCTGCCTGATCATCAACCTGATCCAGAAACCGTTCAAAACAGGCGCGGATCGCCGGCCAATCACGGTCAATCATTGCGAACCACGCGGTATCCCGATTGCGGCCTTTGACCACCGCCGCTTGGCGGAACACCCCTTCAAACGAAAAGCCAAGCCGCTGGGCTGCCCACCGTGATTTGAGATTGAGCGCGTTACATTTCCATTCATACCGCCGATAACCATTTTCAAACACCCACCGCATCATCAAAAACATCGCCTCGGTGGCGGCGGTGGTCCGCTGCAATGCTGGCGCATAATTGATATGGCCAACCTCGATCACCCCATCGGCCCGGTTAATGCGTAAAAAGCTGGCAATCCCCTCAGGCGCGCCGGTTTGCCGGTTGATGATTGCCAAAAACACCGGATCATCGCCGCCCTCGACGCTTTCCACCCAAGCCCGATAATCGGCCGCCTGCTGATAGGGGCCATAGGGAAGATAGGCCCAATTGACGCCGTCACCATCGACCGCATTGGCGGCGTGAAGGGCGGCGGCATGGGCGGCCCGCAATGGTTCAAGCCGGACAAACCGGCCCGCTAGCACCAACCCGGCCGGATGCGGCGGCGGCACAAAATCTGTAACAATCTCACCCAATTCCATCGCCGCCTCCCCGCGCCCTCTATCACCGTCAACCACCCTGTCAGATCACCAGCGAGCCTGCCATAAAAAAATGAGTCATTAAAAAATCTGGGCTATTAACAAGTTTTAGTCATTAACAAACGCACGCATGCCTTCCGTGACGATAGCACTGGCAAGGCACTGGCACGGCACCGGCATGGCACAAGCAGCAACGCGACAGGCGGCTTTTTTAGGGGGGGGTTACTGCATCGCATGAAGCCCGATCACATTGCCCTCACTATCGCCGACAATCGCGATAAAGCCCCATTCGCCGATCGATTGTTTGGGGACAAACACCTCGGCGCCCAAATCAGTGGCACGGGTCACCGCACTGGCGACATCGTCACAGGAAAAATAAACAAGGCTGCCTTCTTGATTGGGTCGCCGCATCGGGTGGCGCACCAACGCCCCGCCAATGCCGGGCGTGTTATCGGCATAGGGAAAGGCCAAAAGCTGCATGTCATCCTCGCCGAAATTTGGCAATTCCTCCAATTCGACGCGAAACAATGTTTGGTAAAAATGCCGCGCCCGCGCCATATCCTCGACATAGACCTCAAACCAT
>JAYOFA010000055.1:2115-8078 GCA_038116935.1 Puniceispirillum sp. (SeqCode) | reverse complement strand
CCGGATCGGCCGCCAGATGAAGATAGGTGAACAGAATTTGCCGGGGCGACAGCTGGGCCCATTCACCCGGCTGCGGTTCCTTGACCTTGACGATCATGTCGGCGCGCGCAAATACCGCCGCCGCATCCACAATCTCTGCGCCCACCGCCTGATAATCGCCGTCAGGCGCGCCAATCCCAGCGCCAGCACCGGTTTCAACAATCACTTGATGACCGCGGCGCACCAGCTCCGCCACCGAATGCGGCACCAAGCCAACCCGTGATTCGCGCGTTTTGATTTCTTTAGGAACACCGACAAGCATGATAACGCCTCCATTCGTAACCGGTTAAACCGACAAGCCGGCATCCAAACCAGACTGCCAGCGCCAGGCGCACAGCCTGCCTTGTCGGTTATTTTACTAAAGGCATGATATGTGATTTTTTATGCTATTTCTTTGTTTTATATGTGCCATTTTTATTTTATTTAGCATATATTGCATAATATTTCAAATTTAACGCAATATTATTCAATAGCCAAAAACCTTCGCGAGGCCCCAATCATGGATCGTATCGACCGCGCCATTCTGACCCATCTTCAAGAGAATGCGCGGATCAGCAATGTTGACCTTGCCACCCGCGTTGGCCTGTCGCCATCAGCCTGTCTGCGGCGGGTTGCCCAGCTTGAGGCAAACGGGATCATTGATGGGTATCACGCCAATCTGAATGCCGCCAAGATGGGGCATGATGTATTGGTGCTGGTGCATATCACCTTGCGCGGTCAATCGGATGCGATGATGGCTGAATTCGAACAGGCGGTTGACAGAATCCCGCATGTTCTTGCCTGTTTTTTGATTGCTGGGGCCAATGATTATATTTTGCGTGTCTCGGCGCGCGATGTCGCCGATTTTGGGCGGGTGCATTCAACCGCCTTGTCAACATTACCGCATGTGCTTCGCATGGAGAGTAATTTTGTACTGCGGGAAGTGATCAATCGTGGCATGACGCCAAGCGCAGCCTAACAGCGCTCAGCCCGCGGCCGCCCCACCGATGATTCGGGGCAGAACTGATAGGTCCTGCCCGTGAAGGGCGGACCGCATCTGCCGAATAGCGGCGATCTTGCGCTCAAGCGCCGACCAATCATCATGGCTGGCGATCGGGTCCCATAGCGCTTCGACCTCATCAATGGTCAGCGAAACCGCCGTGGCACGGCGAAAATAGGGGTGCGCCAGCGCATCAGCCCGTATCGGTTTTGAATCGGCCAGTTGATCCAGCAACGGGTGCCAGATAGCACTATCATAGCCATCCACCCGCGCCGCACCGCCATAAAGATCGTGAAAGATTTGGTCAAAGCCATGGCCGCTGTCACGCGCCGCGGTAAAAAACGCCCGCGCCAGTGCAGCATCCCGGTCCTGGCCATCAGTCACCCCTGCCACCCCAAGCCGCCATTTAATTTGTGCCGCCAAGCTGGCTTCAACCGACGGATAGAACAGCGGCAAGCGTGCCTCAAGTTTCGATTTATCAACCAGCGGCAAGAAACTATCAGCCAGCCGGCATACCGCCCACAGCGCCGCCTCGCTTTGCCGCCCATAGGCATAACGGCCGGTTTGATCAAAATAGGCGGCGACCAATCCCGGGTCAAAATGCGGCAAAAACCGCCACGGCCCATAATCGAAACTTTCGCCGGTGATATTGAAATTGTCAGTGTTCAGCACCCCATGCACAAAACCTGCCGCCAGCCATTGTCCAACCGTGGTGGCAATCGACAACGCCGCCGCTTCGAGCAAATCTGGCAGTAACGCATCGAGCGGCGCATCCGGGTCAAGCCGCGCCAACCCGCCAACACCCGTATAATAATGCCGCGCGACATGCCGCGCCAAAATTTCGATCGCGTCAAAATCCTGCATATAGGCAAGCCGCTGAAAACTGCCAATCCTGATATGGCTGTGCGAAAGACGGACCAACACCGCCGAACGCGTTGGTGATGGTTCATCATGGCGTGTCAGCGCCTCGCCGGTTTCGACCACCGATAAGGTCCGCGATGTGTTGACACCTAACGCTTCGAGCATTTCGGTTGCCAAAATTTCGCGCACAGCCCCTTTTAGCGTCAGCCGACCATCAGCGGTGCGTGAAAACGGCGTTGTTCCCGACCCCTTGGTCCCAAGATCCATCAACCGCCCCTGATCATCGCGCAGTTGCGCAAATAAAAAGCCACGCCCATCGCCAAGATCGGGGTTGTAATGACCAAACTGATGGCCGTGATAGCATAATGCCAGCGGGTGCGGCAGGCTGCCCTCTAGCGGCTGGAACCCGGCAAAATGGGTGGTCCATGCGGTATCATCGATTGTATCAAGGCCGATGCTCGCCGCCGCCTCTTGGTTGCGATAGCGTAGCGATTGCACGGCAAAGCTTACCGCCGCGACCTTGCGATAGAACCGATGGTCAAGTTGTAAATGGACCTGCTCCGGTTGCTTGGCATCTATAAAAGCCATGATCGCTTCTGTTCCTTGCGTAAACACGACGCCCTGTGCCGCTGCCAAGACAGACAACGACGGTAATTTTCCAAAACAGTTGCACCATAAGCTGTCTGTTGTGAAGCCGGCAACCATAACCTACACATGGGGGGACACTGCCATGACCGACCTTGCCACCGTGATCCATAGCACCGCCTTCAAAGATGTGACCAAGCCGATTACCAGCGCCACCGGCCTCCCAAACATCTGTTATATTGATGATGCATTTTACCGCTATGAGCAAACCACCCTGTTTCGCCCAAACTGGGTGGCTATTGGCTTTGGCAAGGATGTGCCTAAACCCGGATGGGTCAAACCGCTTGAATTGGCCGGGGTGCCGTTGCTGATCACCCGCACCCCTGACGGACAGATCAATGTATTTCAAAATGTATGCCGGCACCGTGGGATGATCCTTGTTGACAGTCAACGCAAATTACGCGGCCCGATCACCTGCCCGTATCACGCATGGGCCTATGATCTTGACGGGGCATTACGCAAAACGCCGCATATCGGCGGACCGGACAATAACAGCCATGCGGCGGTGCCGCATTGCGATTATCCGTTAATCAACGTGCGTGCCCACCTTTGGATGGACGTTATCTTTGTCAATCTTGACGGCAGCGCGCCGCCCTTTGAGGTCGCCCATGCCAATCTGATCGGGCGATGGCATGAATTTAATCGTGACTGGTGCCACAGCGGAGCGGACTCATCCTTTGCTTTGACGGTCAAATGCAATTGGAAATTGGCGGTAGAGAATTACTGCGAATCTTATCATTTGCCCTTTGTGCATCCCGGGTTGAACAGCTATTCGCGGCTTGAGGACCATTACGACATTATGGACGCCCGCAATTATGCCGGCCAAGGAAGCCATGTCTACACCCCCCAAATCAGTGACGACGGGCGGCAGTTTCCAGCCATTGCCGGTTTGTCTGACAAATGGCGAACTGGGGCAGAATATGTGGCGCTGTTTCCCAACCTGCTTTTGGGGGTCCATCGCGATCATATGTTTGCGATAATCCTGCGCCCCGAGGGCCCCGACCGCACGACTGAACAGGTTGAAATTTACTACACCGATCCGGCCGCATCAGGACCGGATTTTGCCGCCATGCGGCAAACCAATACCCGCCTATGGCATGATATTTTCATCGAAGATATCGGTATGGTTGAGGGCATGCAAAAAGGCCGTCATGCAGATGGCTATGATGGCGGTAAATTCTCGCCGGTAATGGATGGGCCAACACATCATTTCCATCACTGGGTTGCGACAGTTTTGATCGGGTGATCCGGTACTGAACACGTCCAGTATTATCGCCCAATGCGGCGCTGTGACGCTATGATGCCCCCCCATAGATACGGTCAAGTTCGCCGCTGATCACATAATCGACTATAAACGCGCCAAGCCGCGAAATTTCATCATGAAACCGTGTCCCCTGCACATCAGACAAGCCGTTGAATGTCGATGCCTTTCCACGCGCCACAACAAGATCCGAAATCGGCGGTGCCAGCACCGCATTCACATCGGTCAACGCCTCGGCAATCGCCGAAAAATCACGTTGATTCGGCGACACCCGGTTCGGCACGACGATCACATGCGGCGTGCTAATGCCCTGATCCAATTTACGCTCATCGATATCTTTAATGAATTCAACAGTCGGACGCAAATCAGCCCACGACATCGATGTAGGCACAATCAAAGCCTGACTTAACGCGATGATGCGCCACAGATTGCCAACTTTGCCAGCACCCGTATCGACCATTGTGATTGTGTCATTGTCACTAAGAAGACGCCGCAAGACCCCATCCAGGGTACTCATATTCACCCCGTCATAGCGGTCGCCAACCGGCAATAAACGCACCGACCCGTTTGGTGATGTTGGTTCCATCATCTCAAAGGCGGTGCCTTGCGGGTCAGTATCGACCAGCATCACCGATTTGTTCTTGAACCGATGACGCAAATAATCGGTTAGATAAGCGGTCAGCAGGCTTTTGCCAACACCACCTTTGATATTGCCGACAAAGATCGCTTTGGAGGATGTGTCTATCATGTCAGTCACTATCAAACCGGATTATCTACCACGCGCCGCTTAACGGCATAATCGCACCATCTGTTCAAGAACACCATAAATCAGATTAAACCGCACAATGCGTTAGCTAACCAAAGCAAGCCTGATGCCACAATCAGGTAATCTTGGCTGCAATTACCCGTTTTTCATGTGTGAGATTGCAACTTTCCCGAACATGATGAGAACGGCGGTTTACGGTTCAGCGCAAAATCGTTCATTTTGTTGCATGGAACCATGCGATCAGGCCAGTGAGTTTTGCAGCACTTTCGCTTTCCTGTAGAGGCGGCGGGTTTCGGCGATATAGACATCTTGCAGGATATGCCCGTCGGCAAATAATTGCCGCACGGCCAGCATTTCCTGCTCGATAGCCATCAGTGCTGCGGTGTCATCTGATATTGACGACTGATCAGCCCGGCGGAAAAAGTAAAACCGGCTACCATCATCAACGCTAGCAGATGCCATTGCCCCAGCTTGGCGTCGGGTAGCAACGGCATCAGTAACCTTGTCAGCCACTGCTGCTTTTGGCTTGCCAACTAACAGGCGTTGCCCAAGCCACATCACAATCCACAGCAACATCAGCAGTAAAACAAGGACAATTCCACCAAAAATATAGCGCCCTTGATCGTCGGCAAGCAATCTTGCCAGCGCTGGAAGCTGGTCAAATATCCCCAACGGTAATGCGAAGACCAACTGGTCAATCGCCCACTCGATATATGCCAAAAATTCTGTCATGTTAGTTTTCTGCATACTAAAAAGGTAAAAACCACTAGCAATAGCTTGTCAGTTTTATTAAATCGTCAACGCAAGTTTGAAAACACCTAATGGCTCAGACACTTACCCAATTAGGAAAATTTTTTCGACCTACCATTCAAGGTGCCGACGAAATTATTGCAATCCGCAAGGATAAAGACGCCCGTGATATCTATCGCGGTCCCAAATGGTTCGTCAGTTGCGAGCGATTTTGCGAGCGTGGTATCAGATGGCGTTTGAACCCGACTATCACACAGAGACACTTGACTATTTTACGCCAATGCTGAGCCAGATATTCAGTCTTCCGTTGTTTGACCCGGTGATAGTTGACGCCCATTCATCCTCCTAACCCCGTTTTTGGAAACGACTATGACCCAGACAATTATGATTACCGGTGCCAATCGCGGCATCGGGTTTGAAATGACCAAACAGGCGGCCGCCCGCGGCGACACCATTATCGCCTGCGCGCGTAATGTAATGGAAGCACCGGCGCTGGTCGCACTGGCCCGTGATAACCCCGCCATCACCTTGTTAGGGCTTGACGTCACTGCCGAGGGCGACATGAAACAGATCGCGGCAGGCATGCGCCGCAAAGTTGATCTTTTGGTATGTAATGCCGGGGTGTTGGACAGCTATGGCGGCCTTGATGATCCGGCGCGCAA
>JAYOFA010000055.1:0-2015 GCA_038116935.1 Puniceispirillum sp. (SeqCode) | reverse complement strand
GACAGTGCCGCCGGCTTGCTGCAACGGTTTGATTTGTTATCGCTGGAGACGACCGGCATTTATGAAACCTATGAGGGCACCGCCTTGCCCTTTTGACGATTTCATTCAGCGATCAGAAAAATGTCACCGCCACGGCAAAGCTGGCAACGCCACATAGCAACGACACCATCAACCGCTTGCTAAAAAACACCACGACCAAACCGACCAACAGACCAAAGAACCGATGTTCGATATCGGTCGTTGCCAGCACCCCGGTCGGGTGGGCCAAAATCAGCATCAGCACCCCCGAAACCATCGCATAGGCCATGGTGTTGATCCACCCCATCAGCGGACTATCGGCCGGAATGCGTGACGCCAGTACAACACCGGCAAACCGCCAAACCGCGGTGCCGGCAATCGCACAGCCGACGGCCAACCATGCGTAAAGCACCTCGCCTTGATCTGCCAGCATTGTATAGATCACGGGATCAGGCCTCCACCTCAAGATGCCATTTGGCGACATGGCGACTATACAGGCTGGCCAGACTGCCGCCGACAATACCGGCCAACAAAATAGCCCATTCGCCGGCAAACGGAAAAAATATCGGGCTAAGACACCCGCCAATTACCACCGCCAACCGGTTGGCCTTTTGCCGCGCATTGATGATCATCAGCATGATATAGATTGGCGTGACAAAAATGACAAAACGCAACAGGTCTGGGGTCAAAAGATCACTTAGAAAATAGCCGAAAATGGTCCCCCCAATCCCAAAAGTAAAAATAGTCAGGGCAAACCCCTGATAATAGGCCAGCAACAGATGCGACGGATATTTCTGTTCTGCCATACCAACATGCGCCCAGGCGGTTATCGCCAGAAAATGCATCCAGAAGACCCGTTTCCACAGCGGCAATTGATGGGCGCCAAGATGCATCATATCGGCTGCCGACACCACCATCAGCAACATCCGCATATTGGCCAAGGACACCGCAATGAAAATAATGACCAAGGACGCACCAACCGCATAAAGGCTGGCAAAGGCCACCTGCCCGGGCATACCCCACACCCCAAGCGAGGTTACCAAGGCCATCCAGAAATCCAGCCCAGCTTCACGCGCAATGGTTGAAAAACCAGCCATGGTCATCCCAAGCGCATAGCATGGCGCGCGCAACGCATCGATCATCGCGTTCCAGCGGGTTTGACGTTCGGTAAGGTCGTGAAAAGCAAGCTTGGCCATCCGGGCCACTATACGCCGCTGGCTAAAAAGCGACAGCCTGAAAATGACGTGGTGTCAAAACCGATCACCGGCTGGAACAACGCCGCTTTTGGCGGTCGGCAAACCAGCCGGCAATCATCGGAGTCAGATAAAGGGGCAACTGATAGGCCGCAACGAACAGCGAAAAAATTGGATCTGCCGGCAGGGCGGCAAAATACAGGCCCAGATTGCGATTGCCAGCCACAACCGCGATACTACGGGTGCCTTCGGGCAGCGTGCCCCGCTGACGCGCCAGCAACTGGCCGCCAAGGAAGATCAATGCCTGACTACCGAAATTCAGCATGCAGGCCAGCCCGACACAGATCAGCGCCAAAACCGGCATGCCTGCTGCCAGCCCACCAATCCCATCGAATACCGGCACCAAAAAGGCCAACATCGCCAACGTCGATATGCCATCGAGCCGCTGACGCTGTGCCTCGATCCGTGAAGCCCCCAACAGCTGCCGGCACAACATCGCTGCCAATATACCGCCACCCAATATGGCCCCAATCCGTATGGAGAGGGCAAAGCTGGACAAGGGCACCACCTCACCCAGCAATACGCCGCCAAGATAGGGTCCGGTAAAGGGGGCCAAGATATTTGTCAGCACCACAATTTCCATAGCAACAGGCGCGGTAAATCCCAAGAACACGCACATCCAGACTGTGGTCGCAATCGGCGGTGCAACCGCGTACCAGGTGATGAAAGGCAGCAGCATCTGATCAAGCCCCACCCCACGCGCCGTCAACACCAAAACCGTTGGGGCAAGCACCAATAACCCCA
>JAYOFA010000054.1:5938-8095 GCA_038116935.1 Puniceispirillum sp. (SeqCode) | reverse complement strand
TCAAAGCCTTGGATCTGGACCTTCCGCTGCAATTTGAAAATTTCAGAGATTGACCGGACGATCCCCTCATCTTAGATGCGAACGACACCGCCAAAATTATCGCCTGCAGCGCCAAACAACAGCCTTGGCATTTTATCTTGTTTGATCTTTCTGCAGCTGTCGCTGTGGAGTGTGATCCCCTTTTTGACGTCCGATACATTACCCTTGGATGTGATCCGCGAAGGCCTGTCTTGGGGGCAGGAATGGCAAGCCGGTTATCACAAGCACCCGCCATTGGTGTCTTGGGCAGCAAATTTTGCCTATGAATGGCTTGGTGATTTCGGTCCGTATCTGCTTAGTCAAATTTGCATTGTCGTGACTTATATATGCACCTTCAAAACCGCGCGATTTTATCTTCCGCCTGAAAAGGCGGTGCTGGCGGTGGTGATGCTGACCGGCATTTATTATTTTTCCTGGCCAACGCCGGAATTTAATCACAATGTGGCACAGATGCCGGTCTGGGCATTGATCATATTTTTGTTTCACAAGGTGATCTTGGATCAAGACCAGCGCGCGTGGCTACCGATCGGCGGTGCGATTGGCCTTGGCATTTTGGTGAAATATTCCATTCTCATCTTGCCCTTTTTGATGCTGATCTATCTCATTTTCCGGAACCGGTTTTTTGCTGTTCTACGATCACCCTATCCGTATCTGGGCATAGTGATTGCCCTGTTGATAACGCATCAACATGTGATGTGGCTGATCAGCAACAACTTTATAACCTTAACATATCTGGGTGATCGTGGCGCCGCAACAAGCGGTCATGCGGCCGCGGCCATTGCCGCCGCAAAATTCGTTCTTGCCCAGCTGGCAGACCATCTTCCGCTACTGATCATACTTGGCCTATTGGGCTTGTTAAAGCCGCTGCGCTGGGCCGTGCCACTGTCTGTAAAGCCACGATTTGATCTGTTGCTGCTGTGTGGGGTGGGGCCTTGTTTAATTGCGGTGATTGTGGCCATCATCGCGGGTGTCAGCCTTCGTGATATGTGGGGCGCCCCGATGTGGTCTTTATCGGGCATTATCGTGATTCTGCTGCTTGGTGATGCTCTTGACCGGACCAAGACGGCCGTTGTGCTGCGGGCGTTCTTGGTGATGTTTGTGGTTATTGTCAGCTTGTTTGCTGTTGCCAATCAATTCGGCAGCCGGGTGACGGGCAAACCACTGCGGACCGATTGGCCAGCCGGTGACATAGCGGCGCGTTTCGACCGCGTATGGGAAAAGGAAACGGCCTGTCCGTTGACCATCGTAGCCGGCGAGAATTGGCTGGCCGGATTGGTTTCGGCAAAAGGACAGTATCGCCCGTCTGTATGGATAAATGGTGACAGCGCCATTTCACCCTGGGTCGATACACAGCGTATCGATGCGTCAGGGGCATTGGCATTATGGATCGACGGCGACAGCCAAAAACAACGGCTTCTTGACCGCCTTGGGGCGTTTGGGCCGGTGATTGACGGAGGCGCCGAATCCTTCATTTGGGAAAAGAATCAATCGATCACACCGTTGGTTATTCGATGGGCTATGATCAAACCGACAGCGTGCCATAAGAGACTGTCGCAAAAATAAATCGATACCATGATCTAAATTTGTTACACCCATTCGAGGTCAAGACGGTTATATGCGTGTTTGTTTGAGTTGTTTATGTCCAAAGATAAAAACATTCTGGTTGTTGACCTTGATGGCACCTTGATACGATCAGACCTTCTTCACGAAAGCTTTTGGTCGGCCATCGGGATCAATATTTGGAACATGTTTCGCGCTGTGATCGCCGCCCTTCAGGGCCGCGCACAGCTAAAACAGTGTCTTTATGAAAATTCTGACATTGATGTGGCGTCCCTACCCTATAATGATCACGTCATCGCCTATATTGATAAGCATCGCAAAAATGGGGGCTATACCGCGTTAGTAACCGCGGCAAATTTTCATTTTGCCGAACAGATCAACCAGCATCTAAGGCTTTTCGATGAGGTGAAGGGCTCCACCGCGACAGCGAATCTGAAAGGCAAAATGAAGGCCGACTATCTGGTGAGTCGTTTTGGCGAAAACGGTTTTTCCTATATCGGTGATGCAACCGCCGATCTGACGGTATGGAAGGCGGCATCGAAAGCCATTGCCGTGAAT
>JAYOFA010000054.1:0-5882 GCA_038116935.1 Puniceispirillum sp. (SeqCode) | reverse complement strand
CCAAATAACCATCGCGCATATTTTATCGAGCGCTTTGGCCTTTGTGGTGTTCAGCTTGTTTGCATCATCGATTTATGTTTTGAACGATTTGGTGGATCTGTCAGTTGATCGGCGGCATCCGCGCAAGCGCTTTCGCCCCTTTGCATCGGGTGTATTACCGGCCAACTATGGAATTTTTTTATGGCTTGCGCTTTTGACGCTGGCCTCAATGATAGCCGTGGTGATGGACCCGGCGATCCTGCTATTGATGCTGCTATATGTGCTGATCAACCTGGCCTATTCGACAAAGCTCAAACAAGTCGCCACATTGGATATTATGACATTGAGTGGTTTATATTGTCTTAGAATTTGGGTTGGCGGGGTGGCAACCGGCATTGATATTTCATTTTGGCTGATCGTTTTTTCGCTTTTCTTTTTTCTGTCTCTTGCGGCGATCAAGCGTCAGGCCGAACTGGTCGACATCAAGGCGCTTGGCGTCGCCGATATTGCCGGACGGGGCTACACAGTCAATGATCTGCCGATCATGACCATAAGCGGATTGGGGGCTGGCTATCTCGCGGTTTTGGTGATGGCCCTCTATATCAACTCGCCAGAAGTCACTGCATTGTACAATATGCCATCGGCCTTGTTTGGGGTTTGCTTGATTCTGATTTACTGGTTGACCCGCTTGGTGTTGATCACCAATCATGGCGGCATGACAGATGACCCGATCGTCTTTGCGATTACTGACCGAACAAGCCATGTTTGCCTTGGGCTGATTACAGCAATCGTGGTGAGTGGAGCGATATTGTGATCCTGCCCCCTATTGCGATCAGATACACCGCCTTTGCTGTGCTGGCGATAGCTGCCAATTTGGGCGCGCAACGGATTGTGTTGTCTCTTGGGGACAGCACCTTGATCTATAGTGCCGCTGTTTTCACAGGCACCGCTGTCGGCTTGGTGTTGAAGTACCTGCTTGATAAAAAGTGGATTTTTTTTGATCATGATGCGGGGCTTAAAAACCATAGCCGCAAATTCATGGCCTATACAGCAACCGGCGTTTTGACAACCTGCTTGTTTTGGGCAAGCGAGACCCTGTTTTGGGTCATCTGGCAGGATGATATCATGCGCGAAACAGGGGCGTTGATCGGGCTGTCCATTGGCTACTGGCTGAAATTCCGGATGGATCGGCAGTTTGTTTTTAAGACTAAAAATATGGACAAAGTCGCATGAAATTATCCGGCTGGGGGGAATTTCCGGTGATGGAAGCGACGGTTCACCGGCCAAACAGGCTGGAAGACATCGCCGCTATCATCAAGAAGGGGCAAACCATTGCCCGCGGCCACGGGCGCGCCTATGGTGACAGCGCGATAAACCCGCACAGCACGATTGACATGACCGCCTGTAACAGGCTGTTGGCATTCAACCCAACAAACGGGCAGCTGGTGGCAGAAGCCGGGTTAAGTTTGGCCGACATCATCGCCATTTTCGTCCCAAGAGGTTGGTTTCCCGCCGTCGTGCCAGGCACCAAATTTGTCACGCTTGGCGGCATGGTGGCAGCCAACGTTCATGGGAAAAACCATCACCAAGACGGCAGCTTTGGGCGTTATGTTGATTGGCTGGATATCATCGAGGCCGATGGCAAAACCGTCCGTTGCTCAAGGCGTAAAAACGCCAAACTTTTTGACCATACGATTGGCGGCATGGGTTTGACCGGCGTGATCACCCGCGTTGCAATCCGATTACGCCCGATAACGTCATCATCAATAAAAAAACAGACCATACCAGCTGATAATGTGAACCACGCCCTACGCTTATTTGAAAAACATCATGACAGTCATTACTCGGTGGCATGGATTGATTGTCTGGCGACGGGCAGGGCCTTGGGACGATCAGTGTTGTTTCTTGGCGAACATGCGGGGCCGGACGAGTTGCCAGCAAAGAGGCGTAGCACCGGTCTCGACATGCCCCATAAAAACAAGCTGCAGATCCCGTTTGACTTGCCATCATGGACACTCAACAAATTCACTGTCGGCCTTTTCAACAGCCTGTATTTCCGCCGCGCCTGCAAACAGCCGCCTGAATCCATGGTAGATTTGGACAGTTTCTTTTTTCCGCTGGATAACATTCTTGGCTGGAACAAGATTTACGGCCGGCGTGGGTTTTTACAGTTTCAATGCGTTTTGCCAACCGAGTCATGTGACGCCGGGCTCAATGCGCTCTTGTCACTGATTTCAAGCTCTGGCGTCAGTCCATTTCTGGCGGTGCTGAAAAAACTGGGGCCGCAGGAAGGGGGTATTTCTTTTCCGATGGAGGGCTATACCTTGGCGCTGGATTTTCCGGTCACCGACCGGGCGCTGCGCCTGCAGCGTGCGCTGGAACAACACACCCTACAGCACAATGGCCGCTTTTACCTTGCCAAAGATGCGGTCATGCCTGCCGATGTGTTTGCCCGGTCAGACAGCCGTATCAAGATATTTGAAAAATTTAGATCAGATCGTGGTAGCGACAAACGGTTTGCGTCTTCACAATCCAAAAGATTGGGGCTTTAACAATGGCAACCGTTATGATTTTGGGGGCGCGCAGTGACATCGGCCTGGCGGTGGCGCATCAGTTCGCCAAACATGGCTGTGACATTCAACTGGCTGGCCGGAAAATTGACCACTCCCAGTCTGACCGTCTTGACCTTATGGTACGCTATCAGGTTGGTGTTACCTTGCATGAATTTGATGTTCTCGCAACCGAGACCCATCCCACATTTGTCGACAAACTACCGGTTTTGCCGGACATCGTTGTTTGTGCCATTGGGTATTTAGGCGACCAGCCGCTTGGCCAAAACAACGGTGATACATTCACCACAATTGTCCGCACGAATTATGAGGGGCCTGCCGCCATTCTTGGTGTGCTGGCCAACAAATTTGAAAGCCGGGGCAGCGGCACCTTGATTGGTATCAGCTCGGTTGCCGGCCTTCGTGGTCGTGCGTCAAATTACATTTACGGATCAGCAAAAGCCGGGTTCACGGCATTTCTGTCCGGTTTAAGGAATCGCCTGTCAAAAAGCGGGGTGCGTGTGATCACCGTCTTGCCGGGGTTTGTTCACACCAAAATGATCGCCGATATCAAAACACCCAAACTTTTAACCGCAACGCGTGAGAGCCTCGCCAAAGCGATTTACGCCAGCGCACAGTCAAATCGCGACATCGTCATTTATCACCGATGGCGCCTTATCATGGCTGTGATTTGCCTGATTCCCGAACGCATTTTCAAAAGATTGTCCTTATAACGGCACCGGTAGATAACAGCACCGGTAGTCACAACGCGCGCCCGTGATCTGGCACGCCACGCCTGGTGATGCAGCAGCACCCATCCGCATGCCTTGGATAGGGCAGCCATGCACCAAATAGCCTATCGGCATTTTCACCGTCACGCGATGGGACAAAATTTAACTGGAATCTGTCTCAATAAGTAAATTATAATAATTTATATAATTTTAATAAATTTTATTTTTTCTTAACGGCTTTTTATTTGCCGATTAAAAAAATTATTTCTATTTCTTGCTGCAGTTTAATCTGCTGCGATGGAGATCACTTTGAAACGACAAAATCTACTGAAGGTCATTTTTGCTACGGTCCTTTTATGGGTATCAGCAGGAGTGGCAAAAGCCGAACCATTGGTGTCGGCCGATTGGCTGGCATCAAACCTCAACAATGACAAGCTGGTGATCATTGATTTGCGGAACAAATTGGATAAGGGGGGGTATAAAACCTTTCTTGACGGGCATATTCCCGGATCGGTTCATTCCGATTATCTGACCGCTGGCTGGCGCGTTGCCCGCAATGGCATTCCGGGTCTGCTGCCAACCGATGCACAGTTCGAAGCGTTGGTACGGCCGCTTGGCGTGTCGAACGACAGCCAGATTGTGTTGGTGCCGGCTGGCGTGTCCTCAACCGATTTTGGCAGTTCGGCGCGTGCCTATTGGACATTCAAAATCTTTGGCCATAAGGCGGTATCGGTTTTGGATGGTGGCTGGCAGGGATGGAAAGCGGCCTATCCGAACCAGATCGCAACAGGCGTGCCAGCAACCGCTGTTGCCGGTACCTTCACCGCCAATTTTGACGCCACCGGCTATATTGACACAGCCGCGGTTGAGGCCCTTGTCGACAAGGGTGAAAAGGCGGGCCACCTGCTTCTGGATGGCCGTACCGTCGAACAGTTCGAAGGCGCCGCCAAGCATGATAAGGCACGTCAGGCCGGCCGCATTCCCGGTGCGGTGAATCTGTATCAGGATAAGGCCTATAATAGCGCAACCAACAAGTTGAAAACCAAATCCGAATTGCAATCGATCTATGGCGAGCTTGGCACCGGCCCGATTGTCAGCTATTGCAACACCGGCCATTGGGCGGCGACCAACTGGTTCGTGCTGTCCGAAGTGTTGGGGCAAAAAGATGTGTATCTCTATGACGGATCGATGGTCGAATGGACGGCAGATCCAAACCGCCCGCTGAAAACACAGTCCAACCTTGACAAGATCTTGAACTTTTTCAAATACAAGGGCTAACAGCGATGGACAAGGCCAGCGTTGCCACCAGCGGCAATCATCAAAACCGGTCCGCCTCAACAGGGGCGGATCAGCGCCATCGGGCGGGAATCATGCTGTCGGTCCTGCCGTTGGGCTTGACATGGCTGGCGCTCGCCGGGCTTGTTGGCATCGACACCGGCGCCAAAGGTATTAGCCTGTTTTTGTTGGGCAGCCTTTTGGGCGGGGCATTTCTTGGCTTTCAATATGGCTTTGCGTCAGGCTGGCGCCGCTGGCTTGAAACAGGGGATGGCTTGCCGGTAGCGGCACATTTCCTGTTGATCGGCTTGTGCATGCTGGTCTTTATCCCGGCCACATATGGGATATTTGACGGTGCGCTGTTTGATGTTGCAGCGCGCGGCACGATTGCGCCGGTAGCGACATCGCTTGTGATTGGCGCATTTTTATTCGGCATCGGCATGCAGTTGGCCAATGGCTGTGGGTCAGGCGTGTTGTTTACCTTTGGTGGCGGGTCGGGCCGCATGCTTGTGGCCCTGCCCTTTTTTGTTCTGGGATCGCTGCTTGGATCATTCCTTGTACCCACCGCGCTTGGGTGGGGATCGTTTGGCAAGGTGGCGATTGCCGGAGATACCAGTTGGCCGTTTCAGCTGGCCATCAATCTGGCGTTGGTCGGCTTGGTCGGGGGCTGGTTTTTCTGGCGGCGCGACAAACAACAGGCAACAAAAAAATGGCGCGGACTGGTGATCGGTTCGGTCTTGATTGCGGCCTTGTGCTGGCTTGTTTTGCTGATATCCGGCCATCCGTGGGGGGTTACATTTGGCTTTACGCTGTGGGGGGCAAAAATCGCCACCGCCTTATCGGTGCCGGTTGCTGATTTTGCATTTTGGCAATGGACCGGCCCAGCGCAAGCGTTGCAGCAATCGGTGCTTGCGAACAGCAGTTCACTGATGGATATCGGCATGTTGCTTGGTGCTGCGATCACCGCGATCATTGGCAAAACCTACGCCAGCGCCGCCTGGCCCAACCAGCGCCAGATGCTGGCCGCCGCAGTTGGCGGGATTTTGATGGGGGTTGGCGCAAGGCTGGCCTTTGGGTGCAATATTGGGGCGTTTTTGGCAGGCATTGCGTCTGGGTCGGCGCATGGCTGGCTGTGGTTTGTCATGGCCATGCTTGGCAGCTTGGTTGGGTTGAAAATCCGGCCTTTATTCGGATTTCAAAGAGATTAGGTGATGACAGCAAATACCGTTGAACAACCAACAGGCACACGCTTTTTGCGGGGCATTCATGTGGCAGCGCTGGCCGGCTTCTTGGCCCTAGTCATTGGCGATCATTTGACCAGCCCGCCAACCGCCAGTGTGGCGGCACC
>JAYOFA010000053.1:0-8103 GCA_038116935.1 Puniceispirillum sp. (SeqCode) | reverse complement strand
GCTGACCAGATCGCCCCGGCCGGCAACATATCGCGCATCAACAGCATGCTTTCAACACTGGCTGGCGCCCCATAGCTGATCCCAAGGCAGAATTGGAAATAGGGGGGCGGCGCGATCAGCCCATCATCGATCATCTTGCGCGCCAGCACGATATGGCCGGTATCGAAGACCTCAAGTTCGGGCTTGGTGCCGGCCATGCGAATCCGGTTGGCCATGATCGCCAGATGGTCAGGATGGTTCAAAAACACATGCTGGTTGAAATTCATCGTTGCCACATCAAGTGAGCAGATTTCCGGTGTCAGTTCCTCGACATGCACAACCCGTTGTTCGGGTGTACACATAGTGCTGTCGGCTGACGCCTGACCCGGCACATCGGCCGATGGGATATAGCGGGCGCCAGGTCCGGTGGTCAGGTTGATGATCACATCGGTGCCACTGTCGCGGATCCGCGCGGTCACCTCGCGATACAGCGCCGGGTCCATACTGGGGCGGGTGGTTTCCGGGTCGCGCACATGGATATGCACAATCGCTGCCCCGGCTTTGGCCGCATCGATCGCGCTGGCGGCAATCTCGGCCGGGGTAACCGGCACCGCCGGGTTTTTTGACGGTGTTGGCGCTGATCCGGTTACCGCACAGGAAATAATCGTTGATGACATCATAGCCCCCTTTACTGGTTCGTTCGCCCCTAGCCCGCCGCGGCCTCGGTTTCCAAAAAGCCCAGCATCCGATCAATGGCGCGGCGAATATTGTCCTGACTGTTCGCATAGGACAGGCGGATATAGCCCTCACCCAAAATGCCGAAATCAGGCCCGCCAATGGTTGCGACGCCGGTTGTTTCCAACAATGCGCTGGCCAGCGGTTTGGCCTTCCAGCCGGTAGCGGTGATATTCGGAAAGGCATAAAACGCGCCTTTTGGGGTGATGCAGGACACGCCTGGCAGATCATTCAACAGATCGACCACCAATCGGCGGCGCGCGTCAAATTCGGCCAGCATCGTGGCCACCGCATCTTGCGGGCCGGTCAACGCCTCAAGCGCGGCATATTGCGCCGGCGCATTGACGCATGACCACGCATTCACTGCCAGCTTGCGCGCCATATCATAAAGCGGCACCGGCCAGACCGAATAGCCAAGCCGCCAGCCGGTCATCGCATAGGTTTTCGACCAGCCATTCAGCAAGATCAGCCGGTCGCGGATTTCCGGATAGGTCAACAGGCTGACATGGGTTTCGCCGTCATACAGCATATGGTCATAAATTTCGTCCGACATGATCGCCACATCGGGATGCGCCACAAGACCGGCAACAAGCGCATCGACCTCGGCCTTGGGGGTAACACCTCCACACGGGTTGGCCGGCGAATTGATGATAACAAGCCGCGTTTTATCGGTGATCAGCGACAGGGTTTCAGCCGCCGAAAAGGCAAAGCCGTTGGCCTCGCGGATCGGGATCGGCACCGGCGTCGCGCCGGTATATTCGATCATCGAGCGATAGATCGGAAAGCCAGGATCAGGATAAAGGATTTCCGCCCCCGGCGCGCCAAACATCAAAATCGCGGCAAACATCGTGACCTTGCCACCCGGCACGATCAGCACCTGCCCGGGGTCTACCGCGGCCCCAAACCGGCGGGAAAGATCGGCGCTGACCGCTTCGCGCAAGGGCAGAATCCCGGTTGCCGGCGTATAGCCATGATGTCCGTCGCGCAGCGCTTTAACCGCCGCTTCAACAATATTGGCGGGGGTCGCAAAATCGGGCTGGCCAATCCCCAGATTGATAACATCCATGCCGCCGGCAGCCAAGTCGGCGGCGCGGGCCAGAACGGCAAAGGCGTTTTCTTCACCGATACGCGAAAAATTGCTGACAGTTTTCATGATGGTGTTCCAGTGAGGTGGCTTGATGGTGGACAGGGTCGTACAGCGCCCAGTGTCAACGATCCGCCAGCCCTTGGCAAGCGGTGAATGTTGCTCCCTAAAACCCGTATAGCCTTTCCGGGTTGGCAACAAGCACCTGATGTGCGGTGGCAGCATCGCCGCACCAGTCGCGCAAAAGCCGGAGCAAGTGCCGGTCATCCGGCGGGTTGTCCAGCGCATTTGGATGCGGCCAGTTGGTCCCCCAGACAAGCCGGTCCGGATAATGCGCCAGCAAATGCCGGGCCAGCGGCGCGCAATCGGCACAATCCCCGGTCGGGTCAGCCGACACATGATAGGGCGCCGACAATTTTACCCAACAGACCCCCCGATCCAGCAAACGATAGAGCGTCATATGCGCCCCCGTATCAACCCGGCCCGACAGTGGGATCCGCCCTAAGTGGTCGATCACCAGCGGCACCGGCAGGGCCGTCAACCGGGTTTCCAGATCGGGCAGAGTTGCCCCATCCAGCTGGATTTGCGCGTGCCAGCCAAAATCGGCAATCCGCGCGGCGACCGGTTCCAATTCATCCAGCGTCAGACAACCGGCAAATAAAAAGCTGAACCGCGCCCCGCGCACTCCGGCGGCATGCAGCGCGGCAAAATCGCTATCGGGGCCCGCGGCGCCAATCACCGCCACCCCGCGCGCCGGGGCCGGGTCGGCCGCCATCGCCGCCAGCATACAGCTATTGTCATGCCCATAATGGCTTGGTTGCACATAAACGGTTCGCGCCAGCCCTAATTGTTGGCGCAGGGCAAGATAATCGGCAAGATGCGCCCGGCCGCACAGCCCATTGGGGGTCGGCGGGCCAAACCTGTCAGGTGGGCCATAAATATGCATATGGCAGTCAATCGCGCCAGCCGGCAAACGCGGATCAGGTCGATAGGGGTCAGGATGATGGGACTCAGATAGGCTGGCGTTGGCTGGCATCAGGCAGAACGATCCCGTAACGGGGGTGGTAATACCATCAGCCTAGCCAGCCATCGCTGACCGCACAAGCCCGATCACGCCCGCTCAAACCTGGCGGCGGCGCGGCGGCGTATGCTGCAAGGCCGATGTCACCAGCGATTGCCGGTCAATGCCAAAATGGCGGTACAAATCATCAATGCTGCCGGTTTGACCAAAATGTTCAACCCCGTGGCTAATCAACCGGTGCCCGTACACCCCGCCAAGCCATGATAGGGTGGCCGGATGCCCGTCAATCACGCTGATCAGGGTGGCGTCACGATGCACCGGCGCCAGCAGCGATTCAATATGGCTTTGGGCTGTTGCATTGCCCCTGGCCTGTTGTTTGTGGGCGGCGGTCCAGCCCGCATTCAGCCGGTCAGCCGAGGTGATCGCCAGCACCCCGATATCGCGCCGATGCTCGCCAAGCATGCCGGCGGCGGCAATCGCCTCATCGGCCATCACCCCCTGATAGGCGATCACAAGTTCACAATTGGGCCCGGGCGGCCGCAACCAATAGCCGCCTTTGATAATATCGGCGGCAAGCACCGGCGTCATGCGGCGGCCCGGCTGGTCAAGCGGTTTGGTGGTTAGCCGCAAATAGACCGACCCGCCGGTGGCATCGCGCAACCAGCCGGTGTTATGATCATCGCCCGCGCTAGCCCCATCGCCCACGCTATCTCCATCGCGCTGCATATAATCAAACGCCCAGCCCATAATCACCGCCAATTCGTCAACAAAGGCCGGCTCAAACGCCGCCAGCCCGTCCTGACTCATGCCAATCAGGGGAGTGCCGATCGATTGGTGTGCGCCGCCTTCGGGCGCTAATGTCACCCCGGACGGCGTGCCGACAATCATAAAACGCGCATCCTGATAGCACGCGTAATTCAACGCATCCAAGCCACGGCAAACAAATGGGTCATAAACCGTGCCAACCGGCAATAGCCGTTTACCAAACAGCCGGTGCGACAGACCGGCCGCGGCCAGCACCAGACATAAATTCATCTCGGCAATGCCAAGCTCTATATGCTGGCCGTCAGCGGCAAATTCCCATTTTGCTGTTGAGGGAATATTTTGCGCGCGAAACAGGTCAGGCCGGGCCTCGCGGGCAAATAATTTGCGGCGGTTGATCCACGGCCCCAGACTTGTGGTGCCGGATACATCCGGGCTGGTGGTCATGATCCGCGCCGCAAGATCGGTATCTGATTTGGCAATCATATCGAGAATTTTACCAAAGCCAGCCTGGGTCGACATCGCGCCAACGGCCGGCAAGCTGATATCACCAACCGGCACCACCACATCATCTAACCGGCGGGTGGTGGCAGCAAAAAACGGTACCTTATCCAAAAAGGTCCGGAATGCGGTCGGGTCGGGCACCGCCTCCATCGGGTCCCATTCATGGCCTTCGCGCACCCCCATCCGCGCCTGCCAGGACTGCATTTGTTGCGGCGTCATCAACCCGCCATGATTGTCCTTATGGCCGGCAATCGGCGTACCCCAGCCCTTGATCGTATAGGCCAGAAAACAAACCGGCCGGTCATGTGTGATCGCGGCAAATTGCGCCGCCAGCGTTTCGACACAATTGCCGCCCAGATTTTCCATCAAGGCCGATAATTCATCATCACTGCGAGAGTCGATCAATCGTGTGACATCACCCTGATCGCCAAGATCATCCAGCAGCCGCTGCCGCCAGACCGCGCCGCCCATAAAGGTCAACGCCGCGTAATCCTGATTGGGGCATTGGTCGATCCAGTCTTTCAGCTGTGTGCCGCCCGGCTCGGCAAAAGCGGCCTGTTGCAAGTGGCCATATTTGATCCGCACCACATCCCAGCCAAACGCCTCGAACACCCGTTCGGCACGCTCCCACAGCCCTTCATGCACAATTCCGTCAAGCGACTGACGATTATAATCGATAACCCACCACACATTGCGCACATCATGTTTCCAGCCCTCCTGCAAACATTCATAGACATTGCCTTCATCCAATTCGGCGTCACCCATCAGCGCCACCATCCGCGCCGCTACCAAATCCGTGCCCCATGATTTGGCCGCCAGATAATCTTGGATCAGCGCGGCAAAGCTGGTCATCGCCACCCCAAGCCCGACCGAACCGGTCGAAAAATCAACATCATCATGATCCTTGGTGCGCGAGGGGTAAGATTGCACCCCGCCAAACCCCCGGAAATTTTCCATCGGTGCGCGGTCAAGCCGTCCCATAAGATAATGCATCGCATGAAATACCGGCGACGCATGCGGTTTGACCGCCACCCGGTCACGGCTGTTCAGCACGGAAAAATACAACGCCGTCAAAATTGACACCATCGACGCACTAGAGGCCTGATGCCCGCCAATCTTGATCGCATTATCAGACGGCCTGATATGATTGGCGTGATGGATCATCCAATGCGACAACCACAAAAGCCGGGCTTCAACCTGTTCCAGCATCGTCCGGTCGGTGGCCGCTGTCGTTTTACCCTGCGCTGTCATGCTTACGCCTCCGCCAATCACTCACCCCTCACAATGACCATCCTAGCGACATTTACCGCGCATGTACCGGCAATTTGATTGCTACAACGCGTGTTTTGTGGTGATATTCACTAATATTTTAATAATTTTTGGTGAAATAATGCTAGATACTTACGATCACAGCATCATCCATCTTTTGGCTGCAGACGGCCGTATGCCGGTCAATGAATTGGCCGAGCAGGTCAATCTTAGCTCGACACCCGTATCGCGCCGCCTGAAACGGCTTGAACAAGAGGGCATTATCACCGGTTATTCGGCGCTGATTGATGAACGTCGAATGGGGTTCAATTTCTCGGTCTTTGTATCGGTTCGTCTGGAAAAACAGATCGACGATGTCTTGGCACGTTTTGAAAATGCTGTTATCGCGATGGCCGAGGTGGTTGATTGCTGGCTGATGACTGGTAATCATGATTATTTACTTCGTGTTGTGACCCGCGATATCGCCGATTTTGAACGCTTTCTTGTGGGTCAATTGACCCGGGTAGACGGGGTGGCGTCGATTGAATCATCAATCCCGCTACGCTGTGTCAAATCGGGCATTGCGCGCTATCGCTGACCGCGCGACGTGGGTGCCAAGAATAAGCTGTCATTCAGCCCGGCTTTTGCTAGGTTTGTTAGATCAATCTTATAAACTGGTATCCACATCGGGTGCCGCCTTATTGCTGTCAGGATATGTGTCATGAAGATGAAAGCCGCGATCGTTTTTGAACAAGCCCTGCCAAAACCCTATGCCAAAAGCCGCGCTGTGACCGTCGATGAGGTTGAACTTGACGGGCCGGGCGACACTGAAATTCTAGTACGGATTGTTGCTGCCGGGGTGTGCCATTCCGATCTTTCGGTGGTCAATGGCAATCGCGCAAGACCGGTACCGCTGGTGCTTGGGCATGAAGGTGCCGGTATTGTCGAGGAGGTTGGCAAGCTGGTCCATGATGTGGCAGTTGGTGATCATGTTGCTTTTATTTTCATGCCGAATTGCGGCGAATGCCTGCAATGTCGGGCCGGGCGCCCTTCAAGCTGCGAGCAGGGCAACGCCGCCAATGCCGCCGGCACTTTGCTGTCTGGCACCCGCCGCCTTGCCTATAAGGGCAAGCCGCTGAACCATTATGCCGGGGTCAGCTGTTTTGCCGAATATGTGACCGCCGATCATCGGTCTGTGGTCAAATTGCCAAAGGATATCCCACTGGATGTAGCAGCGGTTTTTTCCTGTGCAGTGATCACCGGGGTTGGCGCTGTCGTCAATACCGCCAAGGTGCCGATGGGGGCTTCGGTTGGTGTGGTCGGTCTTGGCGGGGTTGGGCTGTCAGCGATGCTTGGCGCCAAGGCCGCTGGTGCGCGGCAGGTCATCGGCATAGATCCGGTTGCTTATAAACGCGACGGGGCCAAACAGCTTGGTGCCGATCTGGTGTTTGATTCAAATGACCCGCATGTGATCGAAAAGGTCAAGGATGCCAGCGGTGGCGGGCTGGAATATGTGTTTGAGGCGGTTGGCGAGGTTGAAGCGATTGAGCTTGCCTATGCGGTAACCGGGCGCGGCGGCACCACCACATCAAGTGGCCTGTCGCATCCGTCGAAGAATTTTTCGGTAAGCCATGTGCAATTAGTGGCCGAAGAGCGCACCATCAAGGGTAGTTTTCTTGGCAGCTGTATTCCAAAACGCGATATTCCCAATTACATCACCCTTTTCAAGGACGGTAAATTGCCGGTTGATCAATTGATCAAGGGAGAGATTGCGCTTGAAGATATCAACGAGGCGTTCGACAAGCTTGACCAAGGCGAAACCGTAAGGCAAATCATTAAATTCTAACCGGCCTCGCCTGAGGCCCTCACCCCTGCCATCCGGCTTTGGCCTGACAAGGTTGTAACGATCATGACCCATATTACTGCTGACCTGCTTGACGAGATTCGCGCGCGCTTTGCCCAGATAGACCAGTGCCCGGTGCAAGGAAAACGGATATTTTTTGAAAATGCCGGTGGCGCGCTGACGCTGAACAGCGTTGTCGACACCTCGGCCACCTATGCGGCTATTCCCGATAATCAGGGTCGCGATAACCCCGGATCGCACGAATTGGTGCGGGTTATCAACAAAGTCAAGGATGATCTACGGCTGTTTATGAATGCGCCTGACGGCCAGTTTTTTGTTGGCGAAAGCGGCACCGAGCTGGTGTTCCGGCTGGTGATGAATGCCGCCCTTGGCACCGCGCCAAATGGACAGGTTTTGGGATCAACCGTTGAACATCCGGCAACGCGAAGTGCGTGTGACCGCTGGGCACCCATCAGCGGGAAAACGCATATGCTGGTGCCGCATGATGATGCACGCGGCCTCGTGACCGCCGCCGATTATGCGCGCCATGTAACACCCGATACGCGGGTGGCAACCATTCTTCATACCTCGCCTGTCACCGGCATGGGCATGGATGTCGGCGCCATTGCCAAAACCATTCGGGCGGTTGCCCCAGACTGTTTTATCATCGTCGACGGGATCCAGCATGCCGCACATGGGCAAATCGATATCGCCAGCTATGATATCGACGGCTATGTGATCTCGCCCTACAAAATGTTTTCGCGGCACGGCTATGGGCTTGCCTGGATTTCACCGCGCATGGCCGCCTTGCCGCATGATAGCCTGGTTGGTGGACCGGCCGAGGCGTGGGAGCTTGGCACCCGTGATACCGGCTCCTATGCAACGCTTGGCGATGTGATCGATTATATGGAATGGCTTGGCAGTCGG
>JAYOFA010000052.1:3859-8442 GCA_038116935.1 Puniceispirillum sp. (SeqCode) | reverse complement strand
AAGCTGGTGACGATGGCGGCTTTTTCTGGCGCCGGAAGAACAAAATCACCCATATAAACGCCCCTTAATTTTGGTCTTCATCTTTTACATCGCAAACAATTGTATGAATGTATGACAATCGTTATGTATTGTCTATACTGACAAGGTGCAGACTGATCATTCTGTAAAGTGTTTGATCAAACGCGGCTGAGGGGCTTTGGAAATGAGTAGGATTGGCAGGTCACAACTCCGGTTTGAGGATGATCGTTTACTTCGTGGCGACGGTCGATTTTCCAATGATCTTGTCACCAGTAGTGATGCGATATTGGTGTTTCTACGGTCCCCCTATGCGGCGGCGACGATCACCAACATCGACTATGGGACGGCGCATTCCATTCCCGGTTTTATTGCGGTGTTCGAGTGGAGCGATCTGCATGCGTCCGGCGTTGGAAGTTTTGTGCCGCGTGCTACTTTCCCCGGCCCCGATGGCGGTGCGATGCGGACTCCGCCATTCACCCCTCTTGCGAATGGCGCTGTGCATTATTGCGGCGAGCCCATTCTTGGTGTTCTTGCAGAAGATTTAGCCAGTGCCGAAAGCATTTGCGAGCATATCATTATCAGCTTTGACGGGCATGAAGCTGTCACCACTGTCGATCAGGCGCTGTCAGCAAAAGCGCCACGGGTTTGGGATATCTTTCCGGATAATCGATGTTTCCGGTTCGAAAAGGGGGATGCAAATAAAGTCAGGGCAGAAATGGCCCGTGCCGCGCATGTTGTTGCACATCGATTGAAAATTTCACGGGTGACAGCGGCCGCGATTGAACCGCGTGCGATGCGCGTTTGGTTTGATGCCGAGTCTGACAAATATCGGTTGGAGACTGGCACCCAGACACCGAACCGTATTCGGCCTGATCTTGCGAAGGTGCTTGGCGTCACTACGGATCAGATCGAGGTTGTGGCGCGCGATTGTGGTGGCTCATTCGGAATGAAAAACAATGCGTTTCCGGAATATGCGGTTGGCCTGTGGGCGGCACGCCGATATCGCCGAACGATCAGCTGGCGGGCATCACGTCTTGAATCATTTATGGCCGACTCGCATGCGCGTGAACAGATAGCCGATGTCAAATTGGCGCTTGATGAAACCGGACAGTTTCTGGCACTGGATGTCGCGATCACTGCCAATTTGGGCGCCCATCTTGGTCCGGCAACGATCCATCCGGTTGTGGGAAATATCGGCGGCGTTGTTGGCGTTTATGGCATTCCTGCGAGCCATGTATGTGTGGATGGTGTTTTTAGCCACACGCAAAGCATGGCGCCGTATCGAGGCGCGGGCCGCCCAGAGGCAACCTATATCATCGAGCGGATGATCGATATTGCCGCGGTGCAGTTGGGGTTTGATAAGGTGGCATTACGCCGTGCAAACATGATCAAGCCGGGGCAAATGCCGTTTCACACCGGCCTCATATTCACCTATGATAGTGGTGATTTCCCGGCGGTGTTGGACACGGCGTTGGCAGCGGCTGACTATAGTGGCTATGAAAAACGCCGGCGGATCAGCGCGGAAAATGGGTTTTACCGCGGGCTTGGCGTGGCAAATCCGATCGAGATTGCCGGCGGGCCTGGTAAAAAGCCGCATTCTGAATTTGCGCGGGTAACGGTTTGTCCAACTGGCGCGGTCACCCTTGTCAGCGGCTCGTCCGATTCAGGGCAGGGGCATCTAACCACGCTAAGGCAAATTCTGCATAGCCAGATTGGGGTCGCGGCCGAGGCTATTGAACTGGTTGCCGGGGATACCCGCAGTGCGCCAACAGGGACCGGGACATTTGGGTCGCGGACGGTTGCCGCTGCCGGGACATCGGTCGTTCACTGTACGGCAACACTGATCGACAAGATGCGGGTGGAAGCGGCTCGTTTACTCAATACCGACATCGCGCAGCTGTCGTTTGGGGAGGGGTATTATCAGCTAGTTGGCACCAACCGGTCGGTAAGCTTTCTGGACGTGGTAAAGGCGCATGCGGCACCGGTCAGTGCAGAATTTGATGGCAGTGCTGATGATGCGACCTTTCCTAACGGCTGTCATATTTGCGAGGTGCAAATTGATCCGACGACTGGCGCGGTCGAAATTTGCTCTTACCTTGTGGTCGATGATGTGGGAACGGTCATTAACCCACTTTTGCTTGAAGGGCAAATTGCCGGCGGTATTGCCCAAGGCCTTGGGCAGGCACTGATGGAACAGGTTGTCTACGATCCGGAAAGTGGACAGCTCGTTTCCGGCAGCTTTACCGATTATGCGATGCCGCGCGCATCCGATATGCCGCGTTTTTCAGTGATCAGTCAGCCGACGCTGACATCGAGCAATCCGCTTGGCGCAAAAGGTGCTGGCGAGGCAGGAACGGTCGGCGCGCTTGCCGCTGTTATGAATGCGGTCTGTGATGCGCTTGCCACGGCTGGTGCTGGTCCTATTGATATGCCGGCAACAGCGTGTGCGGTGTGGTCGGCGCTTAATAAAGCGTCACAGGACCCGGGTTAAACCCGCATTTTCGTGAAAAGCGTAGGGCGGGCCTGCGGCAGGTCGCTGTTATGTTGTGACATTGTCCTTGGCAAATATCAGTGCCGAGTCGGAGGCGCTCAGAACATGGCGCTGTGCAGCGGCGGCTGTAGCCGCCAGATCACGCGTCTTTAGCGCGTCCATCAATGTGGTCAATTCGGCGATGCTTTGCGCCTGCCGTTCTTTGCGAATGACTGAACGATTGCGGAGTTGCGCGGTTCTTAGCGTCAGCCGCGAGAGCAGGGCCTTGGCGATACTGTTTTTCGTGACCTCGCAAACATAATTGTGCCAGCGTGCCTTAGCTTCGGCGATTGCCGAAAAGGTGCCGTTATTATAGGCCGTTATCAGCTTTTGATAGATTTTGCCAAGCTCTTGCATCTCTGCATCAGTTGCCTTTTCGGCAAACTGTTCAAAGATAAGGGCTTCAACCCGCGCGCGGATAAGATAAATATCACGCGCATCGCGCCGTGAGATCTCAACGACCGTCAAGCCTCTTGCTGACACGCTGGCAATCACGCCTTCGGCCTGAAGTTCCCGCAATGCCTCGCGCAGTGATGTGCGGCTTACACCTAGCTGTTCACAAAGTTCCTTTTCGATCAGTCGATCACCCGGTTTGAGCGTGCCGTGCTCAATCGCACGCCGAATGGCATCGATGATCTTCATTCGCAGGGGGGCAGCTTCGACATGGATGGGCGATAAAATGTCACCAAGGCGTTTTTTCGTCATTTCTGATTATCTTCCCCACATATCATCATACGGTAAGTCTGAATATGGTGCGCCCGTTTAGTACTAAATAAATCACATATATGCGCCTTTTATCTAGTGTTTTGGCGTGCCAGCTTTTTTGATAATCAACACCGTCATTTTGAAAATCCATGGCGCCAGCATCATAACCATGGCGATACGCATAAGATGATGACTTGCCACATAGGTGATGTCGGCGTTCATCGCCATAGCCACAAGAGACATCTCGGCGAGGCCGCCGGGTGAATAGGCCAATACAAGCTGCTCAACGGTTTGTCCAAACAAGTCATAAAACAAAGTTGCAAAAGTGAACGTAAGGCTGATCAGTATTGCGGTTGCTCCCAGCCCAAGCATGATGGCGCGCTTGATAACCTTGATATCCGTATCAATGAATCGGCAACCGACAATCGTGCCCAAAAAGATCTGTGCAACGATCACCAGCTCTTGCGGTGGCGGGTAATGTACAATGCCTGCCGAATGGACCCCGGCACTGACCAGCATTGGCCCCAATAGAACTGCGGCAGGCAATCGTAATAAGCGGCCCAGAAAAAAACCGATGACGCCAACAATGAAAAGAATCACAAACTCGTCATTGGGGATAGTCGCAAACGGGGTTCCAAACTGTGATCTGTCAGAAAATTCTACCCCTTGAATCCATCGGAACCAGACAGCAACCAATGTTACAACTACGACAATCCGGCTGGTATGCGCGAGAATGATCGCCCGCTCGTCGCCGCCCATTTCCTTGCCAACCACCATCATTTCCATTAGCCCGCCTGGCATGCCCGAAAAATAGGCTGTCGGTAGGTCAAAACCGGCGACATAACGGTAATAGGGAACGACGATAGCCCCGGCCAAAAACAGATATAATCCCATAAAAACCAGTGATAGTGACCAGGTTTCAAGATGGCCAAAAAAAGCCGGCGTGAAATTTGACCCAAGCATCACGCCAATCACAACCGCAACAAACGGGCGAAGTCGTTTTGGGCCGATGACTGGCAGGCCAGCAAATGTGGCTAGAATATTGCCGAACATCGGGCCAAGCATCCAAGGAAGCGGCATGGCGGCGCGCGTGAACAACCAACCTGATAACACGCCAATGACAAGGGCCAGCCCAATGCGCATCATGATGTTTTTACCAGATATTTGGGGTTTCATGTCGTCTGGCACGGGTTTGGAACCGTTATTCGACATCGCGGGTTGGAGTCTCCGGTTTCATGCCGCCTCTTTGCCGATCAGCGGTGATCTTTCCGTTTTCCTCCCAATCACCGGAAACCGCGCGTGTCGCATAGTCCGTCCATTGCGGCGCCCA
>JAYOFA010000052.1:0-3759 GCA_038116935.1 Puniceispirillum sp. (SeqCode) | reverse complement strand
GTTCGACCGATAGGCGATGGACCAAAAAATGGCATCCGCATTATTGGGTTCAATATCTTCCGACACCGCGATGACGACCTTGCCGCATTGCGCTTGCAGTGATGCTGCGGCTTGCAGGCCACGCCATATTTCGGTTTGCGGCGCAGTTCTGTCAAACTGGAGAAAAATGACTTTACGGATATTTGTCAAAGGCTCGTGCATGACGACGCGTTTGAGGCCTTTGACGTTGAATACCTTACGCAATGTGTCAAGGTAAAGCGGCTCATAGGCAACCTTTTTGAGGGTCGAGCTTTCGCTTGGTGTTACTTGACTGATGATCGATATGAACACGGCGCGTTGGCGCATGGTTATTGCCGTGACCTGCATAGACATGTTGAAATCTTCCAGCGCGACATGTCCGTGACTTTCGCCAAACGGGCCTTCGGGTTCCAGATAGTCAGTGGCGATTTCGCCTTCGATTATGATTTCAGCGTCGGCAGGCACTTCCAAGTCGACTGTCTTGCAGCGGATCGTGCGTACCGGCGCGCCAATCAACCCGCCGGCAACAGCCATTTCGTCTTCATCAATTTTCAGTTTTTGTGGTCCGGTGAACAAAATCGCCGGCGCACAACCAATAACAATTGCAACGGGCATTTTTTCGCCACGGGCTTGGTATTTCAGCCAGTGTTGATAGCCGCCAGCACCGCCAAGACGACTGGCCATGCGAACCCCCAACCGGTCACGCGCCTTTAATTGGCCGCGATAGGTCCCCATGTTGCGAATGCCAGACTCAGGATCCTTCGTGACCACCAGCGTTGCGGTCAGGTACGGGGCCGAATCAAACCCCGGCGTTGAAATGGGAACAGGCAGTGACGCCAACCCCCCACCTGAGCGGGTTAGGTCGGCACCTGTCATCACGATTTCCTGACATGGTGCAGTGGTAACAATTTCTGGTGCAATGGGACGTTCCATCGCGCGGACCCAAACATCGCCAATATCCTCGACATTGACGCCAAGGCCGCTTGCATAAATTTCGGGGTTGGCTGCCAGTGCCCCGACCGCAACGGGCATATCGAATTTGTTACCCTTCGCGTCAACCACATTATTAAATAAGAAAGCCTTCCGGTCTTTGGCAGGGATGCCGCCTTGGAACTGCCATCGGGCGAGCGGATGTAATTCACTGTCTTTGTCGATTTCTCTTTCTATGCGCTGCAAAAGTCCTTTGGCTTCTAACTGCTGAAGATGCTCTTGCAGGTCCATAGGCGCATTGGTTGGGTGTTTTGCGGTCATGACGTTGCTCTGACAGACTTTGTGAATTTTACGCATATACGCAGTTTAACCCCGCGTAGGTGAGTGTGGCACGCCACTGTTGTGGCGTGCCATTTTTGCTAGTCCTTTTTAACAGAACCCGCACTTGATGTATCAATCGCGGCTTTGGCGGCGGTAATCACTTCAGGGCTGACATTCATTTGCTCAGCCATGATTTTGTTCAATTCTTCGCCCGTTGCTGGGGTGATGATCGCCTTGCGTTTGGCGGCTTCAGCCAAGAAATCCTTATCAGTGATCATCTTCTGGAACGCCTTGCGAATCCCTTTGATGATATAATCTGGCGTATCTGGATGGATCATCATCGCGCGTCCGATAGAGGCCGACGCACCAAGATAACGCAAGACCTGTTTGCCCATCGGGTCATCGGTCAACTCTTGCATCAATGGCACATCTGGCATGCCGGGGTCACGTTCAAGCCCGGTCTGAATGACAATGTTCAAGGTGCCATCGCCAAGGTCGCCAGGATCAGATACGAAGGAGGCATAGTTTTGCGACAACATATCTGCCTCACCACGGATAGCCGCCATAACGGTGGCCTGCGACCCTTTGTAGCCAGCAATCAGTTTGAAATTGTAGCCAACCACATTTTTCAGCGCGGCCGCCTGTTGAGCAGCGCGCGCATTTTTACCGGTGCAGGCGACGACGATTTCTTTGCCCTTCAATTCAGCGGCATTTTTTGCTTTGTCTGCGCGAACCGCAAAAGCTACATTGGCTGTTGAAAAACGCCCGATATACTGGAATTTCTTGGCATCCCAGCTGGCCGCCTTTGGCCGCATGTACTGGATCTGACCAAGGGTGTCAGGGAATACGCCAAGCGCCAACCCATCAGGTTGCGTTTTGTTCAAAAAGAACGCCGCGCCTTTACGGCCACCACCACCAGGTCTATGCTGAACGATGATTTCCGGGTTGCCAGGAATGTGCCGCCCCAAAAACTCGGCCGCTAGCTGGGAGTAAAGATCATAAGAGCCACCTGGCGGATGGCCAAGCATGATGGTAATGGTCTTGCCTTTATAAACATCTTCGAGCGATTGCGCTTGGGCAAGCTGTGACCCGGCGGTCGCCGTCGCTAAAGCGGCCGTTGCGATGAATAAATTTCGGAATTTTCTGCTTAGGCTCATTGGTTTCCTCCCGTCAGTTCCATTCTTCAGTAGATCAATCCTGATGACCTGCCAAGATTAGCTAGAGCTTGGATTGAATGTTTACGATCTGAGCAAATCAAAAAATATATTGTAAGTCTAGGTATTATTGTCATACATTTTTTTGAATCTAGCGAGGCAGTTGAAAACGCCAAAAAAAAGCCCGGTTAACAGGCGCAATGGGGGAATGCTCGAATGTTGGAAGCGGCGTATGATGCGTTGATCATAATTTCTGACCCAAGCCGCCTTGCTTTTGTGGCGCTTGGCACATTGCTGGGCCTGATGATTGGCGTGATTCCGGGGATCGGGGGGCTGGTTGGGCTGGCGATTTTGTTACCCTTTACGTTTTCTATGGATCCCTACACCGCGCTGGCCTTTCTGGTTGGTGTGCAGTCGGTCACGACAACATCGGATACGATTCCTGCGGTGTTGTTTGGCGTGCCCGGAACGACCGGGTCTGCCGCGACAGTGCTTGACGGGTACCCTATGGCGAAAAAGGGGCAGGCTGGTCGTGCCTATGGTGCGGCCTTTACCGCATCGGTTTGTGGTGGTCTCTTTGGTGCGTTTGTTCTGGCGATATCGATTCCCGTCATCAGGCCATTTATTATGGCGATCGGTACCCCTGAATTGCTGGCTGTGTGCCTGTTAGGGTTAATGCTTGTTGTATCTCTCAGCCATAAAGCGTTGTTCAAAGGGCTGGTTGCCGCGGCGTTGGGCTTGCTGCTCGCAACGATTGGCGACGAGCCGCAAACCGGCGAATTGCGCTGGACCTTTGGTAGTTTCTACCTGTGGGATGGGTTGAGCTTGGTCCCTGTCGCGCTGGGCCTTTTTGCGGTGCCCGAAATGATTGATCTTGGGGCATCGCGGCGCAGTATTGCCCATGGGGCCAACAAGGTGTCGCGCTGGGACCAGGTCACTGGGATGAAGGATGTCCTCAAAAACTGGTGGTTAATGCTGCGTTGTTCGAGTATTGGCACCTTATTGGGGGCGATACCGGGTTTGGGCGCGAATGTGATTGATTGGATCGCCTATGGGTATGCGGCGCGGGCCGTGCCCGGTGCCAAAGAAACATTTGGTACAGGCGATGTGCGCGGTGTTATTGCGTCGGAAAGTTCCAACAACGCCAAAGAAGGCGGGGCGCTGGTACCAACGCTGGCTTTTGGGGTGCCTGGTTCGGCGTCGATGGCCATTTTGCTTGGTGCGTTCCTCATTCATGGTATCGCGCCCGGGCCGAAAATGCTTGATGAGCAATTGGATGTGACATTCACATTGATTTGGACGGTTGCCGTCGCAAATATTTTGGGGGCGGGCTTGT
>JAYOFA010000051.1:3922-8863 GCA_038116935.1 Puniceispirillum sp. (SeqCode) | reverse complement strand
TTTTGCGATCACCATAATCGAGCAGATTGACATTCACCGGACGCTGCATCGTTCCGGTCGGCGCGGTGGTGCCAAGGCCTGCCGCCAATTGATCTGCAGGCACATCCTTAAACAGCATCTCGACCGGCAAATTCATCACCCCGTCGGCAAAGCTGAACAAGGTTCCAGCCGCTAACCGGCGGGCCGCCGCGATGACCGGCAGCGGCACCGCAATAACAGCACAAGCCGATACAGCAATGCTGGTAAATTGGCGGCGATTGAACGACTTGGACATCAAAACCTCTCTGACGGGTGCCGGCCGGCCATTATGTGGTGGCCGGTCGGTCGGTTGTCCTGATCTTGTTATTGCCCTTCGGGCGTCACATCGATGATCCGTGCCCGGCCAATAATTTTGGTCGACACGTTACAGTTACGCATGCAAGGCGTCCCAGCCGGCTGGCCATCTGGACGCGGATCGGGTATCAGGAAGCCATCGCGATTAGGCATTTTGAGGGTACCGATATTTTCGTTGCTTAGAACAAAATCATCGGCAATGACGTCATTCATATACAGAATATAGGCAACCACGCCATAGGTTTCGTCATGTGTAAGCGATTGCGCCTCGCCAAACGGCATTGCCCGATAGATATAGTCATAAGCGGTTGACGCATACGGCCAATAGCTGCCGACAGTCTTCACCGGGTCATGGCTTGTCAGCGTGCCGCGGCCACCGGCCAGAACCGGCCAGTTATCGACCCCTTCGCCAAAATCACCGTGGCAAGACGCACAGCGTTCGGCAAAGACGGCCTCGCCTGCCAGCGCGTCTCCGCTGCCCACCGGCGCGCCAGCACCATCCGGGCGAACATCAATATCCCACCCGGCAACTTCCTCTGCCGTTGCCAATGTCCCAAGGCCAAAAGGCCGGTCCGCAGCGGCGGCTGCCGGCATCGCCGTCGACAGCAGGAGGCCGGCAATACCAGCCGCGGTAATTTTCGTTGATCGTTTGATCGCGCGATTAACCAAGCCGTACATTTTCCACCTCCCCGTTTGATTTAACCAGCCAGGTGGCGATCGCATTATTATGATAGATCGAATTGACACCGCGCTCTTTCTGCAGCGCTTGAATAGTCGGCTGAACATAGCCGGTTTCATCCATGGCCCGTGATTGCACCTTGAGTTCTTCGCCATTCCAGACAAACGGCAATGTGAATCGGGTCAGGCATTTATCGAGGACAGGGCCATGCAATTCGGCTGTTGTCCAATTGACGCCCCCGTCAAGTGATACGTCGACGCGGGTGATTTTGCCGCGGCCTGTCCAAGCAAGGCCTTTCAGCAAATTCTGCCCTTTCGACAGTATTGGCTTTTCAGGACAAGGCGAAGTAACAACTGATTTGGCATCCATAACCCAGGTAAACATGCGGGCTTTGCCACTTGGCAACAGATCGGTATATTTCGATGTTTCCTCACGTGCCATGTAGGGCTGGTCGCCAAACTCAAGGCGGCGGATCCATTTCACCCACATATTGCCTTCCCATCCAGGCACCACAAGCCGAGCCGGGTAGCCCTGTTCCGGCCGCAACGCCTCGCCGTTCATCGAATAGGCAATCATGCAGTCATCAAGAATTTTTTCGATCGGAATCGACCGGTTCATGCCGGCTGAATCGCCACCTTCCGCAAGCACCCATCTGGCCGAGGGCTTGACCCCAACCTCTCGGCAGATATCTGCCAGCTTAACGCCGCTATATTGCACATTATGGACCATGCCAAAGGTATATTGGCATCCATTCAGCTGGGCGCCGCGCCATTCCATACCGCCATTGGCGGCACATTCCAGAAAGTGGAACCGATTGGTTTGTGGAAAGCGCCTCAAATCATCCAAGGTAAAGATCAATTCACGGTCAACCAGACCATTGATCATCAGCCGGTAATCGGCCGGTACCACTTCGGGCACCCCGCCATGATGGCGTTCAAAGCACAAGCCATTTGGTGTCACAATACCGTCAAGGTCTTGCAATGGCGTGAAGTTGATCGATGATTCGGTGCTAGCCGTCAGCCATTCGACGTTACGCCGGATCACATGCGCCTCATGCTCGGATGGCATACCATAAGGGTTGGCATCGACGCCGGCGCCAAGGTAAGGCGTCCATTCCGGCACATTTGGCGGCAGGTTGGCTGGGTTTGATTCGGCTGCTCTGGCCAATGGCGCGGCGGCAACACCGCCGACGGTTGCCACGGCCCCCCCTAGCAGCTGACGGCGCGACAACGCTGTCTTGTCTTGTTTCTTGTCCATGCTCACGTCCTTCTACTCTCCCTTAACCCTAGCTTTTTATCGTACCGCAGGCCGTTAGCTTGCTTTGCCTGCCTTGATCTTGTCGCGTAGGGCTTCAAAATTGTCGCCATAATATTTTTGGAACCTTGGTTCCGTTTTATAGGCCCCTGATTTTACCCATTGCAGCATTCCGAAAAAGGTAATCTTGCCAAAAGCGCCAGGCATCACAGCCGCCGCCGCCTGTGGCAGTTGATCACCCTTGGCCGGTTCAGCAATGAAATAAATCGAAGGAGTAAAAACCACACCCCAGCGCTGGGCCATTTCACTTTCCGGTAACACCGTTCCATCAATGTCGGTTACATCGCGGTTGCCGAAAATATCAAGCTGCACGACCATGAAATTATCACGCACATATTTGTTGATAACTGGATCGGTTAGCACATCGAGCGCGACCTTTTCGCAATAGATGCATCCCTTTTGATCAAACTTGACCATCAGCACCTTGCCGCTGGCAACGGCCTCATTGATATCATCTTGAAGTTCGAGAAAAGACTGATGATACCAGTCAAAATGATAGACCCCGTCTTCGCCCATTTTCGGCGTCAAATCATCGGCCTGCAAAGGCGCCGCCGCCAATAACATGGCTCCGATCGCCAACAGCATTGTTCGGCTGAATTTTTTCATTATCCCACCCCTTGAAACAAATTAATATTTCGCAGCAACCAGAACCCGGCACTAGATAATGTACCGGTCATGATCGCAAGGCCTGTCGCCACAAGCATCCCGCCAAGACACCATTTCACAATACGAGCATGGCGGGTAAACAGACTGAATTTTGCTATGAACAAATCTGCAAAAGCGGCGACCACAATGAAGGGAAGGCCCATCCCAAGCCCATAGGCAAGCAACAGACCGGCGCCATCGCTAAGCGCCCCGCCGCCAGCCGACAACATCAAGATCGTGGCCAGCACCGGCCCCACGCATGGCGTCCAGCCAAATCCAAACGCCAGCCCGACAACAAACGCACCAAAGGTACCAAGATGCGTTGGCGATGGCATAAACCGGACATCGCGATCAAGAAAGCCAACGCGCAACAACCCCAGAAAATGGATCCCCAACAGGGCGATGACACCGCCGCCGATCAGTTGGAACATAGCCAAGTGCCGCGCGACGAACCCGCCAGCCAAGGAGCTACCGACACCAAGCGCAACAAAGACCGACAAAAACCCAGCAACAAACAGCGTGGCTGCCAGCACAAGCCGCAACCGGCCGGCCATGCCAGCCTCAGTTGATGCCGCCACCCCAACCGGGACCCGCGCCGCACCAAGCCCGTTCAAAAACCCCAAATAGCCAGGAACCAACGGCAGCACACAGGGCGACAGAAAACTGAGCAACCCAGCCAGCACAGCTGCGCCATAACTTAACGTCACTGCCTCCCCCCTAGTTTATATATGAACTTCTATATATTTAGACTTATTATATGCAAAAATTTACGAAGTTCAATTGAAATACCCTATGCCAATTGGTGGCATAGGGTGCATTTTGTCACAGGGTAGCCCATCGGCATTGCCACATGGACTGGGCTTAATTGCGGTAGGCAGGTGTCTCAACTTTGAGCCCATTACCACGCCATGCTGTATATAGCTCTAAAGCAACTAGATCAGGATCGCCGTAGGCTGGCTTAGATGCGCGAATATTCTCAAGGCAGCCTCGAAAACGACGATGAACCGAGCCAACGCCATTCCACTTCAGACGATAAAGCGGAAATCCATTTATTTGACCTTGAGACAACATATCTGCCCGGATGTAATTTCCATAATTGTCTTCGTGACAATGTGCGCATGACATGTCCAATTGCCCAAATCTGGTATAGTAAAGCTCTTTACCACGCTCAAATGTTTTTGCCGCAGGACCATCAACCGCAACGGTCATGCGAGACCCTCGTGACTGAAGCTTTATGAACGCGGTCACGCCAAGCATTTCTCGGCTTTCCCATTTGTATGGCTTAGCACCCATTACGGTCTCACGACAAAGATTTATAACCTGCTCGAGCGTCATGACTTTTCCGCCCGCCTTGTGATACCTAGGATAAACTGCACCGACAGTGTTTAGCGGCACTTCAGCACAACCCTCAAAAACTTGGGCGATAGATTTACCAGCAGTGCCCTCAACCTTGTTCCACTGTTCCTCTCCATAATCCACAACCAACATCGCTGGATTGGCAAAATCATCGTCCTGCACATCACGTATCATGGCCTTGCGGAAATCATAACCAGAAACGATTTCGCTCAACGGGTGACGCTTGTCGGTTGGCTTGATAACTTCTGCAGTGCCATCATGATATGGGGTCTTGGCAAGAGCTGGCGACGCCAAAAGACCAACTGCTATGGTTAGTGTTAATACCAGTCGCATTTTTTCCTCCCTATTGTCCTGTCGCTTCTTGATGAGTGATCAGGCGACGGTCATTTTGTTCGCCGCTGTGTATTCGGCTCCACCATCTTCAACCCAAGTGAACTTGAACTCACCAGACTTAGTCGCCTTAAAGGGGAACGCAATGAATGGATTTGCTGAAATAGCCGGCTCAAAATTGGCCACAAAGACTTCCTGCCCATCAAAACTGGCAATGAACCTATTGATAATTTTGCGCGGTATTTTATTGCCTTTTTTGTCCTTTGCGCGGCCGGTGTGCATTG
>JAYOFA010000051.1:0-3912 GCA_038116935.1 Puniceispirillum sp. (SeqCode) | reverse complement strand
TCAGCGCTTTGATTTCGATGATCTCGTCAACAGCCGCTTTTTTGGGCACTTTTACACGTGGTTTAATCGTTGCCATAACTTTTTGTCTCCGCTATCTCAATAATCAACCGCCACAGCCACCGATGGTGACTTTGACTGTCTGTTGGGCCTGCTTGAAACTGCCATCACTCATTTCAGCCAGCACAATAATATTCTGCGTTTTGGCAAGCCGCATTCTTGTCGACGCACTACAGGCCCCCATTGCCGGGGTAAAGTTGAATGTAGCGACCTCTGGCGTCGGGTTGCCGTCAGCCATCACATGAACCGCTTTCACATAATTATCTGCAGACATAGGGCTATCAATCGAAAAGGCCACTTTGACAGCATTACCGTTTTCGGCAATTTCGGGCAGATCAAGCGTGATGTCACCGGCACCAATCGGCTTGCCCCCGGTCAGGCTTTTTAGCTTGGCCGCGACACCGGCACCGTCGGCATGGGCAGGCATACCAACCAAGGCCGCAGCGCCAGCCACGCCCAGCAGGCCAAGCGCCTGCCGGCGTGATATATTGGTCATTTTCAATACATGTTTCATTCTACAAAAACTCCGGTCTATTGGTCAGTTTTCAGGGTTTTCAGATAGGCCACCACATCTTCAACCTCTTGCGCCGACAAGATCGACTTGCCTGCAAATTTCTTCAAAGGACTGTTGAAGCCAAAGGTGCGATAGAAAGATGGCATCATGGTATTTTCGTTGGTGACCTTGGCGTTCACAACCTGCATCCGCAACTCAGCCTCGCTAAGCCGCGCTCCCACACCATAAAGCGATGGCGCGGTTTCACCGTGAAATTGCTGATCAGGAATTGGCATCGCGTGACAGGCAAGGCAATTCCCTTTGGTGCGGTTGATGGCCACCTTACGCCCGTTTGCCGGATCACCAGCGACACCCGTCAGCGACTTTGGAATTGCCGCATCGTCAACGATTTCATAGGGCACAAGCCCAGCCTCACGGATAACGACCGAGGCCGCTTGTGCTGACGTCACGGCGAAGATTGCCGCAGCCATTGATAAAATTATGGTTCTCATTGTATTCCCCGCCTTAAATTTTTCGCTTAAATTAATGCGAAATTTTATTCATAATCTTATCTATGCATAAATTTGCCACTATGTAAAACGACTTTGGTAAATTTTTACAACAGGCCAGGTAAAACCGGTTCAAAGCGGCCGACACCGAGACAAGATTGCATGATATGGCCAATTTTGCGTCGATTGGTGGACCGGCGGTGGCGTTTGGCTTTTACTCGGCCTTGCCAGCGCTGGTCGGCCCCGCGGTAAATTCTGAAAGGCGCCACCAGAACAGCTCGGCCCCAGGATAGCCGACAATACGCCCCTTTTCGATGCCATCACGGATGATGATAAAGGTTGGTGTCATCGTTGCCGGCACCAGATCGGCAAATTCGGCCGGAAATTTCTGAAAAATATCATGCCGTTGTAACGGCAAAATCTTCGCTTCTTCGGTAGCCGGATAGCCTGCGCCAACCTCGGCCTCAAAGGCCTCACACCACGGACAACTGCTTGACGTCACCATCAACAGCCAGTTGCCATCACCGGCCCCACCAACGCTATGAACAGGCCCTGATGCGGCGGCGAAGGGCATGGCGACAAAGAGCAGGCTGGCACAATACAGCGCTGGCGCCACCCGGCCCCACCATGAAAAAAGACGCGCCTTAGCCGACCCTTTCATGGCCTGACCATAATTTGACCGATGGCCTGAATACGGTTGAAAACTTGCCCGCTTCAGATGCAACAGCGGCTTGGTTTGCATTTCCACCTGCTGTACCGCCGGTACCGAGGCTGGCTGTACCGATACTGGCTGTACCGAGACTGGCAGTAACCCCCATCAAAATGTCGCGCACCTGACTGTCTTCGATCGAATAGAATACTTGGCGTGACACTTTGCGCGCTGTTACCAATTGCTGCTTGCGTAACAGGGCTAAATGCTGGGAAATGCTGTGCTGCGGCTGATCTAGGCTGTCGCAAAGCTGGCTGACCGATCGCTCGGCCTCAAACAATTCAAGACACATCGCCAAGCGCAACGGATGTGATAGCGCCTGAAAAATATCGGCTGACTTGTTAATCAGTTGATCAAAACTGGACTTGCATTTGGCGTGGGCACTCATAGTTCACTCGACAATCATAATAGCTGGGCAGGCCAATCAACAAAGCGCCTGCAGGGGGGACATTCACACCGCCATCATTCAATAGCGGCCTATATCATTATATAGGCACTTTAATATATGTTGCAAGGGTGGTCGGTCAGGATTTTGTTTTGTTCAGACGCATAACATGCTGAAGCCAGTCCTTTTTGGGGCCGGCAAGCGCATCGACCGCCGAAAGCATCACCCCATCTCCGGGCGCCCAATTGGCCGGTGTTGTCTTGTTGGTTTCATAGGTTTCAATCAACGCCGCTTGCACCCGCAGCAATTCATCAACCGACCGACCAATATGCATTGGATAATGGATCAGTGCCTGCACCCGCTGTGCCGGGTCAATAAACAGGCAAGATCTGACAGTGGCGGTGGTCGCGCTATAGGCGTCAATCATGCCATAGGCCTTGGCGATATCCATCGACACATCTTCAAGCACCGGAAAATCGACCGACACGTCAAATTCACGTTCGATCCATTCGATCCATCCCATATGGCTGAAAACGCTGTCTACCGACAGGCCCAATAGCTGCACACCCATGTCGGCAAACCGCCCCTGCTCTATTGCCAAGGCGACAAATTCCGATGTGCAGACCGGGGTAAAATCAGCCGGGTGGCAGAACAGCAAAACCCATCGTCCAGCCAAATCGGACAGTCGCACCTCACCACGCGTCGACCGCGCCACAAAATCGATTGCTGGCCCGCCGACCAATGACCTGGCGGCAAACCCTGTTGTATCAGACGGCTCGTCGGGATTTTGCACCATATCCACCTTTGCAAACAGCCTTTTCCGTTCGGCAACAGCCATGCTGTGCCTGTCAATTCGTCAATTCATTATTGCAGGATTTAGCCTGAATTTAGAAGAAATTTCTAGAGCACCACTGTCGCGCCATGCCAAACGGGGCGCAATGGATAAATTGTCGCACCGGCTTTGTGGGCTATTACAGGGCACGCACCCAGGCCAGTATCGCGGCTACCGCACTGGCGGTTTGCCCCGGCGACACGATATCACCGGCGATAATATGCGCCAGCGGATCATCAGCCGGCCCCAGAACCGGCGTCACCACCGATGCCGGACCGCCCCATCGGTCTGCCACCGCGGCGGTTTTGTCAGGCCGCACAACTTTGTCTTCAGGGCTGAAATAGAACAACGCTGGGACCGTGGCAGACGCGAGGTCTGCTGCCGCTACCCGGTTAACAAGGGCGGCCATCGGCAGCAGGGCCACCGTTGGATAGCGCGTTGTCCAATAGCGTGCATGCAATGGATTTCGCGGCGGCGAATCGTGCATAGCGCCAACCAGCAGCGGCACCCATTGCCGCGCGAACGGCCAGGTCAGCAATGGCGACGCGTTATTCTGTAACCCAAAATTGGGCGCGACAAAGACAATGCCCGCAACCTGCGTCATCGCCGCCGCATCAAGTGCCGCCGCTGCCGCCAACGTACCGCCGGTCGAGGTGGCGATGATAATTATGCGGCGGCCAATGCGCCGGCCAATCGCCAAGGCCTCGGCCATATCCTGCATCCAACCGGCAACGCTGGCGGTTTGCATCGCCATCGACCCGCGGCCATGCCCGGTCAGTCTTGTGAAAAATAAATTGGCCCCAAGCGCACTAGCAACATGGTTTGGCAAGGGCTGTAATTCCATCGCGCTGGCGCTGAACCCATGAATATAGACAATCGCTATATCAGTTTGCGTGCCGCGCTTATCGGCCCAGACAATCGATTTTT
>JAYOFA010000050.1:0-9388 GCA_038116935.1 Puniceispirillum sp. (SeqCode) | reverse complement strand
AAACCCACCATTTTTGTAACGCGCCGCTGGCCGGAACAGGCCGAGGCCGCGCTTTATCGGCATTTTGCGCCGACATTCAACATGACCGACGAGGCGATAAGCCAAGAGACGTTGGTTGACGTGCTGACCGCCTATGACGGGATCGCGTCGTGGAGTTCGGACCGAATCGATGCCGGGGTGATTGCCGCCGCTGCCGGTGGACGCGCCAAAATCATTGCGAATTTCGGCGTTGGCGTTGATCATATCGATGTGGCTGCCGCGCGCGCCGCCGGTATCGTGGTCACCAACACGCCCGGTGTTTTGACCGATGCCACGGCCGATTTGACGATGACTTTGATGCTGATGACGGTGCGCCGCACCGGCGATGGCGAGCGTTTGTTGCGTGCCGGTCAATGGCGTGGTGGCAAGCCAACCCAGATGATGGGGCGGTCCTTGCAGGGCAAGACCCTGGGCATTATCGGTATGGGCCGAATCGCCCAAGCTGTGGCGCGGCGGGCGGCGCTTGGATTTGACATGGATGTGGTGTTTTGGAACCGGTCACCGGTCACTGCCATTACCGGTTATAACGCGCGCCAGCTTGATGATGTCGACAGCGTATGTGCGGCGGCCGATATTCTGTCACTGCACTGTGCTGCAACCCCGGATACCCGGCATATTCTGAATGCTGATCGGCTGGCATTGATGCGGCCTGACGCGATGATTATCAATACCGCGCGCGGCGATGTGATTGACGAAAAAGCGCTCATTGCGGCGCTTGTTGACGGCCGGATCGGCGGTGCTGGTCTTGATGTGTTTCAAGGGGAACCGCACATAGACCCGGCGCTATTAGCGGCGCCACATACGGTGTTTTTGCCGCATATGGGGTCAACAACGCGTGAGGCGCGCACCGCGATGGGCATGAAAGCGGTGGATAATCTTGTCGCATTTTTTGCCGGCAAGCCTGTACTTGATCCGGCGCCGTAATAGCAGCGGCCGACAATGACGGATGATTTGCGCAATATCTTAAGAACCGGTTTTGATGCGGCGCTCACGGCAGGCGATCCGTTTGATATTACGCGTCAGGCCTGCGCTGATATGGCGACGGTGCCAACCGCTATCATCGCCCTTGGCAAGGCGGCCGGTGCGATGGCCGATGCCGCGCGGGGCGCCGGGTTTGATGCGCCGGGCATTGTTGTTACAAATGACGAAAACCATCGGCAAATCGCTGGTTTTGACTGTTTTGCAACAGCGCATCCGGTGCCTGATCAACGCGGCATCGATGCCGGGGTGGCAGTCGAGGCGCTGGTGTCATCCCTGGGGGCGAAGGATCATCTGTTGCTGTTGATCAGCGGTGGTGGATCGGCGTTGCTGCCGGCGCCGGCCGCACCGTTGGGGCTGGCGCAAAAAAAGGCGCTGAATGACGCGTTATTGGCCAGCGGTCTTGATATTCATGCGATGAATATTGTTCGCCGGTTGTTTTCTCGTCTAAAGGGCGGGCGTCTTGCCAGATTGACCGCGCCGGCGCCGATCACCCAGTTTTTGTTGTCGGATGTGCCGGGCGATGTTCTGGAATCGATTGCCAGCGGTCCGGCAGTCGCCGACCCGGTGCCCTTATCGACTGCTATTGATCTGATCAAACAGCATCGTCTTGACCGACTTGATTTTGTGCCGTCATTTTTGGCGTCTTTAGAGGCGGGGGCGGTGGCCGCGCCGGTGCGCCCTGATGATCCTGTCTGGCGTCATGTTGATACACATATCCTTGCCAGCAACGCCCATTGTCGGGCAGCCGCACAAGCGGTGGTGCAATCGGTGCGCCCAGACCTGTATATGCTAACCGCCCCCGCACTGGCGGGCGAGGCGGCTGATATGGCGCGCCACCTTGCCGATCTGGTGCGCGACGGTGCAAGCCGCCATCCCGGACGGCTGGTCGGCTTGGTGGCTGGCGGCGAAACAACAGTGACGCTTGATCCGACATCTGCCGGCCTTGGCGGCCGGTCACAGGAATTGGCGCTGGCCTTTGCCAGTGCGCTACATGCGGCCGGCGATCTCGCTGACTGGGCGATTTTGGCCGGCGGTACAGACGGGCGGGATGGGCCTACCGATGCCGCCGGTGGCCTTTTATCGGCATACCAGCCTTTTGATGCCGATGCCGCGGCATTGGCGCTGGCTGGCCATGACAGCTATCATTACCTAAAATCGCATGACCAGTTGCTTGATGTGGGGGCAACCGGCACGAATCTGGCCGACTTGGTGTTGATCCTAGCGCGCCACTGACATGGTTTTACCGCCGGCGGCGCGGTTTTCGCCAGAAGATGGGCATAAAGCCAGACTTTCAGCATAATCCCAGACTGTCAGCATAAAAAAGACCGGGCGAGAGGTCTCGGCCCGGTCCTGTTTTGTGGTGCGATGTACCGCCCAATCCAACTCCCCCAAGCCAGTTTGCCGGTACAGTCGCGCTCACAAAAGCTGATAGTATGCGTATCGGTTGGACGACTTGTGCGCAATGAAAATGGTGAAAATTTGAAAATTGTAAAAAATTTACACTTTCTGTTTACAGCTTTTGTCATTGCTGTTAGTCATTATCACGGTGATAGCAGACGTGGGGAGAGCATGGTCGATGCAGGAAAAGATACTCGTTGGACATAAGCTGCGCCGGTTTCGCCAATCGATTGGGTTGTCGCAGACGGCGATGGCAGAGACGCTGGATATCAGCCCATCCTATCTCAATCTGCTGGAACATAACCAGCGACCGCTGACGGTGGCGTTGTTACTCCGCCTTGGGAATAATTTCGATATTGACCTCAAAGATTTTGCCGAAGATGACTCGGCGACATTGTCTACTGGAATTGCCGAAATTTTTGCTGATCCGCTGTTGGCCGATGATCATGTGCCGCGCCGGGAAATTCAAGATATGATCACCGCCGCGCCGACGGCGGCGCGTGGCTTGATTTCACTCTATCAGGCCTATCGCAAGGTACGCGATGAATTAGAGGTCACGGCAGGAGATGGCGGTGGTATCAGCGTTGTGGGCAACCCGGTTGAAAAAGTCAGGGCCGCCCTGCAACAGGCGAATAATTACTTTGCCCAACTTGAAGACGCCGCCGAGGATTTGCGGCAAGCTGCCAAGCTGGAAACGACCAGTGATTTTGGCCTTACCGGTGACAGCAATTTGGCGCATCTGGCGGCCTATGTCAGCGAAACATTTGGCTTGCGGACGCGGATTATGCCGGTCACGGTGATGCGGAACCAGTTACGGCGTCATGATTTTCACCGGCGCGAGATTCTGCTGAGTGAGGCCTTGCGACGGCCGCAACGTCAATTTCACCTTTTGGTACAAATCGCGCTGCTTGGCCAGCAAGCCTTGCTTGACAAGATCTGTCAAACCTGCGCAATGGAAGACCAGCAGGCGGTGTCGCTTCTCAAAATCACGCTGGCTGGCTATTTCGCCGGGTCGGTGATCATGCCATATCACTCGTTTTTGGAGTCAGCCAAAAACCTGCGCTATGATCTGGAACTGCTTGGCCGACGTTTTGGCTGTAGTTTTGAGCAGGTCTGTCACCGTTTGACCACATTAAATGCGCCGAATGCGCGCGGTATCCCGTTCTTTTTCATCCGGGTTGATGATGCGGGTAATATCTCGAAACGGCTGGCAGCTGCCGGCATGCAATTTGCCACCCATGGCGGCACCTGTCCAAAATGGATCATGCATAAAGCGTTTCGTACCCCGGAAAAAATCCTCGCCCAAGCTGCCGAATTGCCGAATGGGCAGAAATATTTCATGTTGGCCCGTACCGCCCCGCCCCTCTGGTCGCCAACCTTGGCGCAATCGCCCGATTTTGCGGTGACCCTTGGCTGCGAGATTCATCATGCCCGCGATATGATCTATGCCGACCAGATGGATCTGTCGAAATCGGCGAAGCTCGATGAAATTGGTGTTGGCTGTGCGGTGTGTGAGCGGATGGAGTGCACCCAACGGGCGCATCCCCCGATCGGCCATGAATTGCGGTTTGACGGACCCTTGCGGCGAATCGGTCTTTATGACCTTGGTCCGACCTCGCCAATGGGATGATGCTGTCTTCCGGCGGCAGGGGCCGGCTGTTACCTTTGAAATAAAATTACAAAATTTACTGATAAGCGGTTTTGAAATAAAATTTCAAAACCGTATTTGGGCGATTTTACGCCGTCTGATCGCTTCATGGCGCGGTGTTTTTATGCTATGGTCCACCGGCATGGTGTGACAGCTGGATGTTGCGTGGCCGGAAAACAAGTGTACCGGCTTGTCATGCGGGGCGGCTGTTATTTGCGGGGAAAACGTCCTGATGGAACTTGTAGCAGAATGGTGATAGGACGATGGCACACAGTGACGAGCAGCCCGAACACATCGAACGCGCCGATCGCAAAGAGGAGCAGGTAGACCGGCTTGCGGCTCTTTATGGCCTGACCCCGAAAGTTGAAACCGCCATCATTGATGCGGTGCAGGCGGGCAATGCGCGGCGAATCCGGACGCTGGTGGCGCCCCTTCACCCGGCGGATCAAGCTGATTTGTTGGAGCGGATGCCGGTGCGGACGGCTGGCGCCTTGGTGCGGTTTCTTGGTGATCACCTTGACGCCGAAACATTGACCTATCTTGACGAAAATACCCGCGAGTCGCTGGTTGAGATCATGGGTGCCAAGGCATTGGCGCGCCAGCTTCATGATTTGTCGACAGATGATGCGGTCGAGATTATCGAGGAATTGGAAGATGACGCGCTGGCCGATGTGCTTGCCGCCTTATCGGCCGAGGACCGGGTTCTTGTTGAAGAAGCGCTGTCATTTCCCGAGGATTCAGCGGGCCGCCTGATGCAGCGGGAAATTGTTACCGTGCCATCATTCTGGACGGTTGGGCAGACCATTGATTTCTTGCGAAGCGGTAAAATTCAAACCGATGAATTTTATCTTATTTTTGTGGTTGATCCGGCGCGCAAGCCGCTTGGCGAGGTGGCGCTTAGCAAATTGTTATGCGCGCAGAGGCCGTGCCGCGTTGTTGAAATCATGGACAGCGATTTTCGGTTGGTGCCGGTTGATATGGACCAGGAAGAGGTGGCGTTGCTGTTCCGCCGCTACGGGATGGTCAGTGCCGGGGTGATCGATGCTGATAACCGGCTTGTTGGGATGATCACGATTGATGATGTGATCGATGTGATTGACGAAGAAGCCGAAGAGGATTTGATGGCGCTGGCCGGGGTCGGTGACGCCAATGTCAGGTCAGGCCTGTGGGAAACCCTGCAAGGCCGGTCTACCTGGCTGCTCATCAATTTGGGAACAGCCATTCTGGCGTCGGTCGTTATCGGCATTTTTGATGCAACCATCGAACAGCTGGTGGCGTTGGCGATTTTGATGCCGATTGTCGCCTCGATGGGGGGCAATGCAGCCACCCAGACGGTGACAGTGGCGGTGCGGGCGATTGCCTTGCGGCAGCTTGATACGTTATCGGTCCGCCTTTTTGTGTTTCGCGAGGCAGTGGTGGCATTGCTGAATGGCGGGATTTTCGCGGTGTTGGCGGCAGGCTTGGCCTGGCTATGGTTTGGCAATGCCGAGATTGCGGCGGTGATGGCGGTCGCGATGCTGGCCAATTTGTTTATCGCCGGCCTTAGCGGTACATTGGTGCCGCTGGGATTGTTGCGAGCCGGTATTGATCCGGCGGTCGCGTCCAGTGTGTTTGTGACGACGATCACCGATATTGTCGGTTTTTTCGTATTTTTGGGGTTGGCCGCCCTTTATTTGATGTAACAGTGACGGTCTTGCCCCATGGCGGTACATTTGAAAAAATTGTCGGTGGGGACCGGGTCGCTAGACGAATTGCGACAATGGCAAATGTTGCGCCGCCAGCAGGTGGGTCGGGTGATGCATGTGACCCGCAATCATCCGCGCCGCGCCGCCGAATTAGTTGATGGTGGCTCTATCTATTGGATCATCAAAGGGGTGATGACCGCGCGGCAACGTATTCTGGATATTGTTGATGTGGTCCGCGGCGATAACCGGCCAGCTTGCGGCCTTGTTTTGGGCGATGATCTGGTGCCGGTGGTGCCGACACGGATGCGGGTGTTTCAGGGCTGGCGGTATCTAGAGGTGGCCGACGCGCCGGCCGATCTTGGCGCTGCGGACAGCCCTGAACTGCCAAGCGAACTGGTCGCGGAATTACGCCAATTGGGTATTTTTTGACCACCAATTGGTAGATTTGCGTCAGCGTTGCTGTGACCGGCGCCAGTCCCACGGCGCATCAAACTGGCCAGCCCATAGACCCGAACGCGCGGCGCGCGCGGCCTCTTCATCGGTGATATAATCATCGGCATAGCGCCGATAGGCCAAGGCCATGCCAGCCCGCACCAGCGTCGCGCCAACATCAACATCGCCTGCAAAGCAGCGCATAACCAACCGGCCATAGCGATCAACATCAGTCATTTGGCAGTCCAATGCTGCAACACTGGCCACCAGCGTCTTTAACGCGTCCCGCGCGGCGGTGCCACATGCCCAGCGCGCCCCTTCAGTCGTCGTGCAGTGCTGTTGGCGTTCAGGGGCATCAATCCCGTGAAGCCGAATACGGAGCTGGCCGCTTCGTATGGTGTCGCCATCGCTGACCGCAGTGACCACAATGCGCCCCCCAAGCGACCATGGCAGGTCATCTGCTACAGTTGCGGTAGCACAAAAAACAAGAAGGCATACAGCCGCGCCAAGCCGCCGCCCGATGATGGTGAAGAGACTCATTAGTAAATATTAATACATAGAATCTGTGACGTAACAGTTTTATGTCTTATCCGGCCCTATTTTTGGCAACCGGTATAGCTGTTCTGACAGGTTAGCCATTCGGGTAAATGGTGGCTTCTGGTAGACATGTTGTGAAATAGCGCGCGTGTCGGCAAGGATGGTGATGTAACCGATTCCGCCGCACGCGGCCCAAGACGGATTGGTCGTCAGTTCACATAGGGGTTGTCCTTGAACGGGTCATCGGCGTTGCTGTCGCCCTCATCTGTGACCCATTCCGTCTCGGGGTTGAGGGTAACCGCCATACCAAGTGACGAATCCGGGATCGCCACGAAACTGCCTTGCGCTTCGGCTGGGACCGCGCTTCGCGCGCTCATCCGATAGAGTACAAAGCCACTTGTCGCGAACAGCACGCTGGCGATTGTTGGCATAAAGCTGTTGGTGCCGAACAATTCGATGATCGTTGCGACCAGTGGCGAACCGGCCACCGCGCCGGCGCCATTCACCATCAGCAGGCCTGATGACATGGCGACCATCTGGCTTGGCGGCAGAAAATCATTCGCATGGGCGATAAATAAGGAATAAAGCGAAAAGCTGAGGCCGCCAAACACCACCATCGAAACCAGCAGGAAGGCAAATTGCGCTTTGCCAAAAAAGCTGCCGATCCCGATCGCGATTCCCGCCACCACTGATACCACAAAAATCACTTTGCGCCGGTCAAACCGGTCCGAAAGCCGCCCGACCGGATATTGCAGCAACAATGTGCCGACGGTAATCGATGCCATGAATGTGCCAATCTCGCTGTTACTCAGCCCAATTGACCGTCCGTAAAACGATCCCATGCCAAAAATCATCGAGATCACAAGTCCGACAAGCGCCATGCCGACAACGGCAAGGGGTGATACCTGAATCAGCCGCCGAAAACTGATCCGTTCGGGTTCTTCAAAATTGGGGGCTGTACCGGCTGTCACCAGAATGGGGACCACCGCGATTGATACCATAACCGACGCAATCAAAAATAATGTTGTGCTGTTGCCGTCACCCAGTGAAATCATCATTTGGCCAAGACCCATGCCAGCCATGTTAATAATCATATAGAGCGATAGCAGCTGACCACGCGTTTCATTGGTGGCCTGATCGTTCAGCCAGCTTTCACAAACGATATACATGCCGGCAAAGCTAAGACCGCTGGCAAAACGCATCGTTGTCCATAAAACCGGTTCAGCCAGCAACGCATGCACCAGCACTGATGATGACGCAATGGCCGCCATCGCACCAAAAACGCGCACATGCCCGACCTTTGCCAAAATCGGCGGTACGATGATCGATCCGGCGAAAATGCCGGCAAAATAGCCCGACATCACAATACCTGTAGCGATATTGCTAAAGCCGGCATCATTGGCCCCGGTGCCAAGCAGCACGACCTGAAGCCCGTTGCCGGCAGAAATCAGCAATAGGCCAAAAAACAATGTCCAGCTTGACAAAACCGCCCGTAGCATCACCACCAATCCCCGGTTTCGCACCTGTTGAAACGCGTCCCTACAACGGCTGGCTGTTGGTCAACGCACTTGCATTTTGCCGACCCTATGCCACGCTGATCGTGTGATAACGGCTCGATGGGTTTCGGGTCTGTCCCAAATCCGTTTTTGGAAGGTCGTTTTTTCAACATTATGATGTAACAATATCCGGACGGGGGGCGGCAGGAGATAAAGCTGTTTTGATGAGGTGCGCGACCCCATTGCGGGCTGCATCAAGCTGCATGGCAAGCTGGTCGATGGTGGCGATATCCATCCGCGTCAGAATAAAGTTGGCCAAGGGCGGCGGCATCGGGTCCGGCACCTTGGCGGCGTTGCCAAAGGTCAGGCGAAGGCAGTGATGAAGCTCGCCAAACAGGTGGCTGGCGCTACGCAATATGTCATAGGCCGCATCATCCAACCGATCGGCGGCTTTCAGCCGGTCCAATATTTCGGCCTGTGATTGGCCAGTGTTGGTGAATAAATCTCCATAGCAGTACCGGAATCCTTGAATAAGCAGGTCAAGATCGGTCAGCCCGCCTTGGTGCGCCCGCAAATCCCACTGGGATTGCGGTTTGCGGACCATATCCAGCCGGTTCAGCATATCGGTGATCGCCGCTGCGATGGGTGGCATGTCATGCGGCCTGTTGGTGATCTGATTGATGGAGGCGGTAATGATTGTGCCAAAGGCCTTGTCGCCCGCCACCGGCCGCGCTTTGGTCAGGGCCAGTTTTTCCCATAACCACGCATCGTTTGCAAAATAGGTGTTAAAACGGGTCAGCGAAGTGGCAATGCCGCCAGCCTCGCCTTCTGGCCGCAGGCGCAGATCAACCGCATATAATACCCCTTCAGCCGTTGGTGTGCCCAGCCAGCTTGTCAGGGTCTGGGCAAGGCGGGTAAAATAAGTAATCGCCCCCAATGGTTTTGCACCATCAGACATCGCGCCATCGGCGGTATCGAAAAGCACCAATAGGTCGAGATCCGAGGTGACGGTCATCGTGCCACTGCCAAGCCGGCCAAGTGCGACCACCGCAACCGAACCATCAATATGTCCATGGCGCCGGGCCATGTCGTGCCGCACCAGATCCAGCAGGGTGGCAACCGTGGCATCGGCGATGGCGGCCAGCCCGTGGCCAAGGCTGTCACTGTCGATG
>JAYOFA010000049.1:0-9841 GCA_038116935.1 Puniceispirillum sp. (SeqCode) | reverse complement strand
GCCGCGCCTCGACCATCGGCGTGTGAAGCTGGCCAGGAACCACGGTGTTCACGCGAATACCATGTTTGGCAAATTCAACAGCGGTCACGCGCGATAGCTGGATGACCCCGGCCTTGGACGCGGCATAGCCAACTTGTGCCGAACCAGTCCAACGCAGGCCCGAGGTCGATGCAATATTTACAATCGCGCCCGATTTCTGGGCAACCATAAGCGGCAAGGCCAATTTGCAGGCGGTAAACACGCTGGTCAGATTATAGTCGATTTGCGCCTGCCATGCGGCGGCAGAGAGGTCAACAGCGCCCCCTTTGGCTGATCCGCCAACATTATTGACCAGAATATCCAGGCCGCCAAAATGCTTTTGACAGGCATCAATCATGCCGCCCATTTGATCAGCGTCGGTAACATCGCAAATATGCGAGGCAATCCGATCTTTATTGGCCTTGACCAGCGCCATTGTTTCCACCAAAGCGTCGGGTGAATGATCAACCGCAAGGACCGATGCGCCTTCCTCGATAAACCGGGCGGTAATCGCACGGCCATTACCCCAGCCTGGCCCAATGCACCCGGCGCCGGTTACAATCGCAATCTTGCCTGTCAGTCGCCCCATATCCGATCTCCCCCTATCTAACTGCTTTGTTGTGTGGTGTCGATTATCAAAAACGCTTTTCCGACATTTTGGCAACAGCACATTATCATCGTCCATTGACCATCATGTTGGAAAGGTGCGGGGATCATCGTTGTTGCATTTTGTCGCGACAAGATACCCCTTCTCGCTTTAGTGTTGGCTGTAGTGTGCGCTATAGTGCGCGTGCAGGTGCGGCATCGGATCCGTTTGCGGTAACAGGATACCAAGGCCACTACCGATGTCAGGCGTGGTAATTTTGGGTAGATGATAGCGTGAAACAAAAAATTGGCGGCATTGTCCCGGTTATGCTGACCCCGTTTGATGAGGCGGGCCAGATTGATTGGGGTGGGCTTGAAAGGCTTGTCTTTTGGTATCTTGATCACGGCGCCCAAGCGCTGTTTGCGGTATGTCAGTCCTCGGAAATGCAATATTTGACACTGGCAGAGCGATGCGCCGCTACCAGCTTTGTGGTCAAGGCTGTGGCTGGCCGGGTTCCGGTGATTGCGTCAGGTCACATTTCTGGCCCGGTAAATGACCAAAAGGACGAGCTTGCGGCAATGGCGAAAACGGGGTGCGATGCGCTGGTGTTGGTCAGCAACCTCCTTGATCCCGACCAGCAGGGTTTTGATGTGTTTCGGCAAGGCTTGGAACATGTCATCACCGCGTTGCCCGCTGACCTGCTGCTTGGCATGTATGAATGTCCAGCCCCCTATCGGCGGCTGTTAAGCGATGATGAGATCACTTATCTTGCGGATAACCCGCGCTTTGTTATCTTGAAGGATGTGTCTTGCGACCTTGATATCGTGCAACGACGTCTGGCGTTGGCGGCAGGGTCGGGCCTTGCCATCAACAACGCCAATGCGGCGATCGCCCATGCCGCACTGACCGCTGGTGCCGCCGGTTTTTGCGGTGTTTTCACTAATTTTCACCCCGATTTATATCGATGGCTTCAGGACCACGGGCCTACATATCCGGATCTTGCCCATGAACTCGCAGTGTTTCTCGTGTTGGCGGCGTCGACCGAATATATGGGCTATCCAAAATTGGCAAAATTATATCATCAGCGGCTTGGCACCTTCAAAAGCGCCACCAGCCGGGTGGTGCCGGACGATATCAGCCAGCGGTTCTGGGCGCTGGAGGCGGTGCTTGATAAAATCAGCGAAGGAACCGCCCATTATCGGGCCAAACTAGCTGCTTTACCGGGTGCGTCATGACGATAACCGTTTTTGGCTCGGCAAATATCGATATTGCGGTGCGGGTCGATCAGTTGCCGGCGCGCGGCCAAACCATTCATGCGGCGGATCACCAGTTCAATCTTGGCGGCAAGGGGGCTAATCAGGCGGTTGCCGCACGGGCGCTTTATGGCGGTGCTGTTCGCTTTGCAGCGGCCGTCGGGCAAGACCCGTTTGGCGATTTATTTTGTGCCGAAATAGAAAAGTTGGGTCTGTCGACAGATGATCTGTGCCGTGATCAGGCTAAGCCAACGGGCGTTGCCCTGATCCATGTTGATGCGGTGGCCGACAATGCGATTACCGTTTGTGGCGGGGCCAATCTGGCGTGGCCTGCCAGCGGGCCTGACGCGTCTGTTTTTAACCAGGCCGCGGTCGCGTTGTTTCAGCTGGAAACACCGCTTGCGGCAACACTATCAGCGGTGAAGCGCGCTAAAGCGGCCGGGGCTGTCACCATCGTCGATCCGGCGCCAGTGCCGTCGGCGCCGCTTGATGGGCTGTTGGCTTTGGCCGATGTGATAACGCCCAATGAAGCCGAGGCGGTAGCGCTTGGCGTTGGGCCGGTGACCACCTTGGATGATGCGATGCGGGCGGCAGCGGCCTTGTGCCAGCGGGGGCCGCGGCAGGTTGTTATCACCCTTGGGGCGCGCGGTGTCGTTTGTTGTGACGGTAGCGAAGCGCCGTATTTTCTGCCGGCCTTGGCGGTCGATGCGGTCGATACAACGGCTGCTGGTGATTGTTTCAATGGGGCGCTTGCCGCGGGCATTGCCGACAAAATGGCTTTTAACGATGCGGTGAAATTTGCAATCGGCGCAAGCGCGCTGTCGGTCACCCGATCGGGGGCCGCAGCATCGATCCCGACGCGCGCCGAGGTCCACAGATTTATGCGTGACATGTAGGTTTGACAGGCAGGTTTGACATGTAGGTTTGATAGGCAGGTTTGACAGGCAGGTTTGACAGGCAGGCTGGACCCGTTATGGTGTCTCGTTAGGTTTTGTCAGGGTGGCTGTTCGGGCGTTTCCAGCAGTTTGCCGTGGGTGCGGGGTGATAATGAAGGACTGTGTCACGGGCTTGGCCGATTTGCTGTCGCCTCAGGTGGTTGGCATGGGCGGCACTGCGCCGTTACGCCTTGTGATTGTTGGCATCGGGCTTATTGGGCGACGTCATGCGGCGGCGATTAGGCAGGTAGACAGCGCTGAAATTTGTGCGATTGTGGATGTTGATGACGGTGTGCTGGCGACGGCCGAGTCTGTTGGCCTCAGGGGATTTCGCGATTTAACAATGATGCTTGAATCGGTTCGGCCCGATGGCATCATTTTATCGACTCCAACCAATTTACATCCGGCACAGGGGGCGGCTTGCATCGAGGCAGGCATACCTGTCTTGATCGAAAAACCGATTGCGGATGATCTTCAGGCCGCGCAAATGCTAGTGCAAACATCAGACGCCTGTCATGTGCCGGTGATGGTTGGTCATCACCGCCGGTTTAACCCGCTTATTCAGCGGGCGAAAGCGGCGCTTGATAGCCGTGAGATTGGAGAGATTCGCACGGTTGACGCAAAATGCTGGTTCTACAAACCTGACGATTATTTCGACAATGCGCCGTGGCGGCGGGAAAAGGGGGCCGGTCCGCTGTCGGTTAATCTTATCCATGATATTGATTTGCTGCGTTATTTATGCGGCGAGATTGCCGCGGTGCAGGCCAAGCTGTCACCATCGGCCCGCGGTTATGCGATCGAGGATGTGGCGGCGGCGATCTTCCATTTTGACAATGGGGCCATTGGCACGATCAGCGTGTCGGACAGCGCCGTGTCGCCGTGGAGTTGGGAATTTACTGCGGCCGAAAACCCGGTCTACCCGGTGACCGGCCAAAGCGCCTATCAGATTGCTGGCAGCTGCGGTGCCCTGTCGATTCCCGACCTGACAATGTGGCGGCATGACGGGCGACCAGACTGGTGGGCGCCACTGTCATCAACCAAGCTATCAACCGAACTGTCCGACCCGTTGGTCAATCAGATGACCCATTTTTGTGCGGTGATCAGGGGCGAGATATCGCCGTTAGTGTCGGCGCGTGAAGGTATGAAGACGCTGGCGGTGGTGGCCGCGATACGGGAGGCTGCCGCAACCGGGCGTCCGGTACGGCCGACTGACCTGCTTGCCGCTGGTGGGGCCGGTAATGCAGAAAATATGAATTTCAACATTGACTCAGGCGACAGTTTTGTCGATGAGTCGGCGTGGAATAAAACGGCGCCGTAAAGGGCGTGATATCATCACTTTAAGGAGGAATAACGATGATGACTAAAATTAAACGCCGGACGGCGATGGCGGCAATGGTGGCTGCCGGATTGCTTGGTGGTATCGCGACCAGCAGCCAGGCTGCTGATATGACGTTTACCATGGCGACATCGGCGTCGGAAACCGATATGCGTTCGGTAGCGATGCGCGAAGTGTTTGCGCCGATGGTGGCCGGTTTTGCCGATTATAAGGCAGGCTATAACGGGTCGTTATTTGCCCAAGGCACTGAATTGGAAGCGATCAGCCGTGGCAATGTGACAATGTCAATTGCGTCGGCCCAAGAGCTGGCACAGTTCTTCCCTGAATTTTCGATCTTTGCAACCGGCTATGTGCATCAGGACGCCGCGCATCAGGTTCGCGTGTTCAACAATCCATTGATGGACCCGTTCAAGAAAAAGGTTGAAGACGAGCTTGGCGTCAAGCTTTTGTCAGTGATGTATCTTGGGCGCCGCCATGTTAATTTGCGCTTTCCACGCAGCGAAAAAAATATCATGAAGCCGTCTGATCTGGCTGGTGTGAACTTGCGTATGCCAGGCACCGATGCATGGCAGTTCCTTGGCAAGGCACTTGGCGCATCGCCAACCCCCTTGTCGTTTAACGAGGTATATACCGCGCTGTCGACCGGGGCGGTTGATGGCCAGGACAACCCGCTGCCAACCGTTGTTGACAAGAAATTCTATGAAGTCACCAAGCAGATTTCATTGACCTCGCACCTTGTCGATTTGAACTATATTGCGTTTTCAAAAAAGACATGGGATGGGCTGAGTGCTGACCAGAAAATAGCCGTTCAGCGGGCGGCTGATGCGGCGGCGGCCTATGGTCGTTTGAAGCAGCTGGACAAGGAAAACAACCTTGCCGAATTTATCAGAAGTCAGGGCGTTGAAATCTACACACCCGACCTGAAAGCTTTCCGCGAGCATGTGCAGGCGCAATATGCCGGCAGTGATGTTGCCAAAAGCTGGCCTGCCGGTGTGCTTGACAAGATCAACGCGCTGGGTAACTAAAACCGACTTTTGTCGGTGCGGGGGGCCGGATTTTGACACGGATTTTGACCCGGATTTTGGCCAAGGCCACCCGCATCGCCGAAGTGATCGCCGCCACCATGCTGGCGGCGATTTTTGTGACATTTCTTTTACAAATTTTCACCCGCTATGCGCCAAAAATTGCGTGGTTGGCCCCGTTTGAGCTGGTCCAGTCATGGATGCTGTCATTGGTGCCGATTGGCTGGACAGTCAATTTGATATCGCTGCTGTGGGTCTGGTTGATTTTTATTGGTGGCTCGTTCGTGGTGCGGCAGCGTGACCATGTGACATTCGATGTGTTTTTCAACGCGGTGTCGCCGCGCTGGCAACGGTTTTTCGCGGCGGTGACGGCGCTGTTGTTGATTGGAATGATGGGCTATGCGCTGGGGCCAACCTATGATGCCATTTTTGGCAGCCGGTTGATGGAGCTGAAAAAGATTCAAACCCTCAGCCTGCCGATCAGCGGTGACCGCATTCCGATCAAATGGCTGTTTGCGCCGCTGGTGTTATTCATGGTGGCGATCATCCTGCGCTATAGTTTCCGGCTGTATCAGCTTGGGCGGGGGCACGCCGATGGCGATGCCGATGGTGATACCGATGCTGATGCTGATGCTGATAAAAATGCCGGGGTCAAAGGTGCCACCTTATGAGCCTTGAATTGACCATCGGCATTTTGGCCCTGTTTGGCAGCGCGGCGATTGGCATGCCGGTGGCGCTGGCAATTCTGGTTGGGGTGCTTGTCTATTTAGGGGTGGCTGGTCAGGATTTGGCGATCGCTGGCGAGACCATGATCCAGCGGCTTTTTGACGGGTTTTTGCTGCTGGCAGTGCCGCTTTTCATCGTGTCGGCCAATATTATGAATGCCGGCACCATTTCCGACCGGCTGCTTCGGTTTTGCGTTGCGTTGGTCGGGCGATTTCGTGGTGGCTTGGGGCATGTGAATGTTGTGACAAGTCTGATTTTTTCGGGCATGTCCGGATCGGCGGTGGCCGATGCGGCCGGCATTGGCCGGATTATTATCGATATGATGATGAAAAGCGGCGGCTACAGCCGCGGCTATGCGGCGGCGATCACCGCCGCCACCGCAACCATCGGGCCGATTATTCCGCCATCGATCCCGATGGTCCTTTATGCGCTGGTATCAAACGCCTCGATTGGCAGTCTGTTTCTGGCCGGGATCGTCCCCGGCCTGTTCATGGGCGCGGTACTGATGGGGATGAATGCGTGGATATCGCATCGCCGCCATTTCGGTAATGAAGCGCCGGTGCCGCTGGCGCAAATCCCCGGGATCACGGTGCGCGCCACACCGGCGTTGCTGATGCCGGTGATTTTGCTGACCGGTATTTATTCAGGCGTCACCACCCCAACCGAGGCGGCGGCGATTGCCGCGCTTTATGCGCTTATTGTGGCGGCAGGGCTGTATCGGTCACTGCGGATCAAGTCGCTTGTCGAGGTGTTTGTCGAGGCGGCGCGATCCGCCGCATCGGTCGGGTTGGTGATCGGCGCCTCGATGATTCTGACCTATGTGGTGATCCAGGAAAACATACCGCAAATGATATCGACTCTGCTTGCCGGCGCCGATATCAGCCCGTTGGCGTTTATGCTGATGGTCAATTTGCTGGTTTTGCTGCTTGGCTGTGTGCTTGATGCAACGGTGATTATCTTGGTGATTGTCCCGCTGTTTATTCCGACCTGCGAACAGTTGGGAATCGACCTGGTGCATTTTGGTGTGGTGATTGTGGTGAATGCGATGATTGGGCTGATCACCCCGCCCTATGGTATTTTATTATTTGTTATCAGCGCGGTGACGCGGATTTCATTGAATGAAATCATTGGCGAGATATGGGCGTTTTTAGGGGTTTTGCTGGTTGCGCTATTGACGATGATTCTGTTTCCCGATGTTGTGTTGTGGCTGCCGCGAGCGTTGGGGCATTGATGCAAATGCGTGGTAAGGTTGGTGGCGGATGACCCTGATAAAATTGGGATTGATTGGCGATAATATTCGTTCATCGAGTGCGCCAACGCTGCATCGGATGGCGGCGGCGCAATGGGGCATGGACCTGCGCTATGATTTGATTATTCCGCCGGATCAAGGAATGGATTTTGCGGCCGCCTTGGCCTTTGCCCGCGATTCTGGGATGCGCGGCGTCAATGTAACCTTGCCCTATAAGGAAACAGCCTTTCGCCATGTTGTGGTTGCCGACCCGGCTGTGCGCCAGTTGGGAGCAGTCAATACGGTGTGTTTTGACGCGGCTGGGCTGACCGGGGCGAATACCGATTTTACCGGTTTTCTAAAAAGCTATCGGGCAGCGCGCGGCGATCTGCCAGCGGGCCGGGTTCTGCTGGTTGGGGCGGGCGGCGTTGGCCGGTCGATTGGCTTTGCCCTGTCAGAACTTGGCGCTGACCGGCTTTTCATATGCGATAAAAATCAGCAGGCGGCGGAAAATCTAAGCGCCGCAATTAACCAATTCGTTCCAAATTTGGCCGAATCGGTCACAGTCAGCGCCCCCTTGCCGGTTGACGCCGTTGTCAATTGCACCCCGGCCGGCATGGTTGGTTATGGGGGATTGCCATTGCCCGAAACAGTGATCCCGCAGCGGTTCGATTGGGCGTTTGATGCGGTGTATCAACCGGTTGAAACGCCGTTCAAACAACTGGCCGAGTCGCGTGGGGTTGCGGTGATATCAGGGTTTGAGCTGTTTTTTCATCAGGGCGTTGACGCGTTTTTGATCTTTACCGGCACGCCGGTCAAAGATGCGCCGGCGTTGCGCGCCGCGTTGCGTGATCTGGTGCATAAAACCGGTTAATCCTGACCAGTCTTGCCGGCGATTTACACCAATTGACCACAAGATCATCAAGAAAAACACCCATTCCGAAAAAAAATTTGCCGTCTTAACGACTTGTTAAACCCTTTTGCCATAGCCTTGTTCCTAAGGGATCACCTCATTTGTCGATGTGGCCCCGATCAGGAGCAAGACAATGCGGCATATTACAGCAAAAAACACCGGTGATCACGCCGATCACAGAATCGGTTTTGAAGCCGGCTATCCGCGCCTGATCAGGGCTTTAATCGGCAGCACCCCGCCGGCAGCAATGCCGGCTTTATCCCCAGTTGAGCCCTCTCTTGAACCCTCTCTTGAACCCCATGTAATCGCGCATGCAATCGCGGGCCCCTTATCCGCGACCAAATGCAGGACGGAGTGCTGATATCATGCCAATAGATCGCTTTTCATCCGATGACCAAATGACCACCATCATTGTTGACGCTGACCATGATCAACCCGATCAGACGGTATCATTATCCATCACCGATACGGGTTCGTTAAATGTGGGCCATGTCTTGCCGCTGTGGGTGAGCCGTGCCAACAATGACGCCGTATCAGCGGTGAGCATTCGATTCAAGGTCAGGGATGCGGGCAGCAGTGCAGACCAAAATGAAAATGAATCGGTTGAATATAGTGTGGTTTTGGGTAGTCTGGAGGCCTTTGAGCCACCACAGCCGCAGCCATCACAGCCATCACTGCCAGTTATCCCGGGTCCTGTCCCAATTGATTGGTCGGTGCATGAACCCGCAGGCGTGCTGCTGAACGGGCGTGCCGATGATCGGCAATGGCTGAAAGGCAACGAAGGCGCCGCTGATCGTTTCGAAACACTATACAAGTTTGGCGGGCAGGCGGTTGATGACGCTGATGTGATCTTTGGCTTTGAATCGACTGACCAGATCGTTGGGTACTTAAGAAGTGATGGCGACAGCACAATGCCCGCGGATGACAACCTCATCCCCTTGGTGCGATTTGATCAATCGCGTGATCTGGATGGTGATGGGCAGCTTGATACGATAATTATGGCGTCCAACGGCGGGGCCTGTGTAATCCTTGATGATTATGTTGTCACACCGGCCACGACTGCACCTTTGGTGGCGGTCATGACTTTCGGGGGGCAGCAGATTGCAGGCTTGACGGCCGCCGAATTTAGCACCACCGCGGGCAGTGCGCCGCAAGCCAATATTTTGGTTGGTGCCACCGGTAGCGTTGATAAATTTGAAATCGACATTATCACCGAAATCGGGGTTGGTAATGCAGATATTATCCACCGGTTTGACAAGGCGGGCGGCGATAAAATCAAGCTGGTCGCCACCGGCGGTGCGCCAGCCTTCAATGGGGTGATCCATTTTGACAGCAATGCCGATTGGAATGGCGATGGCACCAAAGATACCATCTTGCATATGAATGGGCATGCCTTGGCGATTATCCACGGGCAAAGCATCACCAACTGGGCAGCCGATGATTTTGAGGACGGCACGGTCACCGGCGTGTCAGAACTCGACTTTACCACACTGCCGGATATCAGTTGAGGCTGGCCAATAGGCAGTGATTGCACAGCCGCTTGGTTGGGGGGGGGACGGTGCCGGCGAAATGCCGGCACCGACTTTTTACGATTGGTGAATTGACGCTAATGCTACTTATCAAATGCTAATGATCAAAGAGCTTGCCCGGGTTCAAAATGCCGTGCGGATCAAAGGTGGTTTTGATCGCTTGCATCATATCGACCGCATCACCCATTTCATCACGAAGATAGTGGCGTTTGCCCTGGCCGATCCCATGTTCGCCGGTAGAGGTGCCGCCCATCGCCAAGGCGCGTTCGGTCAGGCGTGCCGAAAACGCGCTGAT
>JAYOFA010000048.1:0-10029 GCA_038116935.1 Puniceispirillum sp. (SeqCode) | reverse complement strand
CGTTACAAAAATGGTGGGTTTATCGATCAGATTACTCATTGCCGCATAGTGCGGTCAAAGCGCCAAAAAATACAGCGCTTTTTCACATGACCCGAAACGCCAACGGCACCGGTCAGAATCCAGCTAAAAAAGAGCGCCAAACGGCGCTCTTTCCAGATCTTGATAAGGCCAGATCAGCCTGGGATCTTGCCTTTGACTCCATCGACATAATAATCCAGCGTGGTGAACAATTCGCCGTCATTCAATGTCTTGCCAGCAGGCACACGTTCTTTACCGGTGTTGTCTTTGATCGGACCTGTAAAGATTTTGTTCTGGCCCGACTTGATATCAGCCGCCGCTTTGGCGGCTGCCGCGGCCACATCGGCTGGCATATTTTCAAACCGAGACAGCACCAGATAATCCTGCGCCATACCAGCCCAGACATTACCCGCCCAATGGTCGGGGCCTTCGCCCGTATTCCATTTACCATCCATCAGCTGCTGGATTTTCTCGATGTAATACGGCCCCCAATTATTGACCGAACTAAACAGCTGGGCCTTTGGCGCAAAGGCTTTCATGTCGCTTGACTGGCCAAAACCGTGAACGCCAGCCTTTTCGGCAGTCTGCAACATGGCTGGGCTATCCGTATGCTGGGCCAGAATGTCGGCGCCTTCGGCAATATGAACCTTGGCGGCATCCGCTTCTTTTACCGGATCATACCATGAATTCACCCAAATCACTGACACCTCAGCCTTTGGATTGACCGAACGCAGGCCAAGACCAAAGGCGTTGATACCCTGGATCACTTCCGGGATCGGGAACGACGCGATATAGCCGATCTTGTTGCTTTTGGTCATCATGCCGGCGACAACGCCCTGCACATAACGGCCTTCATAAAACCGGATATTGCCGGTCGCCATATTTGGCGACCGCTTATAGCCGGTGATATGTTCAAATTTAATGTTCGGAAATTCCTTGGCCACTTTCAAGGTGTGGTCCATATAGCCGAATGACGTTGTAAAGATGATATCATTACCCTTTTTGGCCAACTCGCGGATCACCCGTGCCGAATCCGGACCTTCCGGTACGTTCTCGACATAAGTTGTCTCGACCTTGTCGCCAAAATGTTTTTCGACCTGCTGACGCCCAATCTCATGGGCATAGGTCCAGCCATGGTCACCTGGCGTTGTTAGATAGACAAAGCCGACCTTGACTTTGCCGGCCGCTTCAGCCGCACGGCTCCCAACCATGTCAGCCATACTGAACATGGCCACACTGGCCGCGGTCAATACCGCACCCAGCGAAAAGAACGATCTTGATTTCATGTTTTTCTCCTCAAAACGAATGATGAAATGTCCTAAGTCACAATACGCAAACTGTTAAAAACCGGCCAATCTTTTACCGGCTTCCGACGAAAATGCGGCCAAGACAGGCTGGCGAATTCGCCAGCGCAAATTCCCGGTTCCGCGCGATAGCCACCAAAACTACAATGGTGGCCAGATACGGCAACATTGACAACATTTGTGCAGGCACCGCCCAACCGCGCGCCTGTCCGGCAAGCTGCATAATGGTGATCCCCCCAAACAATAGAGCCCCGATAAGAATACGCGAAGGAACCCATGATGCAAAGACCACAAGTGCCAGCGCAATCCAGCCACGCCCAGCGGTCATGCCTTCCGACCAATGCGGGGTTAACATAAGCGGTAAATACGCGCCCCCAAGCCCGGCCATCATGCCACCAAACAAGACCGCACCCAGGCGCACCGCACGCACAGGATAACCAAGTGCATTCGCCGAATCGTGGTTGTTGCCAACGGCGCGCAAAATCAACCCGGCACGCGAACGCTGCAAAAACAACGCCACCAAAACCAGCATAACCACCGACAAATAAGCCAGAAAATCATGTTGAAATAACAAGGGCCCCAGCACCGGCAAATCAGCCAATAGCGGCACCGGCAGTTCATGAAGCCCGTCGATTGTACCCCCGACAAATGGCTCACCGACAAGGCCAGACAAGCCGGTGCCAAAAATCGTCAGCGCCAGGCCGGTTGCTACCTGATTAGTGGCCAACCCCAAGGCGAACACCGCAAACACCAGCGCTGTCAGGGTGCCAGCGGCGGCGCCGGCCAACACGCCAAGATACGGGTTCCCCGACAAGGATGTCGCGGCAAAAGCGGCGACAGCCCCCATCAACATCATCCCTTCGACCCCAAGATTAAGCACGCCGCTACGTTCGGCGACAAGTTCACCAGTCGCCGCAAAAATCAGCGGCACCGATGTCAGTAATACGGTCAGAATCAACGCTTCCATAGACCTATCCCCGTGTTGACGACCCGGCCGATCGCCAGCTGATATGATAGCGGTTAAAGGTCTCGCCGGCGAGCAGCATAAACAGCAACACCCCTTTGAAGACGCCGGTCACCACCTTGGGCATGCCAAGCACGATCTGGGCGTTATCGCCCCCAAGTTCGGCCAGCGCCACAACAAGCCCGGCTACAATCACCCCGATCGGGTTAAGCCGCGCCAAAAACGCGACGATAATCGCGGTAAAGCCATAGCCAAAAGACACATTTGGCTGCAGCTGGCCCATGCTTGCCGACACCTCGACCATCCCGGCCAGACCTGCGGCACCACCGGCAATCGCCATCACCCCGACGGTAACAAATTTTGGGTCAAACCCGGCAAACCGGCCAGCCCGCGGGGCATCGCCCATGACCTTGACCTGAAACCCCAAAATGGTACGCGACAACAAGAACCCACCAAACACCGCCAGCAACAGTGCGCCAACAACCCCCCAATGTAACTGGCCAAACATACCCACACCGAAAAGATCAACCCGATGGATCAACGCCGCATCGCTATACATCTTGGTCAAAGGAAAGCCGAATGACATCGGATCACGCCATGGGCCGCGGACCAGCCAATCGATAAACAGGGCGGCAACATAGGTCAGCATCAATGACACCAAAATTTCATTGGTGTTAAACCGGACCTTCAACAAGGCAGGCACCATCGCCCATAAGATACCACCGAAAATGCTGGCCAGAATCATCGCCGGCATCATCACCCCTACCGGCAGGTCAGGAAAGCTGAGGGCGACCCATCCAGAAAAGATCGCCCCAAAAATCAATTGTCCTTCAGCCCCGATATTCCACACATTGGCGCGATAACAAAAGACCAGACCTGTCGCGGTAATGATCAGCGGGCAGGCTTTGACGAACAGATCACCAACCTGATCAAGCCGGGACACCGGCGCAACAAAAAATTCATATAGTGCGCCGACCGGGCTGTATCCCAGAATGCCAAAAATACCGGCCCCGATACATAAGGTCAAAAACACCGCAACGGCAGGTGTGATCACGGTTAATGACAGCGGAATATCTTTACGGGGGGTCATGCTGATCATGCGACGGCTCCTGCGGCTTGGTCACTGCCACCCATTAACAGCCCCACCTTTTCTGCGGTCAGACCGGCGGCCGACATCGCCGCCGACAAGGTGCCATCATGCAGCACTGCGATGCGGTGTGATATCGCAAAAATTTCTTCAAGGTCCTGTGAAATCATGATCACCGCCGAGCCATTTCGCGCCAGATCAAGCATCGCCTCGCGGATCGCCACCGCGGCCCCGACATCGACCCCCCAGGTCGGCTGCGATACGATGAGCAGCCGTGGCGCCTTGATAATTTCGCGGCCCACGACGAATTTCTGCAGATTACCGCCAGATAACGCTGATGCCAGCGGGTTAGGCCCGGGCAGGCGCACATCGAACGCGCGCGCAATGGCGGCCGCCTCGTCACGTATTTTGCCAAGATCAACAAGCCCGCCCCGCACCGTGTCATTCAACGCATGGTTGGTCAGCAACGCATTGTCGGCCAACGACATCGACGGCACCGCGGCATGGCCATTGCGTTCTTCCGGGACAAAACCGATCCCGGCCATGCGGCGCCCCGAAGGGCCTGTCCGGCTGATATCAACGCCGTCAAGCCGCATGACCCCCGCCTTGTCACCACGCCATTCCCCGATCAATGCCGCCATCAATTCGTCTTGGCCATTACCGGCGATACCGGCAATACCGAGTATTTCACCAGCATTCGCGGTAACGGAAATATCTTTGAGCGCAACCGAAAAGGCAGTGTCCCGCGGCCGGTTCAACCCGTCCAGAACAAACAACGCCTTGGGACGCGCCGGCGCCTTTTGCCGGGCCACATCCTTGACCTTGGTGCCGATCATCATTTCGGCCAGTTGCCGGCTTGTTTTGCCCTTGGTGCTGACCGAACCAACAACCTTGCCATGGCGCAACACCGTTGCCCGGCTGGTCAGTGCCCGGATTTCATCCAGCTTGTGCGAAATGAACAACACCGCCATCCCATTATCGGCAAATTGCCGTAACACCTGAAACAGCTGATCGGTTTCCTGCGGCGTCAGCACCGAGGTCGGCTCGTCCATGATCAGTAATTTCGGATCTTGCAACAAACAGCGGATGATTTCGACACGCTGTTGTTCACCGACCGACAAATTATGCACCCGCGCATCCGGGTCAACCGGAATTCCATAGGCTCGCGATATATCGCGGATACGCACTGCAAGACTGGCGATCGCCTCACCTGGCGGCATCGCCAATTGGATATTTTCCGCCACCGTCAGCGCATCAAACAGGGAAAAATGCTGAAACACCATCCCGATGCCAAGGTCACGCGCCTGGTGCGGCGCCCGCAAAACCACCGGTGCGCCATTCCAAAAAAACTGGCCCCGGTCGGGCTGTAACAGCCCATAGACCATTTTCACAAAGGTGGATTTGCCGGCGCCATTTTCACCCAACAACGCGTGAATTTCGCCCGGATTGATACGGAATGACACATCGTCATTGGCAACAAATTCACCAAACCGCTTATCAACATTAACCGCCTCGAATAACGGCGTTTGTGTTGTTGTTTTCGGCTGGTTTGCGTGCGGCATTATCACTCCGGCCCAGGTTCGCGCTGCGTTGTTCGGCACAGCGACCATAAGGCGGCTATGCGGTACCCAGAATAAAGCCAAAAAACACAGCCTGTAAAGGCAAGGAAAAATAATAAAAACAATATGTTAAAAAATAGTTAGCCTGACCAAAAAAGGCGCCAGCCCCGAAACAAGCCGGGACTGGCAGGGTTAAGCTGTCAGGGTTAAGCTGTCAGGCAGCTGTCGCCTCGCCCCGTCTAGCGCGAGAACTCCGGATAAGACTCCATCCCTAATTCGGCACTGTCCAGACCGGCGATTTCATCATCTTCACTGACCCGAATGCCAACCAGCTTGTGAATCATCATCCACACCACAGCCGACACGATCATGGTAAAGGCGCCCACCACAATAATGCCGATCATTTGTGTCCCAAACGACGCCTCGGTATTGGTCAACGGCACCGCCAGTGTGCCCCAGATACCGGCCAACAAGTGAACCGGGATCGCGCCAACCACATCATCGATACGAATTTTATCGAGAAGCGGCACTGCAAACACGACGATCACACCGCCGACACCGCCGATCAATGTGGCCGCGCCAAGTGTTGGCGTCAGCGGCTCGGCCGTAATCGATACGAGACCAGCCAACGCACCATTCAAGACCATGGTCAGGTCGACCTTGCCATAGACCAGCTGGGTCAAGGCCAGCGCAACCAGCGCACCACCGGCAGCGGCCGCATTTGTGTTGGCGAAGATCCGCGATATATCGGCAACGTCACCAATTGTACCCATCGCCAATTGCGAACCGCCGTTAAAACCGAACCAGCCCAGCCACAGGATAAATGTACCCAATGTTGCCAACGGCAGGTTAGCGCCCGGCATCGGCACCACACGGCCATCCTTGTATTTACCGATACGCGGCCCAAGGATCAGCACACCTGCCAACGCGGCCCAGCCACCGACCGAATGCACCACCGTGGACCCAGCAAAATCCAGAAAGCCCATGCCGTCAAGAAAGCCTCCACCCCATTTCCAGCTGGCCTGAAGGGGGTAAATCACCGCGGTCAGGATGAAGGTAAACGCAAGGAACGGCCACAGCTTGATCCGTTCGGCAAGCACACCCGAAACAATTGACGCTGTTGCCGCACAGAACATCAACTGGAAGAAGAAGTCTGACCCAGTCGCCGCATAGGTAATATCGTCAACCTTGTCCGGTGCAACGCCAACTGCCTCGAGAACGGCAACCGCCGGGAACGCACCCGAAAACACGCCATTGACCGACCAATTATCCAGCGGATACATTAAATTGTAGCCAATCAGATAATAGCCAACCGCAGCCAGTGAAAACAGCGCCACATTTTTGGTCAGTTGCATGGTGGTGTTTTTGGCCCGCACCAGGCCTGCCTCAAGCATGCAAAAGCCGCATGCCATGAACATGACCAGAAACCCGCCAACCAAAAACAACAACGAATTGAGGATAAACACCCCATGCGCAGGCATTTCTGCGGCATAAGCCGGCCCAGCGACAAGCGCTGATGCACCGGCAATCATCACATATTTTAAAACAGTCTTTACCATTGAAAACTCCAAACTTGGAAGAAATGAAGGCGCGCTACAGGGCGGCCTGACCGGTTTCGCCGGTACGAATACGCATCGCGTCAGCAAGATCGAATGTGAAAATTTTGCCGTCGCCAATTTTGCCGCTGCCGCTGGCCGTTTTAATGGTCTCGACCAGCTTGGCCGCCAGTTTTGTCGGCACCGCCACTTCGATTTTCACCTTTGGCAAGAAATGCACGACATATTCAGCCCCGCGATAAATCTCGCTTTTTCCCTTTTGCCGTCCATATCCCTGAACTTCGGTCACGGTCAGGCCGGTCACCCCGATATCAAGCAACGCCTGATGCACGGCATCCAATTTCCCCGGCTGGATGATTGCCACAATATATTTCATCGTTAACCCTTTCCTGTTTCGACCTTAGCGGCTGCGCGCGGCAGCTGTGCCGTTGGCCTTATCACCTTGAACCAGCATGCCGTGCGCGATAACGCCGATCCGGCGCCCCCTAAACACGGTGTGCTTTAGGCTTGGTTTTGTCTTAACAGGCTGGCGCAGGAAAAAATTCTGCTAGTTTTGCATAATCATGCTGCAATTTTTGCACACCATGACTAATATCAACCTAAATCAATTCAAATTTGGGTACCTGACATGCGATTTATGACGTCTTTGCGCTTTATTGATGCGGTGGCGCGTGAAAAATCGATCCGCAAGGCCGCCGAAAAACTGGCCATCACCTCAACCGCGCTAAACCGCCGGATCCTGCAAATTGAAGACGAAATCGGCCAGCCCTTGTTTGAGCGGTTGGCATCGGGTGTTCGCTTGAATACGGCAGGCGAATTATTTGTGCAGCATATCCGCACCCAAACCGCTGAACTGGCGCGTGTGCAATCGCAAATCGCCGATCTTTCCGGCATGCGGCGCGGTCATGTCAGCATTGCCGGCGGTCCCGAATCAATGCAGCATTTTCTGCCATCTGCGGTCGCCGCCTATCGCCAAGACCATGCCGCGGTTACATTTGATCTTGTGACCCAGAGGGGGGCTGAAGCCGAGGATGCGTTACGCACCCTTACCGTTGATCTGGCGCTGATTTTTGAGCCGATTAAAACGGCTGATTTTCAAACCATGGCAACCGCACGGCAGCGGCTCTATTGCCTGATGGGGACCAAGCACCCCCTCGCCCAAAAACCGGTGATCCGGTTGCGTGACTGTATCGAATTTTCAGCTATTTTACCGCCGGCTGCCGATGGCATTCGTCAACTTTTGAATGTTGGGTTGATCCGCCGCAATATTGCGATAAAAACCGTGATTGAAACCGACAGCCGCGCATTTTTGCATAGCTATCTGACCCGCGAACAGCTGATTTCTTTTCAAATACCAATCGCTATGCCGGACGGTATGATTGATACGCCGGCGGGTGTTGGTGGAATCGTTGCGCGTCCGGTCGACTTATCGGATGTGCCGCCCGGCGTTTTGCATCTTGGGCAACTCAAAGGGCGGGTCTTGCCGGTCGCGGCCGCCAAGTTCCTCGACAGCCTCATCACCAGCCTCAGCGCGCGATATGGTCGTGATATGGACCAATAATGCGGCATTTTACAGCGCGCGCTGACCGACGATGGTGGATTTTGCGCGGCAGACTGGTTATAGTCGCGCGACCGCTCAGCGCTTGGGCGTCGTCAGCTTAACGGTTCGCCAAAAAGGATTTCAGCGATGTCTGCCTCACCGCTTCCCGAATATCTGACCCAACGCTATCTTGGCTGGAAAGCCACCCGCTTTGCCGAAAACAAAGCCTGGTTCAGACATCTTGCCGACCTTGGGCAGCATCCGCGTGCCATGGTTATTTCCTGCTGTGACAGCCGGGTTCATGTGACCGCGATTTTCGGGTCTGACACGGGCGAATTTTTCATTCATCGTAATGTCGCCAATCTGGTGCCGCCCTACCAGCCCGACGGTGACCATCACGGCACCTCGGCGGCGGTTGAATATGCCGTCACCACCTTGAAAGTGGCGCATGTGATCATTCTGGGCCATTCAAATTGCGGTGGTGTTGCCGGCTGTCATGATATGTGCTCGGGCGCCGCGCCGGAACTGGAACAGACATCCAGCTTTGTTGGCCGCTGGATGGATATTTTGCGGCCAGGTTATGATCGGGTCTGCAATCAGGGCAGCCGCGCTGAACAGATTGCGGCGCTTGAACGTGAAGGCGTAGTGGTGTCGCTGGAAAACCTGATGAGCTTTCCGTTCGTCCGTGCCGCGATCGAGGCCGAAACCATGTCTATCCACGGCTTGTGGAATGATATCGGGGAAGGCGCATTGTTATGCTATGACGCTGAAACCGGCGGGTGGAACCCGGTTGACTGACCCGGCAAATCAAACTGTCAGCAGGTTATGCATGCTGGCCGGCGACAAATCCTGACGACCACGCCCATTGAAAGTTGTAACCGCCAAGATGGCCGGTGACATCAACCACCTCGCCAATAAAAAACAGCCCCGGCACATGGCGCGCCTGCATGGTTTTTGACGATAGCGCCGCGGTATCGACACCACCAACGGTCACCTCGGCGGCGCGATACCCCTCACTGCCTGCCGGCACAAGCTGCCATTGATTGACCAACGCCCCAAGATCGCGCAATTGTCGGTCAGGCCGATCGGCGATCCGGCCTGCCACATGCGCCATGTCACAAACCGCTATGGCTAGACGTTTGGGCAGCAAACCAGACAAACACGTCGCAACATCGGCCTTTGGCTTGGCTGCTTTATCAGCCTGCAGACGATTGGCAGCATCAAGGCCCGGCAATAGATCAACCATGATCATCTCGCCAGCCTGCCAATAGGACGAGATCTGTAAGATGGACGGCCCGCTTAGACCGCGATGGGTAAACAGCAAGCCCTCGGCAAAGCTCGTCCGGCCATAGCCAACCTTGGCCTCGACCGATAATCCGGTCAGTGCCCTGCAGCGTGCCAACACGTCATCATCAAAGGTCAGCGGCACCAACCCCGGCCGCGGCGGCACGATAGCAAGACCGAATTGCCGGGCAATATCATATCCGAAACCGGTGGCCCCGATCTTGGGGATCGACAGCCCGCCTGTTGCCACCACCAGCGATTCAGCACTGATAGCGCCCGTCGCGGTGGCAATAGAGAACCCCTCACCGGTTTTGGCGACAGCATCAACCGCAGTGTGCAGCCTGATATCCACATTAGCGGCGCGGCATTCAGCCTGTAACATATCAATGATGGCCTGCGCTGACCCGTCGCAAAACAGCTGACCAAGTTTCTTTTCATGAAACGCAATGGCATGGGCGCGGACCATGTCGACAAAATCAGCTGGAGTGAATTGCTGAAGAGCCGATTTGCAAAAATGCGGATTGGCCGACAAAAACGCGTCAGGTGCGGTATGCAGGTTTGTGAAATTGCAGCGCCCACCCCCAGATATGCGGATTTTTTCAGCCAGTTTCGTCGCATGATCGACAACAAGCGTATGCCGCCCACGCCGGCCGGCGGCTAATGCACACATCAACCCGGCAGCCCCGGCGCCGATAATCACCACATCAAAATCACGCC
>JAYOFA010000047.1:0-10195 GCA_038116935.1 Puniceispirillum sp. (SeqCode) | reverse complement strand
GGATTTATCGTTATGCGCGGCAAGCGCTTCTTGTCGATGGGGCTACCGAGGTGCATCAGATGGTCATTAGCCGGTTTTTACAGCAATCTGGCAATGATTTCTGGGGGTGGGGCGTTGGCCAAGACTAGCGCCAGAAAAAGGAGATCATAACCATGTCATCAGATTTGTCAGCATCGCCCTATGAACGGCTTGATATGGGGGGGGCCGATTTTCAACCGCTGTCGCCGGTGCATTTTTTGCGCCGATCGGCCTATATCTTCCGTGACAAGACAGCCATTGCCTATGGCGCGCGGCGCTATAGCTATGGCGAATTTGGCGCGCGTTGTGAACGTTTGGCGGCGGCGTTGATCGGGGCAGGTATCACGCCATGCCAGACGGTATCAGTGATTTGCCCGAACATACCGGAAATGCTGGAGTTGCATTTTGCGGTGCCGATGACCGGGGCGGTGTTGAACACGATCAATACCCGCCTTGACGCCAAAACGATTGCCGGCATTCTAGCGCATGGTGACAGCCAGCTGCTGTTTGTTGATCGCGAATATGCCGATGTGGCCGAAGCCGCCCTGGAATTAAGCGGTCGGGATATGCGTGTGATCGGCATTGACGATCCGGCGGTCGATGTAGGCCGGGTGATTGGCGCTATGGATTATAACACATTCCTCGCCGGCGCTGGTGAGGTGCCGCGGTTTGAGCTTGCTGATGAGATGATGGCGATATCGCTTAGCTATACATCCGGCACAACCGGTAATCCGAAAGGTGTTGTCTATTCACACCGTGGGGCGGCGCTTAATGCGCTTGGCAATGTGATGGCGCTGGGGCTGACCACGAAAAGCACGTATCTGTGGACCTTGCCGCTGTTCCATTGCAATGGCTGGACGCATCCGTGGGCGGTTACCGCAATCGGCGCAACGCATGTCTGTTTGCGGGCGGTTGATCCGGCAGAAATCTTCCGGCTGATCGCGGCTGAAGGTGTGACCCATATGGCGGCGGCACCGGTGGTGCTGTCAATGTTGATCCATGCCCCGGCGGCGGTAAAGCCAAAAGCGGCACAGCCGGTGCCGGTGCAGGTGGCAACCGGCGGGGCGGCACCGCCAAGCAAGGTAATCGATGATATGGAATCGATGGGATTCAACGTGACCCATCTTTACGGGCTGACCGAATCCTACGGCCCGTCATTGATTTGCGAAATGCAGGAAGCGTGGGAAGATTTGCCATTGGCAAACCGTGCCCAGAAAATGGCGCGTCAGGGCGTACCGCATGTGCTTGCCGGTGAATTTCAGGTGGTGGACCCTGACACCATGAAGCCGGTGCCGGCAGATGGCACCACGATTGGCGAGATTATGCTGCGCGGCAATATCGTGATGAAGGGGTATCTTGACAATCCTGATGACACCGCCCGCGCGTCGGCCGGCGGCTGGTTCCATAGTGGGGATCTGGCGGTGATGCATGCTGACGGCTATGCCGAGGTCAAGGATCGGTCAAAAGATATCATCATTTCGGGCGGTGAAAATATCTCCAGCCTTGAGGTAGAAGAGGCGCTCTATCAGCATCCGGATATTATGGAAGCCGCGGTTGTGGCCCGGCCCGATGAGAAATGGGGCGAGACACCGTGTGCTTTTATCACCTTGAAACCGGATACCGCAGAACCGACGGCCGATGCTTTGACCAGCTTTTGCCGGCAACATTTGGCTGGCTATAAAGTGCCAAAACATTTTGTGTTTACGGCATTGCCAAAAACCCAGACCGGCAAAATCCAGAAAACCGTTTTGCGTGAACGGGCCAAGGATGTGGGGTAGGGTGCGCCCGACATGCGACAGGTGATTAACGCGGTTTTCGCGCGTGGCGGCAGTTCCAACGCAGTGATCTTTCACGAACGGGATCTGCCTGCCGACAAGACATTGTGGGACCCGCTGTTCCGGCATGTGATGGGAAGCCCCGACCCCTATGGGCGCCAGCTTGACGGCATGGGTGGTGGTATTTCGTCCTTGTCAAAGATTGTCATTGTCGCCCCGTCGGCACGCGATGATGCTGATGTTGATTACACATTTGTGCAGGTCGGCGTGCGCGACGGGGTTATCGACTATGGCATGTTCTGCGGCAATATGGCGGCGTCGGTTGGCCCTTTTGCGGTTGATGAAGGGGTGGTGCCGGTGGCCGATGGGCTGGCGGTGATCCGCGTTTACAACACCAATACAGATAAAATCTATCATGCGCGGTTTATGGTGGAAGACGGCCTCGCGGTCGAGGCAGGCGCGTTTACCATTCCCGGTGTCAGTGGCAGCGGGGCGCGGGTTGATCTTGAATTTATAAATCCTGGCGGGGCGCGCACAGCCGGTCTTTTGCCAACCGGTCAGGCTTGTGATCGGCTTATCGTGCCTGATGTCGGCACTATTGATGTATCTTGTGTTGATGCAACCAATCCGGTGGTGTTTTTGCGCGCGGCGGATCTTGGGGTTGATGCAACAGCTTTGCCGCAACAGTTGGATACGGATCGTTATCTTGCGGTCAAGATCGAGGCGATCCGCCGTCATGCTGCGGTGGTTATGGGCATGGCACCAAACGCCGATGCGGCGCTACAGTCCAATCCGAAAATCGGTGTGGTCGCACCGCCGGCCGCTTTGCCCACGCTGGACGGGAAGATGATACCGGCTGCCGATATGGATGTGATCATCAAGATGGTGTCGATGGAAAATTTCCATCGGGCCATTCCGCTAAGCTCGTCAATGTGTGCCGCGGCCGCGGCCGCGGTGCCCGGCACAGTGGTTCATGCAATCAGCACTAACCACGCACCGCTCCGGATTGGCACGGCGTCGGGCGTTGTTGAATCACACGCGATGGTCAGCCGCCGTGGTAACAGCTATCACGCTGATTCGGCAGCCACCAGCCGGACCCAGCGCCGCCTGTTTCAGGGGCAAGTGCCGGTCCCAACCGAATGGCTGTCAAAGCGCTGATTATTCGGGGATATAGCGCGTTCCAATCGCTGGCTTGTTAACGCCAAGCCCCGGGATTTCCCAAACGCCGGCCCCCGGCGGGTTCAAATCACCGCCAATATTGGCATCGATAAGATAGGGTCGGTTGGCTTTGATCGCCATGTCGATTGCCGCACCAAGATCGGCTGGTTTGTCGACGCTAACCCCTTCAACGCCGGCAGACCGCGCCATTGCGGCAAAGTCGGGGTTGTAGGGTTGTCCGGTTTCCGGATGGTGGAAATCGGTGGCTAGCTCACGGCTGTCAAGATAGCCACGTTGCAAGCCGCGGATGGATCCATAGGCATAATTGTTCCACACCACCCACACGACCGGAAGGTTATATTCGACCGCGGTGCCAAGCGCATTGGCATGCATGAAAAAGGCCCCGTCACCACATACCGACACGCATGGCCGGTCGGGGGCTGCCAGCTTGGCGCCCATCACCCCGGCAACACCAAATCCCATCGGGCCAAACCCCATCGATCCAATCAATGAGTCGGGACGAGTCGGATTGCAGAATTGCAGCAGCCAGTTGTGATGCACGCCAATATCACTGACCAGAATAGCGTCTTCGGGCAATGCCTTGTCGATCTCGATGGCGGCACGCTGCGGGTTGATTGGCGTTGAGTCATCGGTAAAGCCGGGCGCCACAAAGGCATCCCATTCGGCCCGATAGCCGTCGATGGCTGACAGCCATTTCCGGCTGCTGGCGGTGGGGCCACCACTATGCCCGCGCCGGTCAAGTTCGGCCAATATTTGCCGCACAAAGGTACGCACATCGGCCATCAGCCCTAGTGCCACCGGGTAATTACGGCCGATTTCTTCAGGATCGATATCAACATGGATCAGCTTTGTCGGCGGGATGGTGAAAGAATAGCCGGGAATCCACGAACTTGAGGTGCGGTCATCGAACCGCACGCCCAACGCCAATAACACGTCCGCCTGCCGGCAGGCATGGTTGGCCTGATAGGTGCCACCACGTTGCACCAGCCCCAAGGACAGCGGATGCTTCACAGGCAACGCCCCAAGGCCGCTTGCCGACGAAGCCACCGGAATCTGCAACCGTTCGGCAAGAAGGCGTAGCTCGTCTGCCGCGCCGCCGTAACGGACCCCCTGGCCGACGACAATCACCGGCTTTTCAGCCGCCAACAGCATATCGACAGCTTTTGTGACCCCGTCAGGGTCAGCCCCGCAGCGCGACGAGATATTGGCCGACCACAGGGCCGGGTCCGGGGTTTCGCTGGCGGCGGCTTCCTTGAAAATATCGAACGGCACATCCATCACCACCGGGCCTGGCCGGCCGGTGGTCATGGTTTTCCATGCCTGCCGCATCATCAGCGGGACCTGCTCGCCGCGGGTTGGTTGATAGACCCGTTTGCAATAGGCCTGAACGGTTGATGGAAAGTCAGCCTGATAATGGCGGTAGGTTTCCTGAAAGGCACCACGGTTAAATTGGCTTGTTGGTACATTTCCAGTAATCGCCAGAAACGGCACCGAGTCAAAAAACGCATTGGCAAGGCTGATCGGCAAATTGGCCGAACCCGGACCGCATGACGTAAAGGTGGCAGTCGGCTGGCCAGATACGCGGTAATAGACATCGGCCATAAAGCCGGCGACGCTTTCATGATGGACCGAGATGGTGCCAATCTCGTCCTGACGTTCATACATCGCATCGATCAGGCCGATATTGCCATGGCCACAAAGGCCAAACACATAAGGCACTTTTTCCTTGATCAGATAATCAATAATGACCTGACCGCCATTTAACTCGTTACTGTTTGACATATGTGTTTCTCCCCTGCGGTCGCCGGTGTGTCCGGTCGTTAGATTATTGTGGAATATGGCTGATGACGACCGGCGTTATGCCGTGCCCACAAAGACCATTATAAATCGGCGTTGTCGGTCATGATTGTGTTGAAATCTGAAACAAGATCATTAAATCGCATGCCGACTATGGTAATGTGTTTTTGCATGGTTTCAATGGCGCGTTCGGCATCACCGTCACGGATCGCCGCTAAAATGATATCATGTTCGGCCATTGATTCTTCCATGCGCCCGCGCACCCGCAATTGAAGGCGCCGGAACGGTCGCAAGCGGTCATGTAGCTTTTGCGCTTCAGCGGCGAGAAATCCGTTGCCGGACATCTGATAAATATGGCCGTGAAGCCGGGCATTGACCTCGTAATATTTCTTTTTGTCATTGGCTTTGACGGCGGCCCGGCAGATTTCATTGTCTTTTTCGAGTTTGACAATATCCGCCGGCGTGGCGCGCCGGATTGCCAGCTTGATCGCCATACACTCCAATTCCGCCATAACCTCGAACATTTCCACCAGTCGGCCAAGGCTTGGCGTGCGGACAAAGGTACCGCGCCGTGGAATATGTTCGGCCAGCCCCGATTCAGCCAAGCGCTGTAGCGCTTCGCGCACCGGCGTTCTCGATACGCCGTAATAGGCCGATAATTCGGTTTCATCGAGGCGCTTGTCATGGCCAAGCTCACCTTCGATGATGCGCTGTTCCAGCGAGTCCCGTATTTTTGCAGACGGCAGTCTGTCCATAGTCTGGTTGCGCTCCGCTGTTGGTTCCATATCAAGTATCGTTTTGTTTCAAATGGGCGTCCAGAAGAATTGCTACATGCTCGGCTTTTCGGACGGTTGCATCGCCAATCTGGCACCGGCAGGACGTGCCATCGGCAATGATGATGGTGTCCTTGTCCGCATGGCGAACCGCGGGTAACAAATCAGCTTCGGCCATGCGCATTGAAACATCATAGGTTTCAGCACCATAGCCAAACGCCCCGGCCATGCCGCAGCAGCTGCTGTTAATCGTTGATACCTCAAGCCCGTCAATCCAGCCAAGAACCTCTTCAATAGGTTTGACAACATCAAAAGCCTTTTGATGGCAATGTCCGTGAAGCAGCGCCTTGGCGGTTGACGGTGCCAATGGCAGTAGCGGCTTGTCGCGGGCCAGCAATTCTTCAAATGTCAGGCTGGCAGCGGCGACAGTCTTGGCCGCATCGCTGTTCAGCAAGGCGGGTATCTCGTCACGCAACGCCAGGGTGCATGACGGTTCAAGCCCGACGATCGGGATGCCAGCAGCGGCGCATGGGGCCAAGGCCGCAACCAGCCGTTCAGCCTCGGCGCGGGCCTTGTCGACAAGGCCGGTCGATAAAAATGTCCGTCCGCAGCAAAGGGGGCGCCCGCGATCATCTGGCATCGGGGTAAAGACATCATAACCGGCGGCCGCAAGGACCCGCGCTGCGGCCCGCAGATTTTCAGGCTCAAAATAGCGGTTAAAGCTGTCGACAAACAATAGGACCGGTGGCTTGTCAGTCCCTATTGTGCCGGCTTTTGCCGGCAACTCTTCGGGTTTGAACCAGTCCCGCCGGAATTGTGGCAACGGCCGGTGGCGGCTGAATCCGGTCAGCTTTTCACTAAGCCAGGCAAGCCCTGGCACGGTGTCGCGCAATCGGATCACCGGCGCCAAACGCACCGCATAGGGCGCGTAATGCGGTAAATAGGCAACCAGCCGGTCATGCCAAGACAGGCCTTTGGCAGCGGTGCGCAAGGCGGTGACTTCAACCTTCATGCGGGCCATGTCAACGCCGGTTGGACATTCGCGTTTGCACGCCTTGCACGAGACGCACAGCTTCATGGTTTCGGCCATGTCATCGCTGATCAGCGCATCGGGGCCTAGCTGGCCAGATAACGCAAGACGCAAGCTGTTGGCGCGGCCACGGGTCGCGTCACGCTCGTTCAATGTCGCCCGGTAAGACGGACACATCACCCCACCCGACAATTTCCGGCAGGCCCCGTTATTGTTGCACATCTCGACCGCGCCTTGAAGGCCGCCGGCCGCACCAGGCCACGCATCCCAGTTCAACTGGGTCGGAAATTCATCAATATGATAGCCAGGTGCATAGCGGAAAAGCGCCCTGTCATCCATTTTCGGGGCGTCGGTAATCTTTCCCGGATTAAATATGTTCGCCGGATCAAATAGCTGTTTGACCTCACGGAACAAGGCGCCCATTTTCGGGCCGAACATCACCTCGTTAAATTCCGAGCGCACGATTCCATCGCCATGCTCGCCGGAGTGTGAGCCGCCATATTTGCGGACCAAGGCAAACGCCTCTTCGGCAATACCGCGCATCGCGGCCACATCATTGGCTTGTTTCATGTCGAGTACCGGCCGCACATGAAGACAGCCAACCGAGGCATGCGCGTACCATGTGCCGGTGGTATTATATTTGGTAAAAATTTCGGTCAATTCGGCGGTGTAATCAGCAAGGTCGGCAAGCGGTACGGCGCAATCCTCGACAAAAGACACCGGCTTGGCGGTGCTTTTCATCGACATCATGATGTTCAATCCGGACTTCCGCATCTCGCTAATGCGGGCCTGATCCGCATTTTCGGTCAGAATCATCGCGCCGCCGTTACGATCGGCTGCCTTGTCCCAGCCAAACCCAAGATCGGCCATCATCGCGGTCAGCGCGTCAAGCCGGCGCATATTTTCGCCCATGTCATCTTCGGCAAATTCGACCACAAGAATAGCTTCGGGCTGGCCCCGCACATAGGCCTCGACCGTGGGCTTGAACAGGGCAATCGAGCGCGCAAGGTCAAGCATCGTGCTGTCAATCAGCTCAACCGCAACCGGATCCAGCGTCACCAGATGCTGGGCCGCATCCATCGCTTTATAAAAGCTTGGGAAATGACACAAGGCCATGACCTTTTGTGCCGGCAGTGGCGACAGCTTCAAGGTGATATGGCTGGAATAGGCAAGCGTGCCTTCCGACCCCACCAGCAGATGCGCCAGATTGATCCCATCGCCAGGCGTGCCGCCGGGCCGCTTGGCCATCGCATCGGGAACCAGCGCGTCAATGTTATAGCCGCCAACCCGCCGCAATACCTGTGGAAAACTAGTATTGATCTCGTCAGCATGGGTCTGGCCCAGTGCCAGCAAGCGCGGCAGAATCGCCCCGAACTGACCCGATGGGGCAGCCGCTTCATCAAGCCGGCCAAAATGGGCGGGGCTACCATCGGCCATCACCGCATCAATGGCCAGCACATTGTCACGCATCATGCCATAGCGAATCGACCGGCCACCGCAACTGTTATTGCCGGCCATGCCGCCAATGGTGGCACGGCTGGAGGTTGATACATCGACCGGAAACCACAGGCCATACGGTTTCAACTGCCGGTTCAATTCATCAAGAACGATCCCCGGCTCAACAACACAGCGCCGATTCTCTACATCCAGATGGATAATTTTATTCAGAAATTTGCTGTTATCGATAACAATCGCATGGTTAACTGTTTGCCCGCATTGCGAGGTGCCGCCACCGCGCGGTAGCAATGCCATGCCGTGCTGACGACAAAAGCTGATGGTGGCATGAACATCGGCAAGGCTTTGCGGCACCACCACGGCATGGGGCACCATCTGATAGATCGAGGCATCGGTCGCATAGCGCCCACGCGTGAACCCGTCGTTATATATCTCGCCGGCCAGCGATTGACGTAACCGTTCAAAACCGGGGAAAGATCCACCATCGGCCATTGGCACCCTCATGATTTCGTATACAATATCGTTGTATAGTTATACAAAAACTGTTTATGGTTCAACTTCAAGAGATTTTTATCGGGGCGCGCCTGCTCTGAAGCGGAGACTTTATATCATGTCCACACCATATGCTGCTGGTCGTCACTTTCTGCAAATTCCCGGACCAACCAATGTGCCGGATCGAATTTTGCGCGCGATGGACTATCCGACGATCGATCATCGGGGGCCACAATTTGCCGAGATAGGCATGAAGTGCCTGACTGGTATGAAGTCGGTGTTCAAAACCGACGGGGCGGTGATCATATATCCGGCATCGGGTACCGGAGCGTGGGAAGCGGCGTTGGTCAATTGCCTGAATGAAGGTGATCTGGTGCTGATGGTAGAAACTGGCCATTTCGCGTCATTGTGGCACAAGATGGCGACCAAGTTGGGCCTTGAAAACGAATTTATGGCGACCGACTGGCGGCGCGGTGTTGATCCGCAGGCGGTTGAAGAGCGGTTGCGGGCGGATAGCGAAAACCGTATCAAGGCGGTATGCGTGGTGCATAACGAAACCTCGACCGGGTCAACCTCGCGGGTTGGCGAGGTCCGTCAGGCGATTGACAATGCCGGCCATGACGCGCTGTTGCTGGTCGATACGATTTCATCGCTGGCATCGATTGATTTCCGGCATGACGAATGGGGCGTTGACGTCACTGTATCAGGATCGCAAAAAGGGCTGATGTTGCCGCCGGGCCTGTCGTTCAATGCGGTATCTGAAAAGGCGTTATCGGCGGCAAAATCCGGCGGTATGCGACGTAGTTACTGGGATTGGGAAGAACAGATTGCGGCCAATAAGAGCGGGGCTTTTCCGTTCACGCCGGCCACCAACCTTCTCTATGGCTTGGCCGAGGCGATCGACATGCTTCATGAAGAGGGGCTTGACGCGGTATTCCGTCGCCATGACCGGCATGCGGCTGCCACCCGGCGGGCGGTGCAGGCGTGGGGGCTTGACGTTTTGTGTCAAGAGCCAAAAGATTATTCAAGTTCATTGACGGCGGTGTTGTTGCCGGACGGGCATGATGCCGATGCGTTCCGCGCTGGGGTGCTTCAAAAGTTCAATATGTCGCTTGGCAACGGTTTGTCAAAGCTGGCTGGTAAGGTATTCCGCATTGGCCATCTTGGTGACTTTAATGATTTGATGTTGCTTGGCACGCTAAGCGGCGTTGAAATGGGGCTATCCTTGGCCAATATCCCGCACCAAAAAGGTGGGGTTGATGCGGCTATGGTCGCGCTGAACGAATAGGACATTCTGCCGCCTTCAATCACCCCGGGGCTGAAAATTGTGTTGCTGGTTTGATTATGGACCGGCCACGCCTATGTTAATTATTGACCTGTTCTACCGCTAAGAGGTGCGCTGATGGCTGATGAAAATTCTGAATTGTTGGTTCGGCATGACAACGGTATTGCCCATGTGACCTTGAACCGGCCGGTGGCGCGGAATGCGCTGACCTTTGAAATGTATGAATTGTTGGCGGCGCTATGCGGCCGCGCCGGCACCGCAGATGATCCGGATAATATCAAGGCCATCGTGATCAGTGGGGCCGGTGACAAGGCGTTTGCTGCTGGCACCGACATTAGCAAATTTACCGATTTCACCTCGGTTGCGGATGGGCTTGCCTATGAAACCAACG
>JAYOFA010000046.1:0-10500 GCA_038116935.1 Puniceispirillum sp. (SeqCode) | reverse complement strand
CTGCTCCACCGATGCCGATAGATATTGGAACTCGGAGCAAAATAAGAACTATGAAACTGCCAAATAATATATAGGCCATCATTCTATGTCCTAGTTCTGTTCAGGTTTGTTCTCGGGGAAACCAAAAGCCATCTTCAAAGTGTCTATAATTGAAGACAAAAAAATCAGAAAAACTGAAAGGAAGAGAGGGATTGATAGGGCCTGTCGAAACAATTCATTACCACCAGGCAATATTGCCCCATCAACTACGCCGCTTGATGTTGCAAATACTAAAGGGCCTGTTTTTAAAATGACACCAGTCAGCGCAAACGCGGTAAAATTGCTTATAATACGGGTTGCAGGCAGGCCGAACTTTCCCATCCTTTTAGCCACGAAATCTATTCGTATGTCCTTCAGTCTTATAAAAATTGCAAAAAAACCAAAGAATGATAGCCAAACAAAGAAAACCATCGTCCACGGCCAAATCCAATAGGCAGAATAGCCAAAGAGGCGACCAATTATTGTCACGGAGGTTAACAGCAACATTACCAATAAACAAAAGTTACAAACGTGCTGAAAAATACCGCCCAGTTTCCATGTGACCCGATCAGAATAAAGAAGGAACCCTGCGATGGGTTCCCTCAATTTACGTTTTTTAGAGATTGTCATTTGGATCTAGCGGCTTCAACAGCCTCCAGAAACCCTGTTGGCAACTCACCAGAAGAAGCCATTTTCTGATAAAAACTCTGCATTCTTTTGACAAAAGGCTTGGTGTCCAACTCTACATAAGTCGTACCTTTTGATTTCATTTCAGTGATATCAGAAGCAGCAATAGATCCCATCACTTCACGAGAATAGTCACCAGCTTCATTGTATGCTTTCAGCAAACCTTTGCGAGTTTTTTCACTCAGCCTGTCATAAGCGGCAACATTCATCATAAACCCTACAGACTGCCAGTACTCATTATGACGGGCTATGTTTGGAGCCACCTCATTAAAACGCATTGATTTTACCAAGGCGATGGGTGAATTCACCGCCTGAACAATATTTTTCTGGATTGATTGGTGGACTTCTGTCCACGGCAAAGTGATAACTTCAGCTCCAAGGTGGGTCCAAGTAGCAATCGCCAGTTTATTTGAGTGCATACGCAATTTCAAACCACTTACATCTGACAATCCTCTAATTGGCTTATTTGCAACCATAACTCGATAAGGACCTCGCAAAATAGCAGTTGGGTTCCCTAGGGGCCTGACCCCAGATTGCTTTGCAGCTTTATCAAACCATCCTTTAACAAGATTTGAATCCATGAACCTGACCCAATGATCATAATCATCGAATACAAATGCTGGGGACGTCCAAGCCAGCTCTGGTGCCCATTTCTTCATGTATCCAAAGCCTTCAGCATAAATGTTTACAGCGCCCGCTTGGAGTTGCTCAAGCACAGCATTTTCTTTTCCTAACTGTTCGTTAGGAAAAACTTTTATTTTTAGATCTCCAGAAGTGTATTTGTCTGTCAAGTCGGCGAAACGCTGAAAAACCTTGCCCTCTGGACTATCCACCGGCATTTTCGTTGCCATGCGCCAGACGTCGCCGGCATACGACGCCGTGGCAATGCAACTAGCTGACACCAATACTAATAAGAATCGGAAAATAGATCGCATGGAATTTTCTCCCTCAAGATTGAAGAAAGTCCCGTGACTAACTGAAGCCTCTCGAGACTTGCTTTCGGTAGACTAAATTGTTTTTTGAATGTTGATCTGAGGACAAATAAATTGCAATACATTTCGTCTTAATCGGAGACTTAACGCTTATCATCACCCTGCCACGAAAAAATCAAAAACAACAAAAAACTTAGTACAAAATTTAGTACAAAACGCAAAAAACGCCCTCAGCTGGTAAGGCCGAGGGCACATTAAACTATTGATTTAATGATGTAAAAAGGCTGGCATCCCGTAGGGGATTCGAACCCCTGTTGCCGCCGTGAAAGGGCGGTGTCCTAGGCCTCTAGACGAACGGGACATTAAAGTACGCCGACCAAGTGCTGCTTGTATTAGTCAAAAGATGCCGCCAAATCAAGCGACTTTTTCGGACAAACTCTGCTTTTTGCGGCAAATTTCAAAATCGTTGCAACGCCACCGCTGCATCATCTATTTCAAACTGCATTGCCCGCCCCCCGCGAAACCGATCACGGCGCAATCGTCCAAGAAGATGAAGCCGGTGGCCATCACCCGCGTTGGTCAGCGCGCGCCCTAACGCGCTGCCCCCCGCTTGAAAGGCAATCGCGTTCAAGGTACCGCTTCCATCGTCAAGCCGGCATGACAGATGCGCCCCCGTCGCGCCTACCGGCCGCGGAGCCTTGACAAGACAATCCGCCAGAACAAACCGGGGTTCCGGGTTACCACTACCGAACGGCCCAATCCCGTCAAGCCAGTCAGCCAATTCAGGCTGACAGCCAGCAACACTAAGCAAGCCGCTGGATTTATGAACGATTTGCGGAATAGCCCCATTCAAATCTGTGGCCAGACGATCATTTAGAAACAGCTGCAAATCAGCCAATTTAGTGGCTTTGACGGTAAAACCGGCGGCCATATCATGCCCGCCACCGCCGTCCACTATACCGGCTTGGTGAGCAGCGATAATCGCATTGCCAAGCCGGAATCCCGGAATGCTGCGCCCAGAGCCTTTGCCAACACCATCTGGTCCCATCGCGATGATCAAGGCCGGCTTGCCAAACCGTTCGCGCACCCGGCCCGCGACGATGCCAATAACCCCTTCATGCCACGCCGTATCATGCAGGATCAGGACCGGGTTTTGATCATCATGGGCGCGGTCGACAGCCTCAAGCCGGATGGTTTCATCAATCTGACGCCGTTCGCGGTTTAACGCATCAAGGCGGGCGGCCAGTCCTGTTGCCTCATCTGGATCGGTTGCGGCCAGTAATTTGACACCAAGTTCTGAATTCCCGATCCGTCCACCGGCATTGATCCGCGGGCCCAGCAAAAATCCAAGGCTATAGGGACTTGGTGCCCCGGTAAGGCCAGCAACATCGGCCAAGGCCGCCAGCCCGACATGTCCACGGCCAGCCATGACTTTTAATCCCTGCACCACAAAGGCCCGATTGACCCCAACCAAAGGCACAACGTCACACACTGTAGCAAGCGCAACCACATCCAAATGGGCAATCAGATCAGGGGCGGGCCTATCAGGGCCAAACCACCCCATCTCGCGCAACCGGCGCACCAAGCCAACAAGAAGAATAAACACCACACCGGTGGCACAAAGATGCCCGTAGGCCCCATCTTCATCAAGGCGATTGGGATTGACCACCGAATGCGCCCGCGGCAGTTCAGGGCCGGCAATATGATGATCAACGACGATAACGTCGATCCCGGCGTTAGCCGCCGCTGCCAATGGGGCATGGGCGGTAATTCCGCAATCAACCGTTGCAATCAGATCGGCGCCCTTGGCCTGCAATGCTTGCAAGGCAGCGGCATTCGGGCCGTACCCCTCGGAAAAGCGGTCCGGGATATGCACTTCACAGGCCACGCCAAGCTGGCGCATCACCATGACCAAAAGCGCTGCTGCCGCCGCGCCATCAACGTCATAATCGCCAAAAACACCGAGAATCCTGCCATCGACAACAAGCTTGGCAAGTCGCTCTACAGCCTTGTCGAGATCTTTGAACCGGGACGGGTTTGGCAATAAATCGCGTAATTTTGGCTGCATATAACTGGGCAGTGACGCGGCATCCAATCCGCGGTCTGTCAAAATAGCCGCCACCGGCAAGGGAATGTCGGGAACAGCTTCACATAGCGCCGCCGCCAAGCGGTTGCGCTGCGCTGGCGGTAGATTTGACAGCGCGTCAACCCAGCGCGCACCACTTGCCGACTTGTTTATGCCAAGAAAGCTGTCACCAGCCATCAAGCCCCCATATCCTCGGGCAAAATAGGCATTGCCACCGGCGCCCCTTGTACCGCGTCTAGTTTCGCAATGTCAGCCAATGCACCGCGCAAATGCTGCGCCGATGTTTCATGGGTGGTCATAACCAGCGCGACAAATTCGCCAGGTGCCCGCCCCTTTTGCAACAACCCTTCAACAGAAATATCGAACTTCTGCAAAATGCCGGTAACCGAGGCCAAGACCCCCGGCTGATCAACCACCATTAACCGCACATAATAGGGGCGGTCAGGCCCATCACCGTTTTTGACCGCTTTGGCGTCTGTCAATGCGGCAACCGGCCGCCCGAATGGCGCGGTGCAGCGCCCCAGCGCCACATCAACAAGGTCAGCCAACACCGCCGATGACGTTGCGCCACCGCCAGCCCCCGGGCCAACAGCCAACACCGCCCCGACCGGCTCACCGTGATATTCGACTGCATTCAAAACGCCATTGACCTTGGCAAGTTGACTTTCCAGCGGCAGCAAACATGGCTGCATATGAGGCGTGAGGCCGGGCTCGGCGACACCAACCAGCTTGATCCTGAATCCTAGTTGATTGGCATAGGCAAAATCGACCGACGACACATCCCGAATCCCGCAAATCGAAACCGCATTGAAATCGGGTTCCTGACCAAAGGCGATGGCGGCCAGAATGGTCAATTTATGGGCGGCATCGATCCCGTCAACGTCAAAGCTTGGCTCTGCCTCGGCATAGCCTAGGCGCTGTGCATCGGCAAGCACCTCGGCGAAATCGCGGCCGGTTTGCTCCATCGTTGTCAAAATATAGTTGCAGGTGCCATTCAAAATACCGGCAACACGGTTAATCCGATTACCGGCCAACCCTTCACGCAACGTTTTGACCGCCGGGATACCGCCGGCAACCGACGCTTCAAACAACAAATTGGCCTTGTTCGTTTCCGCCAACCGGGCCAGTTCGGCGCCATGATGTGCCAACATCGCCTTGTTCGCGGTTACAAAACTTTTGCCAGCGGTCAAAGTTGCGCGCCCCAGATCAAGCGCCACCCCCTCGCTGCCGCCGATCATCTCAACCACTACATCAACATCGCTGCGCCCAGCAAGATCAAGCGCATTGTCGACCCAATCGATCCCGTTCATCGAAAAACCTCGATCGGCATCACGGTTTCGCGATGATACTGCCACCACGGCAATCGGCCGGCCAGCAACAGCGGCAATCTCATCCGGCCGATTGATAAGTTGGCGCGCAACCTCGCCGCCAACCACACCAAGTCCGGCAATGGCAATGTTAAGTTGTGAAGATGCTGATGATGTCATAATTGGTTCCGTCAACTGCTAGGGGCGGCGGTGGTAAGGGCCATGCCTGTTACTGCCACAGATGTACCGCCTCACCCGTAGGCTGGCAAGTCGCCATAAACCGAATCCGCGCTCTTATGTGGCGGCGCCAACCTGCCGAACGCGTGTGATCACATATTTGTTGCGCTTCGTGCGGCCTGATCATAAAGCCCTGATAGCAGGCGCAATTGCCTTGCGACCTCGCCAAGGGCGGCATTATTGACCCCGTCAAAAGCGGCAAATCCGTCGACCAGACAGGCCTCGCGCACCGCTCGATAGCGCGCAATCAGATCAAGCCCCTGCCCGGTTGTGGCATAAAGCACTTCCTTTCCCTGTTTTTCGCCAGCGACCAATCCGGCTTTAACCAGCTTTTTCAGGGCGTAATTTACCGTATGACTATCCTCGACATTCAGTTTGAAACAAATATCCGACAGTTTTTTCGGCCGCTCACGATGATGGACCGAATGCAGCACCAACACGTCAAGCACCCCCAAATCATTACCACCATTTATGGTGAAGCCCAGGTCAGCCACAGCCGTCGCCATCGCTTTGACCATCCACATACCAAACGCATTGCCGGCTACAATAAGCCCATATTCAACCTCGCTAAGCGCTGCCGCCTTATGCGAAACCAAATGCGATGACGAGACGATACGCGGTGGCTGGTCAGATTTATTGTCATTACCCGTCATGCCCACCCCTTCTTCAAACGGTTTTCAGCGCGGTTTCTTACCAAAGCCGCCACCACCTGGCGTTTCGATCACAAACACGTCCCCGACCGCCATCTGCCGAATGTCGGTGGCGCCAAACTCATCGATGGTCCCGTCGGTGCGTTCAACCCAATTACGGCCTGGTGCGCCAGGATCACCACCATCCATGCCATACGGCGGAACAATCCGGTGGTTGGCCAGGATCACCGCCTCCATATCTTGCAGGAACCGCAACCGGCGCCGAACACCGTCGCCACCTTTATGCGCGCCGGCCCCGCCAGACCCACGCCTGATCTCAAAGCTTTCAAGCAACACCGGATAACGCCATTCCAGCACTTCAGGGTCAGTCAAACGGCTATTTGTCATATGGGTGTGAATGGCATCGGTGCCATTAAAGGTCGGGCCAGCCCCTGACCCCCCACACAAGGTTTCGTAATATTGGTATGTGTCATTTCCATAAAAGAAATTATTCATCGTACCTTGTGCTGCGGCCATTACCCCAAGCGCACCATAAAGCGTATCGGTGACAATCTGCGAGGTTTCGACATTGCCGGCAATCACCGCGGCAGGATATTGTGCTTTGAGCATGCAATCATCGGGAAGGATAATATTAACTGGCTTCAGACAGCCTTCATTCATCGGTATATCATCGGCAACCAAGGTCCTGAAAACATACAAAACTGCTGCCCTGCAAACGGCGGCAGGCGCGTTGAAATTATTGGCGCCTTGACCACTTGTACCGGTAAAATCAACGGTGGCTGACCGGTTAGGTTTGTCAATTGTGATACTGACTTTAACCTGTTGGCCGTTGTCCATCGGATAGGTAAAGCTGCCGTCTTTTAAGACATCAATAACGCGGCGCACCGATTCCTCGGCATTGTCTTGCACATGCCCCATATAGGCCCGGACCACATCAAGCCCGAAATGCCCAACCATTTTACCAAGTTCAAACACGCCCTTTTCATTCGCCGCCAGTTGGGCGCGCAAATCGGCGATATTCTGGTCAGTGTTACGCGCCGGATATGTCGCCCCATCAAGAATCGCGCGCATTTCAGCTTCGCGATATATGCCGGCATCAACCAGTTTGAAATTGTCAATCAGCACGCCCTCTTCTTCGATATGGCGCGAATCAGGCGGCGCCGACCCCGGTGTTCGACCGCCGACATCAGGATGATGACCGCGCGATGCAACAAAAAACAGAATGTCGTTTTTGGCATCGTCAAATACTGGGGTGACAACGGTGATATCCGGCAAATGCGTCCCCCCGTTATAGGGGTTGTTTAACACAAACGCGTCACCCGGTCTGATCCCGCCGGCATTACTGCGAATTACCGCCCGTACCGACTCGCCCATCGATCCCAGATGCACCGGCATATGCGGCGCGTTAGCAATCAAGGCGCCTTCCGGATCAAAGATCGCGCAAGAAAAATCGAGACGTTCTTTGACATTTACCGATAGGGCGGTGTTCTGCAGCGTATAGCCCATCTGCTCGGCAATTGACATAAACAGATTATTGAACACCTCAAGCATAACCGGGTCACAATCGGTACCAATCGCCACGCGCTTGGGCAAAGCCACAACGCGCCGCGCCACCAAATTGCCGATCGGGGTCATTTCAGCGTCCCAACCCGGTTCGATCACATTCGTGCCGGTCGTCTCGATAATCAACGCCGGACCGGCAATATGCTGGCCCGCACAAATATCTTCACGCCGGTAAACAGGAGTTTTGACAAACGCATCCTGCATATAGCAATCAACATGATCAACCGGCAGCGCTGGTGTGTCACCCGCTGCCGGTAGCATAACCTCGACATCAAAATTACGGCCAATCGATTCGACCGATACCACAGCTGCAACAAGCCCCTTATCCGGCATCAAAAAGCCAAATCTGGCCTTGTAGGCCGATTCAAAATCGGCCGTCATCGCCGCAACAGGTCCAAATGGTACCGCCAAGGCGGTATCTGACCCGTCATAGCGCAGATGCACAAAACGATGCGTTTCGGTGCGCGAATCGGGAATCTCCTGGCCCTGCAATTCGGCAATGGTTTCAGCCGCCAAACCGTCAAGATCGGCCTCCAGCTGCTGCAGCAATACATCGGTAAGTGGCCGTTCAACTGAACGTTCGCGCAATGCGGTGACATCGGCAAGCCCCATGCCATAGGCTGACAGCACACCGGCAAACGGATGAATCAATAAGGTTTTCATGCCAAGGACATCAGCAATAAGACACGCATGCTGCCCGCCAGCCCCCCCAAAGCATTGAAGCGCATAATCGGTCAGATCATAGCCACGTTGCACCGATATTTTCTTGATCGCATTGGCCATATTTTCGACCGCAATTTTCAAAAAACCGCTGGCGATATCCTCGACACTGCGCCGGATACCGGTTTCAACCGCAATCAGCGCGGCCAAGGATTCGAACTTGGCTTTAACCGGTGCCGGATCCAATGGTTGGTCCTGTGCTGGGCCGAACACCGCCGGAAAATAGGCAGGCTGCAATTTGCCAAGCATCACATTGCAGTCGGTCACGGCCAGCGGACCACCACGCCGGTAGCAGGCCGGCCCCGGGTTGGCCCCGGCACTTTCCGGCCCCACTCGGAACCGCCCCTGATCAAACCGGCAAATTGATCCACCGCCAGCCGCCACCGTGTGAATGAGCAACATAGGGGCATTGATCCGCACACCAGCAACCACCGTATCGAACACCCGCTCATAGCCGGTGGCATAATGCGCGACATCGGTCGATGTACCGCCCATATCAAAGGTGATCACCTTGTCAAATCCGGCCTGTTCAGCGGTTTTTACCGCCCCGACAATGCCGCCGGCCGGCCCGGACAAAATGGCGTCTTTGCCCTGAAACAGGCTTGAGTCGGTCAAGCCGCCATTTGATTGCATCAATTGCAGGCGGGTGCCTTTGCTTTGGTCAATATCGCGTGCAAGACGGTCAATATAGCGGCGCAAAATAGGCGATAAATAGGCATCGGCCACCGTGGTATCACCGCGGGCGACAAATTTGATCATCGGGCTGGTGCGATGGCTTGTCGATATTTGGGTAAATCCAATTTGGCGGGCCAGGGCGGCCACCGCCAATTCATGCACTGGCACACGATAGCCATGCATCAAAACAATGGCGACCGCCCGAATCCCGTCATCATATGCGGCTTGAAGCCGTGGCTGCAAATCATCAAGGTCAAGCGGCACAAGGATGTTGTCTTGCGCATCAATCCGTTCGCTTACCTCCTCGATCCGGGAATAGAGCATTTCAGGTAGGATGATCTCCATGTCAAACAAGCGCGGCCGCGCTTGATAGGCAATCCGCAGCTGGTCACGAAATCCTCGTGTGACGACAAGCAGGGTTTTATCCCCCTTGCGTTCAAGCAACGCATTTGTTGCCACGGTCGTGCCCATTTTGACCGCATCGATCATCTCAACCGGCAACGGGTCATCAACCGCCAAGCCCAACAGGTCTCGCATACCCTGCAACGCCGCATCTTCATAAGATTCTGGGTTTTCGGACAATAGTTTGTGGGTATGCAGCGTCCCATCTGGCGCCCGCGCCACGACATCGGTAAATGTGCCACCACGATCGACCCAGAATTGCCACCCTGCCGCATCGGTTTTATGCAATGACGTCATAACCACTATCCCTGTCTTGACCAGTGAATTCCACCACGGCCAAAACATTTATAAATTATCAATAAAATGTCAACGTAATTTGCCTGTGCCGCGGGGGGAGGCCGTTCCCCGTACGCCGCTTGTCAGGGGCTTTGTCAGCCGGATTTATCTGACTTACGCATCGAGTGCGCCATGAACGTCAGGCCCGCCGCATTGGTTTCAGCGGCAACATTGTCAAAATCGCCCTTGTCACGGTTTTGACTCATTTTGGATTTGGCAAGACAGCGGTCTATTTCAATCGTGAACCCGACAATACCGGCGAGTTTATCGGCCAGAAAATCAGCCGGTGCATCGGCCATTTTCCAGGCTTTGTCTTGCTGATAGATCGTTTCGAAAAACTTCGTCATCCTGCCGACGATGCCGCGCAGTGATTTATCATCATCAACAAACCGAATCCGGCCATGACAATGCACCGCCTGATAGTTCCAAGTGGGCACATGGCGATGGTGAACCGGTTTGCTGGGATACCAGTTTGGCGAGATATAGCTGTTTTCGGCTTGGAAGATCATCAAAACAGCGGCGCCATTGGCGACAGTTTGATGCAGGCTGTTACGGCGCGACAAATGGCCAATAAAGCGCCCGGACCACAGATCGGTTCCGCTCTCGGACCCAATGGCGTCCAACGGTTTGTCGACAAGAACCGGCAGATGGTTGGCAACAAGCCCTTGATCCGTTACCGCGACAATGGTTGCCAACGGAAACTGTGTGACAATCGCATTGATTTCATCACGCCGGGTCTCGGCAAATTCCAATGGGATGAACATCACCCAGCCTCCCTCATAACCTGTTGATCATAGGGTGGGTAAAGGCCAGTCGGCAAGCACAACGCAAAAAAAGACCCGCTTGATAGCGGGCCTTTGAATGATTTGCGATGGATTAGCGCTTCG
>JAYOFA010000045.1:0-10692 GCA_038116935.1 Puniceispirillum sp. (SeqCode) | reverse complement strand
GCCTTTGCTGAATATCTACGCTGCTTTTCCAATCCGGCAACCATCCATGCATCCTGCGAGGATTACCGCGCCGCCGCCAGCATTGATCTTGTGCATGACGCGGCCGATACTGACACGAAATTGGCGATGCCAGTATTGGCATTATGGGGCGAGATCGGCTTTGTCGGCCGCGCCTATGATGTGGTCGCCGAGTGGCAGAAGGTCGCGCATGAGGTGCGCGGTCACAGCATTCCGGGTGGGCATTTTCTGGCCGAGGAATCGCCGGATGAAACCTGCGATGCGCTCATCGCGTTTTTTAGCACACCACAAGGCTGATCCGGTGCTGCCCGCACCCAAAAGCAGCCCGTCATGCTGGGTCATGGACAGCCTTCAGCATTGGCCTGTTGGCGGCCATCTTCTGGACTATGCCTGTGGGTCTGGGCGCCATAGCACGGCCATAGCGGCCCGCTGGCCGGGGCGGTTCGCGATCACCGCCGTTGACCGCGATCAGGATGCGTTGGCGTTACTTGACGCTTTTAGCTCCGATATCACAACGCTTTGCCATGACCTTGAGGCCGCGCCATGGCCGTTTACCAACCAGTCATTCGATATCGTGCTGGTGACAAATTACCTTTACCGCCCGCGACTGGCGCAGCTATTCGCGCTTGTCAGACCCGGTGGCTGTCTAGTTTATGAGACCTTTGCCAGCGGCCATGCCGCCTTTGGTCGGCCACGCAACCCCGATTATCTGCTTCAAGAAGGCGAGCTTGCCGCCCGCCTGCCGCCTGATTTCGGCATTCTTGACTATTTTCATGGCCGGGTTGAGGCGCCAAAACCAGCGATGATCCAACATATGCTGGCCCGGCGTCACCTCGCCTGACCACGCTACCGCATGATAAAGGGATTGGCGGCCGTGGTTTGCTGGGCAATCCAGACCGATTTGACCTGCAAAAACTCTTTGATTGATTCCTTGCCGCTTTCACGCCCTTCGCCACTTCGCTTGTAACCGCCAAACGGCGAGGTAAAGCTGACCGCCCGATAGGTATTCACCCACACGGTGCCGGCTTTCAACCGTTCAGACATACGCAACGCACGGCCGATATCACTGGTCCAGACGCCAGCCGCAAGGCCATAGACAATATCATTGCCAATCGCCACCGCCTCGTCCTCGTCCTCGAACGGGATAATCGACAATACCGGGCCAAACACCTCTTCTTGCGCAATACGCATTTTATTGTTCACGCCGGTGAAAATTGTTGGCTGGACAAATTGTTTGCCTTTGGCCCCGGCACCGCTATAGGCCCCGCCGCCAAGCACGCAATTTGCCCCTTCATTTTTGGCGATATCAATATAGTCCAGAATCTTTTGATATTGGGACGGCGTTGTCACCGGCCCGACATGGGTATCGGTTGACATCGGGTCGCCAATTTTGGCCGCACCGGCCACCTCGACCAGGCGCTTGACAAATTTGTCATGGATCGAGCGTTGCACCAAAAGCCGCGATCCGGCGATACAGGTCTGGCCCGTCGCCGCAAAAATACCTGAAATTGCGCCCATCACAGCCGCTTCAAAATCAGCATCTTCAAACACGATATTTGGCGATTTGCCGCCAAGTTCCAGCGTCACCGGCATAATCTTCTTGGCGGCGGCCTCATAAATTTTCTGGCCAGACACATCCGATCCGGTAAAGGCAATCTTATCGACGTCAGGATGGTCAACAAGCGGGGCGCCAACCTCGAGCCCAAACCCGGTGATCGCATTCACCACACCGGCCGGAAACCCGGCCTCTTCAATCAGCGCCATAAATTCCAGCGTCGATGCCGAGGTATATTCCGATGGCTTGATCACCGCCGTATTACCCGCCGCCAGTGCCGGTGCCAGCTTCCATGCCAGCAACAACAAGGGTGAATTCCATGCGGTAATCATGCCGATGACGCCAAGCGGTTCATAGCGGGTAAAATTGAAAATGCCGGGCTTATCTGACGGAATCACCGCCCCTTCAATTTTGTCAGCCAAACCACCAAAATACCGATACCATTCGGCCAGATATTTCGTCTGGGCGCCCATTTCGGCAATCAGTTTTCCGTTGTCGCGGACCTCGATCTCGCCAAGGCGAACCGCTTCACGCTCGATAATCTCGGCCAACCGCACCAGCAATTTACCGCGTGCCGTCGGCCCTGTTGCGCCCCATTCACCGTCAAACGCTGCCTTGGCTGCGGCAACGGCCGCATCGACATCGGCCGCATTGCCGCGCGCCACTTTGGCCCATACCTCGCCGGTAAAGGGGTTTTCGCTGTCAAACCAATCACCAGATGCCGAGTCACAATAAGCACCGTTGATATAATGCCGGTAAATTTCCATGGATAAGACACTCCTCATGGTAAAATTATTTGATAGCTCGGGGTCGATAGGGCCGCTATGCGCTAACAGTGCCAGCAATTCACCACCATGCCAATGCTGTTCGGAACAAGTCGCAAAAACTTTTATATGATCGGAAATTTTTCGTTTGCTTTTACCATAGGATCATTCTTTAGTTTTGGCGTGGGGACTGGTGCAAGGCGTAACCGCCTTGGTCGTTCCTGCATCCACCATCCTGCGTCTGTAGCTGTCGCTTCACAACAACCATCCTGTCCTATTTTTCAAGAGACCTATTATGAACGCCGTCACTCCAAGCTGGGAAGATGATATTTTCGATGCTTTCAAATCTGCTGGCGTTAGCCAAGTGCCTTATGTGCCTGATGCTGGTCATGCGCATCTGATTCGCCGGGTCCATGCCGACCCTGACATGACCCCATTGGTGCTGACCACCGAGGAAGAAGGTGTCGCCTCGTGCTGCGGTGCCTGGCTTGGCGGCAAAAAATCGGTGTTGTTGATGCAGTCAAGCGGTGTTGGCAATTGCGTCAACATGCTAAGCCTTGTCACCAACTGCAACTTTCCGTTTCTGACAATTGTCAGTATGCGCGGCGAATATGGCGAATTCAATTCATGGCAAGTGCCGATGGCGCGTGCCACCCAAACCAGCTTTGAAATGATGGGCGTTGAGGTGATGCGCTGCAACAGCCCGGACGAGGTTGGCCCCACCGTTGGTGCCGCCCTTTATTCGGTATTTGCCAGCGAGCAGAAAATTGCAATCTTGTTGTCACAGCGGCTCATCGGCCGCAAGGTATGGTAGCCATGGGTAAGACTGTTACAATTGATCGCCGGAAAGCGGTTGAACATCTGGTCCGTGACCGCGGTGATATGCTTGTCGTTTGCGGCCTTGGCTCATCAACATATGATGTGTTTGCAGCGGGTGACCATGACGCCAATTTCTACTTATGGGGGGCAATGGGCGGCGCGGTGATGATTGGCCTTGGCCTGGCCATTGCCGAACCTGACAAACAGGTCATGGTGATCACCGGCGATGGTGAAGCATTGATGGGCGTTGGTGCGCTGGCCAGTGTAGCAGCGCAAAAACCCGATAATCTATCGATCGTCGTCTTGGACAACGGGCATTTTGGCGAAACCGGCATGCAGCAAAGCCATACGTCCTACGGCGTTGATCTGGCAGATATTGCCAGTGGATGCGGCTTTACCAACACCCAAACGATCTATGATTATGATACGCTTGACGCGTTCCGGAACATGCCGAACGAACCATCCGGGCCACGCCTTGCTGTGGTGAAAATCACCACCGACAATCCGCCGCGCGCCTTGCCGCATGTCGATGGCATTTATGTCAAAACGCGGTTCCGGCAGTTTTTGGGACATGCGCCCTGCTGATCGGCCTTTTGATGCCCTAGCCCTTTTAATGTGCGCCGATTTCGCGTAGGGTATGCCGCGCCTGATCAGGGCCTGCTGTGATGCGGCGCGAACGGCTCCTCATGGCTTTCCGGCCACGGTGTATAAAATTTGGTAAAGCAAGGGCGGAACCCATGAAACCCGACGATCCACTTAAGCAATCTAACCGCTATGTCAATGATTTGCGGCGTATGGATTATCAGCAAGAGCAAGTGAAAAGCGTTTTTGCCGGTTTTTTGCCCTTTGTTATTTCAGGCATTTTTCTGTGCATTGTCGGCGTTTATGGAAGCCTCAGCCTAAAAGTGGCCAGCGAGGATATCATTATGCTGGTGGCCGCCGCCATCATTGGTGGCTATATGGCCTTGAATATTGGGGCCAATGATGTCGCCAACAATATGGGACCGGCTGTTGGCGGCCGTGTATTGACCGTTTTGGCAGCGGTAACGATTGCCGCAATCTGCGAAAGTGCCGGGGCTATTCTTGCCGGCGGTGATGTTGTGCAAACGGTGGCCAAAGGCATTATAAAACCTGGCGATGGCGTCGCGGTTGGTGAATTTCGTAATTTGATGCTGGCAGCATTGTTTGCCGCAGCTTTGTGGATCAATTTGGCCACTTATCTGAATGCGCCGGTCTCGACAACACATTCGATTGTCGGCGGCGTGATGGGCGCTGGCATCGCCGGTGCCGGCTTTGGCCTTGTCAATTGGGGCACCATGTCAAAGATTGCCGCCAGCTGGGTTATTTCTCCGGTCTTTGGCGGCATTGTAGCGGCAGCTTTGCTGTTTTTCATCAAGGTCAACATTTCCAACAAAGTCGACCGCAAACAGGCTGCCCAGACATGGGTGCCGGTTTTGATCGGTCTTATGGCCAGCGCCTTTTGCGCCTATATGGCGACCAAGGGGCTGAAAAAAATATGGAAGCCATCGGTGGTCGAGATCGTGATCTGGTCGGCGGTGGCCTTTGCGATCTCGTGGCTATTGTCGATTCCCTATATCAAGCGGCGCGCGCGCGGAATCACCAACGCCAAAAAACATATCTATACATTGTTTCACCTGCCGCTGATTATCGGCGTGGCGTTGCTAAGCTTTGCACATGGGGCCAATGATGTGGCCAATGCCGTCGGACCACTCGCCGCCATCGTCTCAACCTTCAGCAATACCGGCGTTGCCGCCAAAGTGGCAATCCCCCTGTGGGTGATGATTATTGGCGCCGCTGGCCTTGCGCTTGGCCTTTTGCTTTTTGGACCAAAATTGATCACGACTGTTGGCCAGAAAATCACCCGGCTGAACGCGCCACGGGCCTATTGTGTTGCTCTGGCATCGGCGATTACCGTGTTGATTGCCACAACCTTGGGCCTGCCGGTCAGCTCTACCCATATCGCAATTGGCGCAATTTTTGGTGTCGGTTTTTTGCGTGAATATCTGGAAAACCCGGACAAGCGCCGGCTGAAACCGGGACATAAGCTGAACCATACAGCGCTTGACGCCTTTAACAACGTCAACATCCGTTTGCGGCGCAAACTGGTGCGGCGGCATTTTGTGGTGTCGATTGGTGCGGCGTGGATAATTACTGTGCCAGCATCGGCGATTTTGGCGGCTTTGCTTTTCTATCTTTTGCAGATTTTAGTATAAGCGGCTTGAGCGCCGAAAACGCCTTTATCACGTGGTGAAAGTCCTCGCGGTCGGTGACCTGTGCGGTGTCTTCAAGCAAGGCCCAATGGCGTTCGCGCTTGGCTTTTTCAGGCCAGTCGTCATACTGTTTGGTCACTAACATCGGATAATAGGTCACCGCCACTTCGGATAGCCCGCCTTGGCCACTTTTCGTGATAACCATCGTCAATGGCAGCTCTTTTAAGAGTTTGCCTTTGATTCCAGCTTCTTCAAAAGCTTCACGTTTTGCCCCCTTTTTATGGGTTTCGCCCGGCGCAAGATCACCCTTTGGCAAGATCCAGCGGCCACGACGCTGTGATGTGACAAACATGACAGCAATTCGATCACCATCGACATCGAACGGAATAACACCAATCTTATGATCCATAACAAAGCCTTTTTACCAGAATGACCAAATGCCAACGCGACAATCTGCATGATAATGCCGACCGGATGGACCAGCCTGTCATCACTATACTGGCTTGCCGGCATTTGGAAAGCACCCAGTTGAAGGGCAGCCTTGTGGTTTAGTGAAGGTGCCGCATAAACACATCATAGCGGGTGGTTTTACCGGCAATGCGATGCGATGCGGTAGGCACACCCGCCGGTAACGGCAATTTGGCCGGCCATTTCACAACAGCCCGTTTTGTTGCGGCGGCAATCGCCGCGGTGATCAGCATGGCTTTATCATCATCGGTCCCAACAATGGACCGCACCTGCCGCATCTCGGCTTTGACAAGAGCAGTTTTGCCCCGCGGCGGATGCATCGGATCGACCAAAACAACCGCCGGTGCCAGCGCCGGCAACAAGCTGATCGCGTCACCATGAAGCAAGCGCATCCGCCCAACGATATCGCGGTAGACGCCGCCCGCATCATGGGCGCGTGCCAGTGCATCGGCCAGCAGCGCATGGATCGTGTAATTGCGTTCGATCATTGTGACCTCGGCTCCCAAGGTTGCCAGCAAAAAGGAATCCCGGCCCAAGCCGGCAGTGGCATCGACAATCGCCGATGTCGCGCCCGGCTTCATACCCACCGCCCGCGCCAAGGCTTGACCGCGCCCACCCCCAAAGCGGCGCCGATGCTCGACAGCACCGCTGGTAAAGTCAATGAAAAGAGGCGGCCTTTGCGTTTGGTGATCGGACATAGTGATACGATATAGAGGTCTCTAATATAAGGGTTAGCAGCAGTCTATCAGCCAGCGCCACGCAGGAAAATGCTGAAAAAATCACGCATCAAGCGGCGCATGAAGCACCGTTTGTTTGGTGATGACCCCGCCACGATTGCCGATGGTGATATCGCCATAGCGCTGGCGAAACACTGGCGGTAGCGGCCTATCAACCGGTAGCGACAGCCACAAGCGCAATAAATGGCGGCGTTCGGCCGGATCTTCCCAATCGACAAATCCGGTCCGGTCATGAAGCAGGCTGTGATTATAGACAAATTGCATATCGCCCGGTTTCAAACGCATTTCAAGATGGATCGCCGGGTCGTTGACTATTTCATCAAGCAGGTCAAGGGCGGCCTTTTGCTGGGTGGTCAATTTGGGTGCATCAGCAAAGCGCTGCCCGGAATTGACATAGTTCCGTTGGTAAAGGCAGGTCAGATAACCGGCATGCCAGTTAAATACCGGAATGGTGAAAAACGGGTCTTGGCCTTCCGGCACCTCGCCCCGCCGGTCGGTTGCTACCGGTTCAAACAATGCTGGCACCAAATCGGGGCGGCGGCGGCAAATTTCATTATAGGCCGTCACACTCGAGGCCAGCATTGAATCGCCCCCCTCTTTGGCTTCCTTCAGGCACAGCAGTCCAACTACATCGCAGCTGTCAGTATGAAAACTCTGCCGCGCCGTAGTCTGGTAAATACGCGTTTTGGGGTCATTGATATCAGCCCCGATATCACGAATGTGGCCAAGCAGGTGACCGGCCGCATTTTGTGACCGCGCCGACCCAAGATGGGCGCCAATACCGCAAAATATCGTGGCGTAGGTTTCCGCATCATAATCAGCCACCGGAAGCCCGCGCAGCAGGCGAAAGCCAATGCCATCGCGCAAGTCAGATTGCATCTCGGCCAAGAACACAGCAAAACCGTCCAGCGGAAATGTCTGTTTGTTGATCGTACCAAGCGGCATACCGGTTTGGCGGAAACTGTGCGCCGCTGCCTCCAGCGCGGCAATATCCGCTGCCGACAAATCATAGACCCACAGGTCGGGCCTGGCGGCAAGATCGGCCCCATACCAGGCGGCGGTAATATCTATATGACTAGGAGCAGCCAAGGGCTTTACCTCTGATAAATTAGATAAACATGAAAAAACGGTACCAATTCTCGTGATGATGTCTACTGTAAACGGAAATAATCCAGCGTATGCTGCCATGTGAGCCCCCTAAAGGACGACTATCGGAAACATAACCTGCCAAAGCCCAAACGCGACCAGCCGTACCGAACCCCTATGACCGAACTTGTATCTTTATCTCTTATCTATTTCGCGGTGATTGATCCGATCGGCACGATCCCGATTTTTTTATCGTTGACCGAACAATATGACTATAAACAAAAGCAGCGGATCGCCCTGCGTGGCTGTTTCGTCGCGTTCTTTGTGTTGATTTTTTTCGGTTTTTTTGGTGATTTAATCCTGTCACATCTGAAAATATCGCCCGATACGTTCAACATCGCCGGTGGAGCTATCCTGTTCATTATTTCCGTTGAAATGGTCAATGGTAGGCGTCAGGCACGCAAAAGCCGCGCCGCGACCGGCAGTCCGAATGCCGCCGAGGAACTGATCCGCATTTCGTCAAGCCCGCTGGCGGTGCCGCTGCTGGCTGGCCCGGGCGCGATCACATCGATCATGGTTTTTGGCGATTTCACCACCCCCGACTCCTCGATGCTCAATTTAACCGCGGTATTTCTGGCCTTGGCGGCATCGGCGATCATTTTGTATCTTGCCAGCTGGGGGTCTCGTTTCATCAATCTGACGATTTCGACGGTGATGTCGCGCCTTGTCGGTATTTTGCTAGCGGCGATTGCCATCCAGACCATTTTGAATGGCCTCAATCATTTGGGTATTATTTCCCTTTAATGTACCGGTCATGATCGGTGGAAAATTTCACACTTCACACGGCCAGCGGGGGCGTATGACCAGATGACAAAATCAGCCGGGCCATCACCGTGGAAGACAGCGCCCTTTGGTGGCGCTAATACCGGTCCGTTAAATGATATCAGGGTGCTTGATATGTCGCGCCTTGTTGCCGGTAATATGGCGTCATTGCAACTGGCCGATTTTGGTGCCGAAGTCATCAAAATCGAACCCTTGCCGGCGGGCGACCCGCTACGGTCATGGAAACAGGGCGGCGAGACAACCTTTTGGAAGGTTTATGCACGCAACAAAAAGAGCATCGGGCTAGACTTTAGATCATCCGATTTTCCTGACATCATGACCAGCCTGATTAAAACTGCCGATGTGCTGATTGAAAATTTCCGACCCGGGACGCTGGAAAAAATGGGGTTTGGGATTGACCGGCTCCATGCCATCAATCCGGGCCTGATCCTGTTGCGCGTTTCCGGCTTTGGGCAGACCGGCCCCTATAGCGCGCGGCCGGGCTTTGGGACGCTTGTCGAGTCGATGTCCGGCTTTGCCCATCGCAATGGCGAGCGCGGCGGCGGCCCGTTGCTGCCCCCGCTGGCCTTGGCCGACATGATTTCCGGGCTATATGGCGCCAATGCCGTGTCAATGGCGCTTCGGGCGCGTGACCGCACCGGTAAAGGCCAGATGATAGACCTTGCCTTGCTTGACTCGATTGTGTCTGTTTTGGGGCCGGAAGCGCTGGATTTTCAGGTCACCGGCACCCCAAAGCCGCGCATCGGCAACCAGTCAAACATCGCCATTCCGCGCAATGTCTATGAAACAAGCGATGGGCATTTCCTGTCGATTTCGGCCTCGACCCCGCAAATGGCGGCGCGGCTGTTTGACACCATCGGCCGGGCGGATATGAATGATGATGCGCGGTTCAACAATAACGAGGCGCGCATGCAGCACCGCGCCATTGTTGACGGCGTTGTCGCCGACTGGATTGCGGCGCGCACGCGTGACGAGGTGATGGCGGTTTTCGTTGCAGCCGGGGTGACCATCGCGCCGCTCTATTCGATTGCCGATATTCGCCATGACCCGCATTTTATCGACCGCGAGATTTACAGCGATATTCCGGATGATGATTTGGGGACCATTCCGGTCCATAAGCCGGTCCCGACCCTGTCTAATACGCCGGCAAGCCTGCGCATGGCCGCCCCAAAACTGGGCCAGCATAGCCGTGAAATTTTGCAATCGGCCGGATTTGATACCGACAGCATCACCGGTTTTTTGAACCGCAACAGCATCAAATAGTCACCAACTTTCTGATTGAACAGGTAATAACCAATGACACAGGATCAAACAGCACGGGTCTGGCGTTCGCTTCTTTATATGCCGGCTGACAATCCGAAATTTCTGGCCAAGGCACAGGGCCGGGGCGCCGATGCGCTGATCCTTGATCTTGAAGACAGTGTCGCCCCGCATAACAAGGCCGCCGCCCGCGCTACCTGTCGGCAGGCGATTGCCGATCTGGCGCGTGGCCCGGCCGATATTCTGGTGCGGATCAATGCGCCATTGCGGCACGCGATACGCGATCTGGAAGCGGTGGTCCAGCCGGGGCTTAACACGCTGTTTCTTCCCAAGACCGAGAGCGCCGGCATGCTGGTCGCACTCGACGAGGTGGTGGCGTCACTCGAAGCCGAGGCCGGCATGCCCCGTGGCACGATTGGCTTTGTGCCGATGATCGAAACGCCCAAGGCGCTGTTGGCGGCCGAACGCATCGCCACGGCGACCGGCCGCAATGTGGCGCTCATTCTGGGCGGCGAGGATTTTGCCACCGCGGCGCATTTGACGCCAAGCGCCGAAACCCTGACCCCGCCCAAATTGCAGGTGGCGCTGGCGGCGCGCGCCGCCGGGCTGATGCCGATTGGCATTCTGGACACGGTGGCCGATTTTTCCGACCCGGAGGTGATGTATCACACCGCGCGACGCTCGGCGGCCTTTGGCTTTGTCGGGGCCACCTGCATTCACCCGACCATGGTGGCGCCGCTCAACCGGGCCTTTAGCCCCAGCGCCGATGATATCAGCGCCGCACAGCAGGTTGTGACGGTGATGGAAGCGGCGTGGCAGACCAATGCCGGGGCCGCCCAGATCAATGGCAAGATGATTGATATGCCGGTCTATGAACGCGCCAAGGATGTGCTGGCCCGCGCCGCCGCGAT
>JAYOFA010000044.1:6388-10774 GCA_038116935.1 Puniceispirillum sp. (SeqCode) | reverse complement strand
TTAAGCGACCCTGAACATATTTCGCATATCAACGAAGACGCGAGCAACCCATGGCTAGACAAAATTTGGCTGATCATCATGTGTCCAGGGCTGGTGTTAGCGGGGCTGGCGGCATTTCAGGTTGATATTGATGCCTTGTTCGCCAATGATTTTCTGGACCGGCCGGCAAGCCTTCTCGGCGTTATTGGCGGGGTGCTGGCAGTTAGCATGCGACTTGCCCCAAAATTTGGTATTTCCGGTGACAAGGTGTTTTCAGAAAGCGGCGGGATTTTAAGGCGCACTATTGCTGATACGAATTTTGTCACCGTCTGGGTGATTGGCGCTTATCTAGTGTTTGATCTGTCGGTCTATTTCTTTGCCTTCGACCTTAAAGACGCTTTCAGCGGGTATACACTTTTTACTCCGATGCTTGCTATTTTGGTCGGGTTCATTCCGGGATGCGGACCACAGGTTCTGGTTACAACCATGTATCTGGCCGGCATCCTGCCTCTTTCGGCGCAAATCGGTAATGCGATTAGTAACGATGGCGACGCGCTATTTCCGGCTATCGCCATCGCACCGAAAGTTGCCGTCGTTGCAACGCTATATTCTGCGGTTCCAGCAGTCATCATATCCTATGGCTGGTTACTGGCGTTTGAATAGGCCGATATAAAAGCCTTAATGCTCCAAAGGCTGCATACCGATGTTCGATATTATTCTTTTCTCGCCCCAAATCCCGCCAAACACTGGCAACATTATTCGGCTTTCGACAAATTGCGGAGCACGGCTACATCTGATCCGGCCCCTTGGCTTTGCGCTGGATGCCAAATCCTGCCGTCGGGCAGGGCTGGACTACCATGCGCTCAGCGATGTTAATATCCATAATGATCTGGATGCCTGCATTAGTTATCTTGGCTCTCCACGCCTGTTTGCCATCACAACGAAGAGCAAGAATTCGTTCTACGAAACTACCTTTCAACCCGGCGATGCGTTTTTATTTGGGTCGGAAACCGCTGGGCTTCCACAGGAGATTCATGCTCGCTTTGACAATGCGAGACGGTTGAGACTACCAATGATTGCTGGTAATCGGTCTTTGAACCTTGCCAATGCAGTGTCGATTGTTGTTTATGAAGCATGGAGACAAACGGGTTTTACTGGTGCCAACCCAGGCAGTGCGGGGCGACTTTAACAGTGCAGAACAAGCAAAGTCCTTACCAAAACCGATTTCAATTTGCGCTATGTTTTTAAGCAGCGCCTTTTGAGACATAGCGATTGTGACCAATACAATAAACAAAAATGCCATGACCCCGTTGCCGCTTGAACCGCCGGCGCCACAACAGATGCAGCTGCTTGCCGATGATTTGTACTGGATCCGCTTCACCCTACCGTTCCGTCTTAATCACATAAATCTTTATGCTTTTGATACTGAGGATGGCTGGCTGATTCTTGATTGCGGGATTGACACTCCTGTCAATGCCGACCAATGGACGGCCATGTTGGCGGGGCCTCTAGCAGGCAAGCCAATATGTGGCATAATCGTCTCACATTACCATGCTGATCACGTTGGATATGCTGGCCGCCTGTCGGCGCTAACCCTTGCACCAGTTTATATGGGCGCAGTAGAACTGGAACAAGCGCGTTGGAATTTAGGGATGTCGGATGTGCAAAGCGGTGATGCGATGGCGTCTGCCTATGCGAGGTTTGGTCTGCCTGCCGAGACGGTTGAACGCACCCGTGCCAAGGGCAACTATTACAGGCAGTTGTCAGGCGACCTTCCTAAGTCCGTATCGATAATAGAACCAGGGCAGCAATTTCGGACCCGTTCAGGCCTCTGGCAGGCCCGCTTTGACCCAGGCCATTCACCCGGACAGCTCAGCCTGGTTGAAGCAGGCCGTAAGCTACACATATGTGTTGATTTTCTGTTGCCCCGCATCTCACCTAATATTTCGGTACCATTACGCAACATCGATTCTGATATGCTTGGCCATTATCTGACCTACCTTGACGGGCTTTCCGAACTCGATGATGACTGGCTTATTATTCCAGGGCATGACTGGCCTTATTATGGTGGTGGGGTACGCGCACGCGAATTGATATCACATCATGTAAACCGACTTGACCAACTGCGTGCAGCGGCCAAAAAAGCCCCCCTTTCTACCGCCGAGGCGATGGCGGTGCTGTTTGCATTTGACCTGACTGATCATGAATTGTTTTTCGCCATTTGCGAGGCGCGGGCCCATCTTAATAATCTAGTTGTACGCGATGAATTGAGCATAAATAAAAAGGACGGCGTCGATTATTTTTTGTGCGATTGATAAAGCATTCAGACTTGTGGGGGCTTAATTGACTAAACAGACTCAAACAGGCAAAAGAAAAAGGGCAAACTCAGTGTCAGGGGCGGCATCTTATGAGCGGTGATTACAAATTCGATACATTGAGCCTTCACGCTGGTCACGTTCCAGATGAACGACACGGTTCACGGGCGGTCCCGATCCATCAAACAACATCTTATGTTTTTCAGAATACGGAACATGCGGCTGCGCTCTATAATATGGAACTTGGCGGACATCTATATACTCGTATTTCGAACCCTACTGTTGCCGTTCTAGAACAGCGGATTGCTGCACTGGAAGGTGGAGTTGCAGCAACCGCGACTGCATCTGGCATGGCGGCACTAGCGACCGCGGTGATGGTGCTTTGTTCACAAGGTGATCATATCGTATCATCTTCCAGAATGTATGGGGCCAATATCAATCTTCTTGAAAACACCCTGCCACGCTTCGGTATTGAAACCAGCTTTGTTGACCCGAACGACCTTGATGCGATCAAAAAGGCCATACGGCCAGACACCAAACTAATTTTTGGCGAAGTGATCGGCAATCCCGGGCTTGATATTATGGACGTAAAAGGGGTTGGCAAAATTGCCACTGAAGCGGGTGTTCCATTAATGTTGGATTGCACCTTCAATACGCCCTGGTTGCTAAAACCATTCACCCTCGGGGCCAACATCATCATTCATTCGCTGACGAAATGGATTGGCGGGCATGGTGTTGCGATTGGCGGTGCAGTAGTTGATGGCGGCAACTTCGATTGGGGCCAGAACGATAAATTCCCAACCATCGCGGGCCCACATTATGCGATGGACTCGATCAATTTTTACGAAGAATTCGGCCCGGCTGCCTTTACCGCCAAATTCCGGGCAGAAGGGATGTATAACTTTGGGCCCAGCCTGTCACCAACAAACGCGTTCCACATTCTGCAAGGTATGGAAACCCTGCCGTTGCGGATGCAACGTCATATGGACAACACGGCAAAGATGTTGGACTTCCTCAGCGCGCATGACGCGGTGGCTTGGGTACGCCACCCAACCCTGTCCGACCATCCCGGGCATGCGCTGGCAAAAAAGATGATGCCTCGCGGCGCCGGATCAATCATCGTTTTTGGTCTCAAGGGCGGGCGTGACGCAGGTCGCGCTTTCATCGAATCGGTCGAGCTGGCGTCGCATCTGGCAAATGTTGGAGATGCCAAGACATTGGTGATCCATCCGGCGAGCACGACCCATTCGCATATTTCGGCTGACGCCATGGTTGAGGGTGGGCTGTCCGATGACATGATCCGCCTGTCGGTCGGGCTGGAAGATTTTGATGATATCAAGGCCGATTTTGAACAGGCATTCCGGGCCGCGACAAAGGCCACCAAAACCGCGTGATCGGGCCAAACCGGCCAAAGAGGATCTTTCATGAAACATCAGCTTTTTGACATGCCCATTCACATCGCCACCGGTGGCCGCGATTTTGACAAAACCAAGACCACATTGGTGTTCATTCACGGCAGCGGACAGAATCATCTGACATGGATGCTGCAAAGCCGCTATTTTGCCTATCGTGGTCATGGGGTGTTGGCGCCCGATTTTCCCGGGCACGGCCTGTCCGGCGGTACGCCGCTTGACTCGATCGAGGCCATGGCCGATTGGCTGATCGCCCTGCTGGGCAGTCTTGGGGTGGACAAGGCCTGCATTGTCGGCCATTCGCAGGGCTGTCTGGTGGCCTTGGACGCCGCCGCGCGTCATCCAGACCGTGTGTCACATCTTGGATTGATTGCCGGGGCGCTGGCCATTCCCGTCAATGACCAGCTGTTGTCACTTTCGGCAAGCGCGCTTGCCAAGGCAATTGGGGCGATGACCAGCTGGGGGCATGGTGCCATGGCGCATATGCATGACAACACCCAACCCGGCCATTCTTTCCTTGGCTATGGCCGACGCCTGATGGCGATGAACCATGTCGACGCCCTGCACAACGACCTCGCCGCCTGCAACAATTACCAAGGCGGTAAGGACGCCGCCGGTAAAATCACCCAGCCGACGCTGGTTGTTTTGGCGGGTGCAGACCGTATGACGCCGCCCAAATT
>JAYOFA010000044.1:3767-6288 GCA_038116935.1 Puniceispirillum sp. (SeqCode) | reverse complement strand
CCAGCCGCATCACCACAGGCGTGATTGATGACGACTTTCATAAGTTGGCCGATTGCGACTGGATCATTGAGGCCGTGGTTGAACGGTTGGACATCAAAAAAGACCTTTATCGCCGACTGGACGCGGTGATCACCAAAGACTGCATCGTCAGTTCGAACACCTCGACCATCCCGATCAAACTTCTTGTCGAAGACATGCCGACAAGTTTCCGCAAACGCTTTGCCATCACGCATTATTTCAACCCGGTCCGCTATATGCGGCTGCTTGAACTGGTCCGAGGCACCGATACAGATGTCACCATCATTGACCGACTGGCCGATTTCAATGACCGCGTTCTTGGCAAGGGTGTTGTGCGCTGTGCCGACACACCAGGGTTTCTCGGCAACCGTGTCGGGGTGTTTGCCCTGCAGGTTGGGATCGACGAAGCGTTGCGAAACGGCCTTGCCATCGAAGATGCCGATGCGCTTTTCGGTCGACCAATGGGAATCCCAAAAACTGGTGTTTTCGGGCTTTATGACCTGATCGGCATTGATCTGATGGCGGATGTCGTCGTCTCGCTTGGAACCATCCTGCCCAAAGATGACGCCTTTCATGCGGTTGGCGGTGAAAATCCTTTCATCGCGGCGATGATTGCCGCCGGTTTTACCGGCAATAAGGGTAAGGGCGGATTTTACTTTACCAATGATTCCGGAACCCGGTTTGCGCGCGATCTTGGCGATGGCGGCGGCGCCGGATTGCCCCCCTACCGGCCTACAAAGACCATGCTGCCCCCGGCGGCGGAGGCGGCGGCCGATGCCATGGCACGGCAGGATGAGCCATTGGTTCCCCTTCTTGATGGCAATGATGCCGCGGCGCAGTTCTGCCGCCGGACATTGGGCCGCATTCTGCATTATGCCGCCAGTCTGATTCCGGATGTGACCACAACCCCGCAGGATATTGACGATGCCATGAAGCTAGGATTCAATTGGCAGCGTGGCCCGTTCGAAATGATTGACGCCATAGGCGAGATCCGGTTTGCTGCGTTGTTAGATGAATGTGGTCTTAACATGCCCGCCTTTTTTGCCAAAGGCGCACCGGCCTATGCCGTTTCTGGTGACAGCCTGACTGTTCGGCATGCCGATGGCCGTTACCGCACGGCCGCGCTGCCGGATGGCGTCATGCGGTTCCACATGACCCGGCGAACGCTTGACCCCATCCTCACCAATGATGCCGCCAGCCTGTTTGCGTTGGACGGGGATTTACGGTTGGTTGAATTCCACTCAAAAGCCAATGCCCTGACCGATGAGTCGATGAAAATCGTCGCCGCCGCGGCGGCTGATCACGGCAAGGGCATCATCATCCATAATGACGCCCAGCATTTTTCTGCGGGCGTCGATCTCAACGCGTTTCGGCATATGATCGAAACTAAGGCGTGGGACGAAATGGATGGGTTCCTGCATCGTTTTCAAAACGCCGTTGCCGCATTGAAATATGCCCCTGTGCCGGTCGTTGGTGCGCCATCCGGCCTTGCGGCTGGAGGCGGGTTTGAAGTTCTTGCTCATTGCGACCGCTTGGTGGTTCATTCGAATTGCGTCCTTGGTTTGGTCGAGGCTGCGGTTGGTGTTGTGCCAAGCGGCGGCGGGGTTAAGGAAAGTTTCCTACGCTGGCGTCAGGCTACGAATGACTGGGATGAAGCAGCATGGAAAGCCTGGATGAGTCTGGGCTATGCCGCAACCGGTTCGTCACCCGAACTTGCCGCCCGGATGCAGTATTTTCGCATCGGACATGATGAAACGGTAATGAACCGTGACCGCCTGTTGCCGCGTGCGATTGATCTGGTGCGCGCCATGGCCAGTGGCTATTGCCCGCCGGAACCACCCACTGCCAGACTGGCATCATCCGCATTGGCCGAAAAGATGGATGTGTTCATGCAGGACGGTGTAGCCCGCGGCGACTTCATGCCACATGACAGAACCGTCGCAATGGCCATTGCCGGCATCATGACTCAAGGCACCGGCGACAGCGTCGAGATTGACGAAACCGGACTTTTTGCGCGCGAAAGATCGGCCTTTATTTCGCTTGCCAAGACACCCGAAACCTATGCTCGCATTTCTAGCATGATGGATAATGGCACGCCGACAAGAAACTAGACCGGCGCTGGTAACAAAATATTAAACCGGCGGCGCAAATCACTGTCCAGCGCGTCCGAAATATGTGTAGGACGATAATTTTTCAGGATTTCTTCTTTACGCTTTGTCGCCACCGCAACCAGATCTGGTTTACCAAGTTCGGCCCATTCCTTTGGACTGGATCGGTTAGCAATCGCCGGATACACATATTCAGTTTGCATAAGCCGGATTGTTTGGTCATGCCCCAGATAATGCCCCGGCCCACTAATACATACATCGCGCATAACTGAAAGCCCGAGCGTGTCCTCATTTACCTCTATACCACGCACGCAACGCAAACATTGCCCCAGCATATCATTGTCAATGATCAGGCTTTCAAGGCAAAACCCCAAAAGCGAGGCATGCATGCCGGC
>JAYOFA010000044.1:0-3667 GCA_038116935.1 Puniceispirillum sp. (SeqCode) | reverse complement strand
CATGCCGGCGGCGGCACCGCCGGGAAGGTCGTAATGCTGCAACATCTGTGCGCAGGCGGCCGTCAGCAGGCCCTGCTCGCCAGAACCGCCCGACATCGCCCCGGTTCTTAGGTCCGAAACGAACGGCCAAGTCCCGCAAATACAGGGATGTCCGGGCCGCATGGCATTGACATAAACCAGACCGGCTATCACCTCGGCAAGGGCCTGCGCCACCGCACCAGCAATGCTTGCGGGCGCGGTCGCCCCCGCCTGCCCAGCTGACAGCAGCAGCACCGGCATACCGCCCTTTACCGCCTCTTCCATCACAAGGCAGGCCTCTGGCGCAAAGCGCAGAGGCGGCACAACGAAACAATTGCTGTTCGACACGAATGGCCGTTCCCGCCACGCCGCCTCACCGCCGGCAACCAAATGCAGCATCTCAAAGACCGGTGACATGAAGGCAGCCTCGGTAAAGCTGACACCAACATGCTTTGCGGTGCCCTTGATCGCCGCATAAACGGTGTTGAAATCAAGGGCCGCTGGGTCTTCAACATCACGCGCGACCATCGGCCGTTGGAAAAAATGGATGTTGTCCATTTCCTGAACGATACGCGCAGCATCATAAATATCGGCTAGATGTGAATCCCGATAATCATTCCCGGCCACATCAACCACATGAACTGCGGCACCGGCGGTACCATAATGGACGCGCGAACCTGACAACAGAAGGTCATACCTAGGCTCCTGCCCATGCAGGGTGATGTTACGCGCACATTTGGCCAAAGTATCCTCGACAACCGCCCGCGAAAAGCGCATCCGCCCGTCATCGTCAAGGATTGCTCCCGCCGCCGTCATGTAGGCAATGCCGGAATCAGGTGCCTGGCTGAGGCCGATTTCCTCGAGGATTTGAAACACCGTCTGATCAATCGCTCTGACCGCCGCCGGATCGAGCGGTTTGAAGCTGCCACCCTCAAGCCCAGGGCGAACCGGCCTCAACGCCTCCGCCAAAGGTGCGGATCTCAGGCTGCGACGTGCCGCACGGCCGCCACTACGCCGAGCACTGCGCGGTATAATCACTTCTCGTAACATGGCCCTCTCCCCCTGCTACAATTAACCTAAAGTTTCACCCTCCCAGACTTTGGGTCATAAAGAGGTTTGAGTGACACCTCGGCGTCCACCAATTTGCCAGCGACATCAATCTGATAGCTTGCGGCAAGCTGCGCTTCGGCGCTCTCGCCCACTTCACGGCACGGCACATAACCAAGCCCGATGGCACCGCCAAGATGATGCCCGTAATTACCACTCGTCAAAAAGCCTACAATCTTGCCATCGCGCAGGATTGCCTCGTTGTGGTATAACAGCGGCAAAGGATTAGTCAGACGAAACTGCATTAGCCGTCGTGAAAGGCCTTCATTACGCCTTGCCTTCACTGCATCAGCCCCGATCATACCGCCAAATTTGCCTATCGGCTTGTTTTCCTTGACGGCAAAACCGAGGCCAGCCTCGAGAACATGATCCTCATTGGAAATGTCATGCCCAAAATGACGAAAGGCTTTTTCGATACGGCAACTGTCGAGGGTGTGCAAGCCACAGAACGCCAGCGGATGCTGATCCCGCCGCGCGGCAAGTACTTCGAACACATGCGCCGCCATGTCAGTACTGACATAAAGTTCCCAGCCCAACTCGCCAACATAGGTGACACGATGGGCACGGGCCAGCGCGTGGCCAACCTCGATCTGCTGCATCGTGCCAAAGGGAAAATCGTCATTTGCCAAACTCTGCGGGACCAACGGCTGCAGGAAATCGCGCGCCTGCGGCCCCATCACCATAAATACCGCTTCGCCCTGGGTGGCGTCATAGACGATAGCCTGCGCATCATCTGGCATATGGCGGGCAAGCCAATGCAGATCACGCCGGATTGTTGCCGCCGGGGTAACAATCAGAAACTCGTCAGGCGACAGGCGCGTGACGGTGACATCGGCTTCAATATGACCAGCCTCATTCAAGAACTGCGTGTAGACGATCCGGCCAACTGGCACCGCAACATCATTTGCCGCAATACGCTGAAGAACCGCTTCGGCATCCCGGCCAACCAGCCTGATCTTGCCAAAGCTAGACATGTCAAAAAACCCGACCGCCTCGCGAACCGCCCGATGTTCGGCGGCGTTATAATCGAACCAATTCTGGCGGCCCCAGCTATATTCATAGCGTGCCTCCCCGCCCGCGGCGCGTTCAGCCGCTGGCAGGAACCAGTTGGCCCGTTCCCACCCGGCCACCTCGCCGAAACAGGCTCCTTCCGCGGCAAGATAATGATGGATTGGCGAGCGCCTGACCCCACGCGCCGAGGCAAACTGCCGATAGGGAAAATGATCGGCATATAACAGGCCCAATGTTTCCGAAACCCGCGTTTGCAGATAGGACCGATTGGCCTGAAAGGGTTGCATCCGCCGGATATCGACATCCCACAGATCAATCGGCGGCTCGCCCCGATCCATCCAACCGGCCAGCACCATTCCGGCACCACCAGCTGACTGAATTCCAATCGAATTGAATCCGGCCGCAACATAGAAATTCTGCAGTTCGGGGGCCTCGCCGAGAATATAGCGATCATCCGGCGTAAAGCTTTCAGGTCCATTGAAGAATGTCTGGATCCCAGCGGTCGCGAGCAGCGGGAATCGCTGAACGGCGCGTTCGAGAATCGGTTCGAAATGATCAAAATCCTCGGGCAATGAGTCGAATTCAAAATCTTCAGGGATGCCATCCATACCCCATGGCTTTGAGTTGGGTTCGAACGCCCCCAGCAAAATCTTACCAGCATCCTCCTTGTAATAGGCGCATTCGTCCGGCACACGAAGCACCGGAAGACTGGGAGCAAGGTCCGGCATGGGCTCGGTGACGATGTAAAAATGCTCGCAGGCGTGCAGCGGTACCGCAACACCGGCCATTCCCCCGATATCGCGCGCCCACATGCCACCCGCATTGACCACGAATTCGGCCTCAATCGGGCCATACTCGGTATCCACGCCGGTTGCCCGGCCACCCGTCTGATGCACGGCCGTCACCTTGACGCCCTGCAGGATCGACACGCCAAAATTACGGGCCCCCTTGGCCAGTGCTTGCGTGATATTGACCGGATCGGCCTGCCCGTCCTTTGGTAGCCACACGCCCCCTATGACATCGTCGGTCGAAAGGCCGGGATAGCGCCCGGAAATGTCGGCCGGCGTGATTTCATCAATTTCAACGCCAAAGGCCCGCGCCATTGCAGCCGATCGGCGCAACTCTTCCATCCGTTCATCAGTCAGGGCAACAGTGATCGACCCGTTCCGCCGAAACCCGGTGGCAACGCCAGTTTCAGCTTCAAGCCCGAAATACAGCTCTTGGGAATATTTAGCGAGGCGCGTCATGTTCTGAGTCGCCCGCAATTGGGCAATCAGACCAGCGGCATGCCATGTGGTGCCACAGGTCAACTGCTTGCGTTCGAGAAGCACGACATCGGTCCAGCCAAGCTTGGCAAGATGATATGCGATCGAACAGCCAACAACGCCGCCACCGATGATCACCGCACGCGCTTTCGATGGTATGTTCATTGCCCTATGCCTTTAATTTCTTGTTTTCAGGATCATAAAGCGCCACCGCCTCGACAAGGCGGGCCCGGCGTTGGCGCCCCAGAACCCGCACCGAAATGGCG
>JAYOFA010000043.1:0-11178 GCA_038116935.1 Puniceispirillum sp. (SeqCode) | reverse complement strand
TCACACCAAATAAAGTTGCTTTTACCGGTCGGTTTCGTCATAAATCAGGCGTGTTTGGCCCAATGGGCCCCGAGGCAACAGCAATTGGCACCGTTCAAGCAGATGATGACACCGTACGACACAGGCGAGTCCAAAGACCCGGAAGCGGCTGCTGACCATCATGAAACCCAGCCCAGCCCAGTGCGCCCAAGCCGTGCCGAGGCCGAGGCCGCGGTCGAGACCTTGCTGCGTTGGATTGGCGAAAACCCGGCGCGTGAAGGGCTGGTTGGCACGCCTGAACGGGTGGTGCGTGCGTGGGAAGAATTTTGCTGTGGCTATGCCGAAGACCCGGCCACAATGCTGGCCCGTACCTTTGAAGAGGTTGAGGGCTATGATGATATGGTGATGCTGCGCAATATCCGCATGGAAAGCCATTGCGAACATCATCTTGTCCCGATCCTTGGCACCGCGCATATCGCCTATATGCCGGCACGGCGCGTTGTTGGGATTTCCAAATTGGCGCGCGTGCTTGACGGCTTTTCACGGCGCTTGCAGACCCAAGAAACCCTAACCGCGCAAGTGGCCGACTGTATCCAGCAGGTGTTGCAGCCAAAAGGCGTTGCCATTCTGATCGATGCCCAGCATCAATGCATGACCACGCGCGGCGTCCGCAAACCTGATGTATCGATGATCACCACCCGATTCACCGGCATTTTCAAGGAGAATGACGCGTTGCGACAGCGCTTTCTTGACCAGGCAAAACTGGGATAGACAGTCTACCATGATGCCCGGGCCGCCACTGGCCCACGGTATGCTGCCACCCGCCACACGAACCGGACCGCCATGCAGCTTTCACCCGTGCTTAACATTTTGGGGCTTTTGACAACCATCTTGGCAGCCGCAATGCTGATCCCGATGTGTGTCGATCTTTACGCCGGATCATCCGACTGGCAGGTTTTTGCGATGTCAGCCCTGCTAACCGGGTTTTTTGGGGTGGCCATCTGGCTTGCCACAAACCGCCGCGGCACCTTTGATCTTGGCCTGCGGCAGGCATTTTTGCTGACCAACGGCGCTTGGGTGATGATCAGCGTGTTTGGCGCGCTACCATTTATGTTCAGTGAACTTGGCCTCAGCGTTACCGACTCAATCTTTGAATCGGTGTCCGGGATTACCACCACCGGTTCGACCGTGCTGGTCACTATCGAAATTGCCTCACCGGGCATTTTGATATGGCGCGCTTTGCTGCAATGGCTTGGCGGGGTGGGTATCGTGGTGATGGCGATGGCGGTTCTACCGATGCTGTCGGTGGGCGGCATGCAGCTGTTCCGCACCGAATCCTATGAACGCCCAGAAAGCGTTGTGCCACGGGCCACCCAACTGGCCGGCGGTATCGGCCTTGTCTATGCCGGGCTGACCGTCGTCTGGGCGGTTATGCTGTGGGCCGCCGGCATGTCGCCGTTTGATGCCATCGCGCATGCGATGACAACCTTGGCCACCGGCGGCTATTCGACCCGCACCGCATCGATCGGGGCCTTTGATTCAGCCGCCATCGAATGGATTATCGTGATCGGAATGATTGTTGGCAGCCTGCCATTCGCCCATTATCTGGCGATGATGCGTGGCGGCTGGCGGAGCCTGCTGAACGACCCGCAAGTGCGCTGGTTTCTGATTTTAGTGACCAGCCTTGTGCTGCTGCTGTGTTGGAACCTAACCCAAAGCGGCCAGCCCCTTGGCAACGCCTTGCGCCAAGCCAGCTTTAACGGGGTGTCGATCATGACCGGCACCGGCTATGTCAGCGCCAATTATTCGATCTGGGGGGGATTTGCATCGACCATTTTGCTGTTGGTCATGTTTATCGGCGGCTGCGGCGGGTCAACAACCTGTGGCATCAAGGTCTTCCGTTTGCAGGTACTGGCGGCCACCGTAAAGGTGCAGATCAACCGCTTGCTGAAACCGCATGCTGTGGTTTTAGCCTATTATAACCGCCGCCCGGTCTCTACCGAGGTTATGGATTCGGTGATGGGATTTTTCTACCTTTATATTCTGGGCTTTGTGTTGATCGCTATTCTGCTTGGCTTGTCAGGCCTTGATTTTGTGACCGCGCTGTCGGGCGCCGCTACATCGATCAGTAATGTTGGCCCTGGACTTGGCGAGGTCATCGGCGCCGAGGGCAATTTTTCGTCACTCCCCGATATGGCCAAATGGATCATGTCCTTTGCGATGCTGCTTGGGCGCTTGGAAATCTTCACCGTGTTGGTGATGCTGAACCCGGAATTCTGGCGCCGCTAACCGGCCCGTCGCCGATCAGGGAAGAATGATCCGGTTAATTTTCTGCAATTCACGCCGGACTTCGTCATCCAGCCGGCCAATCGCGCCATGAAGGCTTTCGTGAATTGCACTTTGCACCTCGCCGGCGGTCGCCGATTCCAACAGCGTGACATGATGCGCGGCGCGTAGTTCAACCCGTGCATTACTGCCGCCGACAGGTTCCAACCAGATGATCTGCGCCTCGATTTCGGCGGTGATTTTCTGGTTCTCCTGATCGGTGAACAAGCCATCAAGACTGGTCTTCAACGGCAACTGGGTCAAGGTGATTGACGCCTTGCGAATATCAAACACCATCTCGCCGCTGCCACCCGCCGGTTGCAACACCCGACTGGCCCATGCGGCAAGGCTGTTGCTTGGCAACGGGGTGGCGCGATGCCCAACATGCGGGTCGGCCATCGGCATGGTCCAGTTATCGACAATTTCCAGCCGCCGCGCATTGATCATCAGCGGCTTGAAATCGCCAGCCTGAAAAATCTTGGCCGGCGGCTTTACTGCGGCAGTCTGGCAGGACGCCAGCATCAACCCGGCACAAACCATTATCAGACTTGTCCAAATCCGTGCTGACGTCATCTTGTGTCCCCCTTTGATCGCCGATGATCTATCGCCGCCCTTATCATGCCCGACAAACCGGCGGACTGCCAAGCGGCTTATGCGTGGCGGCAACACATCGATCAGCAGATATCGTCTTTGTGAAAACTGCGGCTGGTTTTGCAAAATTCGCATACCACGTCAAGGGTGCCAGCCGCGGTAGCCAGTTCAGTTAATGCGGCCGGATCAAGCTGGCGCAACATCTGCTCGACCTTGTCAGCATCACAGCGGCATTGGTCGACAACCGGGCGCGCTGGGGCGCTGTGCGGGGCCATGCTGTTAAAAAGCCGGAACACAATATCCTGTGGGGCCAGATTAGGATCAAGAAGTTCATCCTGTCGTACCGACGCCATCAGCGTTTTCGCGGTGTGCCACGACTCGTCACTCGCCGCGCGGGCCGCCGCATCATCCAACGGATTACCGCGGGCCGCGCCCCCTTCGGCGGCGATACGCTGCAACATCAGCGCGGTTGCTTGCCAGCCGCCAGGCTGTTCACCAGCGGCAACGATCACTGCCGTATCAAGCTGTTCGGAATTTTCAAACCAACGCACCGCGGCGGCGTCAAGTCCCTGCCGGTCTAATTCAACAATCCCCTGATAGCGCCCCCCGGTATCCGCCTCGTCAACGGTAAAAGCGATATAGCCATCCCCCATCACCGGACCAAGACGCACCGGCCCTGTCGCGGCCGACACATCATCAAGCAACGGCCGGGTTGCTGGATCATCGTCAAACGCGCAATAGCCGCGCAAATGCCCCGCTTGGTTGATATCGGCAAACAATGTCCTGACCAACGCGTTGCCTTTGGCCTGCAGGGTGAAAACCCCGTCAAATTTCAATGTGCTGGAGAGACACGCCGCCACCGCAAGCGCTTCAGCCTGAAGACGCGCGACGAGGGGCGGATAGGCATGGCGGGCCAGAATCTGGCTTGCCGGCCCCCCGACCGAGGCAATACGCCCGCGGATCAATGCGGCATCATCCGAACCGCTGGCAAGATAAAAAGGCAGGATCTGTGAATCGCCAGCGATGTTGTCATTCAGCATAATCATTCATCCGGTTTTGCGGTCTAGGCGCGCCTGTCAATTTCCAGCAACACACCACGCAAGCACCGCCTTTTGTGCATGAAGCCGGTTTTCCGCTTCGTCAAACACCACTGATTGCGGCCCGTCAATCACCTCGGCGGTGACTTCACGCCCCCGAAATGCGGGCAGACAATGCATGAACACCGCATCGCCGGCCGCCTGTTGCATCACTGCGGCGGTCACGCGATAGGGGGCAAAATCCTTCTCGCGGCTGCCGACATCACCGCCCATCGATACCCACACGTCGGTCACCACCGTTTGCACCTGATCAACCGCCATCGCAAGATCGGTGGTCAGAATGATATCGCCGCCCTCGGCCCGCGCCCAGGCCAGCAACTCGGCTGGCGGCGCATAGCCTTGCGGGCAGGCCATGCGTAGCTGAAACCCAAACCGAACAGCCGCCTCAATCCAGCTGACGGCGACATTGTTGCCATCGCCAACCCAGGCCACCGTTTGCCCGGCAAGCGGTCCATGATATTCGATCATCGTCATCAAATCGGCCATCAGCTGGCACGGGTGCGAGCGTGCAGTCAGAGCATTGATCACCGGCACACTGGCCTCGGCGGCAAGCCCCAACAACATCTCGTGGCTGAAACAGCGAATGGTGATCGCATCCACATAGCGCGACAACACCCGGGCGGTATCCTCGATGGATTCGCCGCGGCCAAGCTGCAAATCGGTGCTTGACAGGATCAGCGGTGTCCCGCCCAGCTGCGTAATGCCAACCTCGAACGACACCCGCGTGCGGGTTGACGGCTTTTCAAAAATCATCGCAACCGTCTTGCCGACAAGCGGCGTGGCATGCCCGCCAGCTTGTTTCAGTTGCGCCTTCATCGCAAGACCATCATCGAGCATGGCCTGCAATGTGGCAGTGGAAAAATCCTTCAAATCCAGAAAATGCCGCATCGGCTAGGTCCTGTGTTTCCTATAGATAATAAATGGTCGTGAAACTGAATGGCGGCTATTGGCTTGGCGGCGGATCAATGGTGCCAAGAACATCACCAATGGTCTTGACGGCCAGATCAATCTCATCCCGCGAAATGATCAATGGCGGCAGCAGACGCAAAGTATTTTCGGCGGCCGGCACCGTCAATACATGCTGATCACGGACCCGCCCGACAACCATACCGACATCAATTCCAACGGCCAGCTTGATGCCCCGCATCAACCCGCGACCCCGCAATTCGGCGATATGCGCCGGAAAGGTTTTCGATAGTCCGACCAGCGCCGCGTCAAGATAGGCTGACCGGTCACGCACATCGGCCAAAAACCCGTCGCCGGCAACAACATCAAGCACCGCCGCTGCCGCTGCCATAGCCAGCGGATTGCCACCAAATGTAGAGCCATGCGTGCCCGGCGTCATCGCATTGCCAACAACCTTGCTGGCAATCACCGCCCCCACCGGAAATCCGCCGGCAAGCCCTTTGGCGAGCGCGACAATATCAGGCTTGATCCCGGCTGGTTCATAGGAAAATAGATAACCGGTCCGGCCAATCCCGGCCTGCACTTCATCAGCAATTACCAGCGCGCCAAACTCGTCAGCCGCCGCCCGTACCCCGGCAAGATACCCTTCCGGCACCTGCCTGGCGCCGCCCTCACCCTGGACGGTTTCAACCATAATCGCCGCGACATGGCTTCCCATCTTGTCACGCAACGCATTGAGATTACCAAATGGCACATGGTCAAAGCCGGCCGGCATTGGGCCAAAACCAACCCGAAAGGCAGGCCGGTCTGTGGCCGCCAACATTCCAATCGTGCGGCCATGAAAGGCACCTTCGGCACATAAGATGGTCATACGGTCGGGCTGGCCCGCCTCATGCGCCGCGCGCCGGGCAATTTTCACCGCGGCCTCGGTAGCCTCGGCACCAGAATTACAGAAAAACACCTGATCAAGACCCGACAGGCTAGCCAGCGTCTTGGCCACAGCTTCTTGGCCGGGGATGCGGTACAGATTCGATACATGCCACAATTTGCCCGCCTGTTCAGTCAGCGCCGCCACCAACCGGGGGTGCGAATGGCCTAATGTGTTGACCGCTATACCGGCCGCACAATCGAGATAGCGCGCCCCAGTGTCAGCCTCAAGCCAGCAGCCGTCACCACGCACAAACCCGATCTCGGCGCGTCCATAGGTTTTCATCACGGCTGAATCAGCCGCATAATTCGGGGCTTTCTGGTCCATCTCAGCACCGCCAGACCGCTAGATTGTCATAAAAAAAGCAAACCACCAACGCGATCTGTTCCGTTGGTGGCCCCAACCGGCGTCAAGCACGCCGCGATTCCGGCAAGACTGTCGCGATTTTATGGCCAAATGTCAAGATCGGACGCTTGGCGCGCCCAGATCAGGGCCGATCAGTCCTGAATAAAGTGTTTGGCAAGGCGCAAGCCTTGAGACTGGTAATTCGATCCGCTGGTTCCATACAGTGTTTCCGGCACCGCCAGCATCGGCTCATAGACGAGGCGGCACACGGTCTGGCCTTGCTCAATCAGGAACGGGACATCATGTGATCGGACCTCAAGAACGGCCCGGGTGCGGGCGGCGCCCAATTCGGCCATGCCAAAACCCGGATCGAAAAACCCTGCATAATGCGCCCGAAACTCACCAACACGGGTGTCATAGGCGCGCATTTCAGCGGCATAGTCACGCGGCACCGTCACAAATTCGCGGCTTGCCAAAATATAAAATTCGTCGGGGTTCAGCACCAACCCGCCCGCGGTCAGGTCGGACGGGGCGACCCGTTCCCAAAATTCATTGACCGGCTGGCTGTTTGGCGCATCGATATCGATCAGCCCGGCATGCTTGCGCGCCCGCCATCCGACCATGTTGCTTTTTTCATCGGGTTCCAGATTAACGCTAAGCCCAACTCCGTCACGAATATCGGTACTGTCGGTACCATGCACCAGCCCAACGGCCGATTGCAATGACTGCATCTGGCTATCTGACGGGGCGATATGGCCGCGCCGTAAACGTAACTGTGACAGGCGCGATCCGGCGCGCACCAGCACCGAAAATGTACGCGGCGATATTTCCGCGTAAAGCGGGCCACTATAGCCGTCAGCCACCGATTCGAATTCACGCGCATAATCAGTGATGAGCCGGGTAAAAATATCCAGCCGGCCGGTTGAACTTTTCGGATTGGCCATCGCCGTAATGCCGGCCGGCAACGCCAGTGATTCCTGAAGCTTTACAATATAGACACAACCGCGTTCGAGTACCGCGCCATCGCTAAGATCGATCTTGTGCATGCCAAATTTTTTCAGCTTGTCCAACACCGTCATATGTTGGCCTGGCAGAAAGCTAGCCTGCACCCGCCACGCCTCGACACCAAGCCGCAAATCCAGACTTGCCGGTTGCAGCTGGCCGGGCGCAACCGGCCGATCGGCGGTGATCACCCCATCGGCAATGGCCTTTTCAAGATGCTGAATCGCAAGGATACCATTTTCAGGAAATTGTTCTGGCATGTGATATTCGCTTTCGACGATAGTCCCAATGATCGGGCAGTATGCAATGTTAACTTTTCAGACGATAGCCCGAATGCAGCGCTATATAACATAAAAGCCCTAAAACCAGATTGACCGCAAGCAACCCGCCGATACCAACGAGCAGCGGCCGGTCGGCAAGGCCGATCATGCCATAACGAAACCCGTCAATCGCATAAAACACCGGATTATAGCCGGCAATGGCATCGAATGGTGCCGGCAAGCGGTCAATCGAATAAAAGGTACCTGACAAAAATGTCAGGGGCTGGATCACAAAATTGGTGATCGCTGCCAGACCATCAAATTTGGTCGCCCAGATGCCCGCCAAAATACCGGCAAATGACATCACAAAAGATCCAAGAATCAAAAACAGCACCGCGATTCCAACATCCGTTGGGACGGTGATACCGCCGATCAACATCAAGGTGGCTGCCGTCACCACACCAACGCAAAAGCCACGTGTCATGCCGGCCAGGGCCAAACCAACCAGCAATTCGCCAGGTCCCAATGGCGGCATTAGCAAATCAACGATATTGCCCTGAACCTTGGAGACAACTAACGATGTCGAGGTGTTGGCAAAGGCGTTTTGCAAGACGCTCATCATCACCAAACCGGGGATCAGAAAGATGGTAAAATCGACATTACCAGCAAAGCTGGCGCGGTCACCAACCGCGACCGAAAACACCATCAAGAACAACACCGATGTGATCATCGGCGCGACCAATGTCTGTAGGGCGATTTTGGTAAAGCGCAACACCTCGCGCGAATAAAGCGTCCATAGGCCAACCCAATTGACAATACCGATCAACACCGGACGCCGCAGATGGTGGCGCACAACAGGCGGGGAGATCGGAGGTGATGAAGACAGGTTTTCCGGCATCGCGGCGTACAGGTCCTTTTGCTGATTGCCGCCAAGATAGGCCGCATCACCGTCCGGTGCAATGGGCTGCTTGTTCGCGCGGGATAGAGACTGGTATTTTTCAAAAGCCTGTCGTACCAGATAATAAGACCAAACGGCACATATGCGTCACAACAACCATCGCAAGGGCACCTATGGTAAAGTCGCCGGCAGAAACACGTCTGATGAACAAGGCGGTTGATTATCTGGGACGTTTCGCCAGTTCGTCGCACCGGCTTGCGACCGTTCTTGACCGGTTTGCCAAACGCAAGCTTGGCGATTATGACCCAAAAGACGTGGCCGATGCTATTGTCAGTACCATCGCGCGCTGTCGGCAGCTTGGCTATATTGACGACACCGCCTTTGCAGCCGGTCAGGCCCGTAACCACCGGCGCCTTGGACGGTCTTCCCGCAGCATTCGCCAGCGGCTGGCACAGCATCACATCGACCCTGATTTGATTACCACCGCCATTGACGAAGCCGATGAAACGGTGGGCAATGGCGATCTTTTGGCGGCTTTTGTGTTTGCCCGCCGGCGGCGCATCGGGCCCTTTGATCCGCGACTGGAATCAGCGGATTTGGACATGAACGAGGACCAATCACAGATGCGGGCAACGCGTCACCGCCAGCTTGGCGCCCTAGCCCGGGGCGGCTTTGCAATGGATATTTGCCGGCGCGTGATCGACTGTCCAAGCCGCGCCGACGCCGAGGCAACAATCGACCAGCTGGAAACGGCAAAGACCGGGTTTTGATGACGTATTTTGATCGCCGGCGCCCCCAACCCGATGGGCGCCGCCACGCCCTTGCCGATTGGCTGTGACTGGGCTATGACTCAAAGGCAGTCAACGACTGGATGTGTGCCGCCGCACATCCGACGGTTTTGACAGGTTTTATGCGAACGAATTGGGGGAGAGACGTTATCATGGACCAGGACAGAATTTTTCAACCCGACACCACCTTTGCCGAAAAGGCGCATGTCGACAGCGCTGGCTATGACAAAATGTATGCCGCGTCACTTGCCGACCCGGATGCGTTTTGGGCCGAGCATGGCAAGCGCATCGACTGGATAAAGCCCTACAGCCAAGTCAGCGATGTGTCCTATGACGCCAAGGATCTGCATATCAAATGGTTTGCCGATGGCACATTAAATGCTGCCGCCAATTGTCTTGACAGGCATCTTGCCACACGCGGCGACCAGACAGCGATTATCTGGGAAGGCGATGAACCTGACCAGCATAAGCATATCACCTACCGCGAATTGCATGACGAGGTCTGCCGGTTTGCAAATGCGCTGAAAGCCAACGGCGCAAAGAAGGGCGACCGCATCACCATCTATATGCCAATGATCCCCGAAGCTGCGGTGGCGATGCTGGCATGTGTGCGGATCGGCGCCATCCATTCGGTGGTGTTTGGTGGCTTTTCGCCTGACGCGCTGGCCGGCCGGATTCAGGATTGTGACTCGACGATTGTGATCACCGCTGACGAAGGCGTTCGTGGCGGCCGGCCAATCCCCCTAAAAGACAACACCGATGCGGCGCTGAACAGCTGTCCAGACTGTAAAACGGTGTTTGTTGTCAAGCGGACCGGTGGCACGATCAACTGGGTTGACGGCCGTGATATCTGGTATCACGACGCCATTGCCGCGGCATCGGCCGACTGCCCGCCTGAGGAAATGAATGCCGAAGATCCGATGTTCATTCTCTACACATCAGGATCAACCGGCAAACCAAAGGGCGTATTGCATACCACCGGCGGTTACATGGTCTATGCATCGATGACGCATCAGTATGTGTTCGACTATCATGATGGCGATATCTACTGGTGTACGGCCGATGTTGGATGGGTAACAGGCCACAGCTATATTCTTTATGGCCCGCTGGCCAATGGTGCCATTACATTGATGTTTGAGGGCGTGCCGACCTACCCGGACAGTTCGCGGTTCTGGCATGTTGTTGAAAAGCATAAGGTGAATATTTTCTACACCGCGCCAACCGCTATCCGGGCGCTGATGCGTGAGGGCGATGCGCCGGTGAAAGCGCATGACCGGTCATCGCTGCGTTTGCTTGGTTCGGTTGGCGAGCCGATCAATCCAGAAGCCTGGATGTGGTATTATGATGTGGTTGGCGATGGCCGCTGCCCGATTGTTGATACATGGTGGCAAACCGAAACCGGCGGTATCTTGATCACCCCGATTCCTGGCGCGATTGCGACCAAACCCGGATCGGCTACCAAGCCATTTTTTGGCATCCAGCCCATTCTTGTTGATGGTGATAATAAACCGCTTGACGGCGCGGCCGAGGGCAATTTGTGCATCAACCAGTCATGGCCCGGGCAGATGCGCACCGTCTATGGTGATCATAAACGCTTTATCGAAACCTATTTCACGACCTTCCCGGGGCGCTATTTCAGCGGTGACGGCGCGCGGCGAGACGAGGATGGCTATTATTGGATTACCGGCAGGGTCGATGATGTGCTGAATGTGTCCGGTCACCGGATGGGAACAGCGGAAATCGAATCGGCCCTTGTTGCGCATCCCAAAGTCGCCGAGGCCGCGGTTGTCGGCTACCCGCATGATATCAAAGGTCAGGGCATCTATGCCTATGTCACGCTGGTTGCCGGGGCCACCGCTGATGACGCGTTGCATAGCGAGTTACGGCAGTGGACACGCAAGGAAATTGGGCCAATTGCCACCCCCGATTTGTTGCAATGGGCACCACAATTGCCCAAAACCAGATCCGGCAAAATCATGCGTCGTATCTTGCGCAAAATCGCCGCCAATGAATATGACCAGCTTGGTGATACATCAACCCTGACCGATCCGGCTGTGGT
>JAYOFA010000042.1:0-11444 GCA_038116935.1 Puniceispirillum sp. (SeqCode) | reverse complement strand
TCGCTTGATCTGAACTACAGCAAGCGGCATCCATTTCATAACCGTTTTCACAGAGCTTTTATAATTGGACGGCACCCATCCAGAACTCTACTGTCATCAAGTTGCAAGCGCAAAAACAGATTGAACAGTTTGAGCATAGATAAAAATGACAATGCAAAAAATCAGACTCGTGTCTTTAATTTGGTTCGTCCTTGCTATTGCAGGGTGCATATCGAATGATAAATCTATCCTAGTCAAAGAAGGAGATGATCAACTCGATTGCCCAGCCCTAGCTCAAGAGTATGACGACGCTGACAGTCTTGGAATTAACAAATCGGCCCGCCGCCGACATATTCGATCTCTTCAGAAAGCAAAAGCGTGTGCCATCCCTCCTAAAGTCTCTATCAGTATTGGCGTTATTAAAGTATTCAACTGACACGTTTTTGAAGAATTAACTGCACACAACTGCTATCTTTGCTGTCTCCTGGATACCCCAAGCTATGTTGATGCGTATTTTTTGTTTGTCGTGCCATCTTACGCTGGTTTCACTAGGTTTGGTTGGATGCCAGCCAGTCTATTACGGCGCAACTTCAATCGTAAATTTTGAAGAACAAGATAGACACGAGTTAACGGGCAAAGATTATAAGGCCGTTATCATTCATCTTGGAGAGCCGAGTGATATCATTTTAGACAAATTTAAAAGAATGATTTGGATTTACGAAGTCGACGAAGCCAGTTCAAACCCGATGCAAATTCTGCCAACCATAACAGTAGGGCAAGCTGTCAAAAGAAAAGTTTTGCTGATTGGGTTTAGCAAACACAGGCGCGTCATAGGCGTCGATATTGAGAAGTCAGAGACAAGGATTGTAGGTTTGATTGGACATATTGACCACGGCGCAAAAAAGATTGAAGCTAAACGCCGTGTGCGTTTTGTACTTGATCGCCTTGATTTGGGGAACGACAGCAAACGCGAAGACAATAACGATGGCAGGAAGCCAAAATCGCTTGCTCCACAAAATTCAGGTATCGAATTTAAGTTCAATGATTAGTCAGGTAATTGAAATTAAATGTTTTTAATGTCACGAGGGCAACCCACTGTTAATCGCTTGGCCGGCGGTTCGAATCCGTCCCGGGGAGCCACTTCTCCAATGGCATATTATCGGTGCTTGATGTGTGGAGCAAAACCATGAAAAAAATAATCCGCGACGCTATCCTGGCTCTGAATTACGGTTTTGCATTGGCGGTTTGCATGATCTTGATCGTGTCGCCGCAATTCGCGTTTGGTGAAAAGGCCATGTATGGGATCAGCGCTATTTTCTTTGGTATGGGCGTGCAGCGATTGGTCAAAAAGCTGATGCCGGACGACCATACGGCCTAACCCGCCTTGGTGCGCGACCGCTTTACCATCCGTGACGCTGCGATTGGCGATTCGTCAGATATCGCACAGATGACCGCGACATACGCGCATCATGTCCGCCACGGTACGGCTAGTTTTGAGCTTGAGGCGCCCTCACCTGCCACGATGGCGGACAGGTTTTCTTTATGCTACGAAGCTGGCCTGCCGGTTCTGGTGATAGCCGGCCCCGACCGGCATATTGCCGGCTATGCATATTTGTCCGCGTTTCATCAGCGTGCCGCCTATAGCCACACCGTCGAGGATAGTATTTACATTGACCCCGGCTTGACCGGCCAGGGGCTTGGCAAGATGCTGCTGACAGCGTTGATCGCGCGGGCACAGCACGCCGGAAAACGCCAGATCATGGCGGTGATTGGCGATTCAGATAATCATGCGTCGATCGGGTTGCATCGGGCGATGGGCTTTACGCCGATTGGGATCGCACGGGATATTGGGTTCAAATTTGGTCGGTTTCTCGATGTCGTTTATATGCAGCGGGATTTACGCTAAGCCACTACCCTTTCAGGAGTTGCTATGACCTTGTCTATTCGCCCCCTCGCCGCGGCTGATTTTGATGCATGGTGTGGCCTGTGGCGCGCTTATCTCGGCTTTTACGAAACCAGCATAGCTGACGAGATATATGATGTGACCTTTGCGCGTCTAATCGCGCCTGACCACCCGGCCCAAAATGCGTTTGTTGCGGTAATTGACGGCACCGTTGCCGGATTGGTCCATTATATCTACCACCCGCATAACTGGCGCCGCGAGGATGTGTGCTATTTGCAGGATCTTTTTATCGATCCGGCCTACCGTGGCACTGGCGTCGGCCGCGCTTTAATCGAGGCCGTTTATCGCGCAGCCGATGCCAATGATACGCCAAGCGTCTACTGGCTAACCCAAGACTTCAATCACACGGCCCGGCAGCTTTACGACAGGGTTGCGACCGTCACGCCATTTATCAAATACACCCGCTAAAACAGCTTTCTATTGGCCGTGACGGGTTCGCAAAACAGCGATAACGTCGTCAAGCTGTAGGTCAGCATCCTGCAAAAGCACCAACATATGAAACAGCAGATCGGCCGCCTCATTTGCCATTTCGACCTTATCGTCTTTCATACGGGCAAGCGCCAGTTCGACCCCTTCTTCGCCGACTTTCTGTGCAATACGCGCCTTACCGGCGGCAAACAGGCTGGTGGTATAGCTGCCTTGTGGGCGGGCCGTGTGTCGGTCGGCAACAAGGGCGGCCAGCTGGCCGAGAAACGCCACATCAGGGGCTTTTTTATCGGTGAAACAGCTGACGGCACCGGTGTGGCATGTCGGTCCCTGCGGGCTGGCCTGCACCAAAAGCGCATCATTGTCACAATCCATTTCGGCGCTGACAAAATTCAGCCAATGCCCCGATGTTTCCCCCTTGACCCACAAACGATTTTTGGACCGGCTGAAAAAGGTGACCTTGCCTGATGACACGGTCGCGTCAAGCGCTGCACGATCCATATAGCCAAGCATCAGGACCTGTCCGCTTGCCGCATTCTGGATGATTGCTGGCACAAGACCATCGCCTTTGGTCCAATCAATCGCATCTGTGTCAATCTGTGCCATTATATGTCTCTTACGTTGATATCTTCGGCCCGCAAATAGGCCTTTAAGTCAGGGATCGGGATTTTACCGCTGTGAAATACCGAGGCAGCAAGTGCCCCGTCAATGCGGGTGGTTTTGAACAGATCGGCAAAATGCACATAATCACCGGCCCCGCCAGAGGCAATCACCGGAACCGATACCGCGGCCTTGACCGCGGTTAGCTGGTCAATGTCATAGCCCTGCCGCACACCGTCATTATTCATGCAATTCAGTACGATTTCACCGGCCCCAAGGCGCGTCACCTCGCGCGCCCAAGATACGGTGTCCCGCTTGGATTTGATGGTTTTGGTCGCGTCACCAGTATATTGATAGACCTGTAGCAAATCACCCTCACGGCGGCTGTCGATACCGGCGACAACGCATTGCGTGCCAAAAGCGGCGGCTAATTCGCTGATAAATTCGGGTCGTTCCAAGGCCGGTGAATTAACCGAAATTTTGTCGGCGCCGTCATTCAATATCGCGCGCGCATCGTCGATGCTGCGAATGCCACCCGCCACACAAAACGGTATATTGATCCGTCTGGCAATTTGGTTGACCCAGCTTTTGTCGACCACACGCCCGTCACTGCTGGCGGTGATGTCGTAAAACACAAGCTCGTCAACCCCTTCATCGGCATAGCGTTGACTAAGCTCAAGAATGTCGCCCATATCCACATGGTTGCGAAACTGGACCCCTTTCACCACGCGCCCGTCACGCACGTCCAAACAGGCTATGATGCGCCGGGTTAACATGCGACTACCTCCATCGCCTGTTTGAGCGTAAACCGACCTTCATATAAAGCCTTACCGATGATCACCCCGTCCGACCCAAGGCCTTTTAGGTCATCAAGCTGGCCGATACCGCCAGACGCCTGAACTTGCACGCTCGGAAATTGGGCTTTGACGGCTTTGTAAAGATCACGGTTGCACCCGGTCAAGGTGCCGTCCCGGTCAATGTCAGTACAAAGAATGTGCCGCAATCCGGCTGTCATATAGCTTGTCAAAAAAGCCTCCAATGTGATGCTGCTGGCTTCTTGCCACCCCGAAACTGCGATATGAAACGCCCCGTCTACCATCACCACATCTGCCGCCAAGCAAATTTTATCCGCACCGTGTTTGGCAAAAATGGCTTTGGTAGTGTCGGCGTCACGCACCGCAAGACTGCCAATCACAATGCGGCTTGCCCCGGCATCAATCAGCGCGCCGACGTCATTCATAGTGCGAATGCCGCCACCGGTCTGTACCTGTAACCCGCTTTCGGCGATGATTTTTCCAATCAGTTTAGTTTGCCGGTTTTGGGGATTTTTGGCCCCATCCAGATCAACAAGATGCAGCCATGATGCCCCTGCCGCGGCGTAGGTTTGTGCGACCGCTACCGGATCGGTGCCATAGGTGGTCTGTTGGTCAAAATCACCCTTGTGAAGCCGCACAACAGCACCGCCGATCAGATCAATAGCCGGGTAGATAATCATTAACGCAACTCCAGGAAATTCTGCAAAATACGCGCGCCAACCGGCCCCGAACGTTCTGGATGGAACTGGCAACCGGTAAAATTGTCCCGCGCAACAATGGCGGTAAAGTCGTTACCATAGGTGCATGATGCAACCGTGTCTTGGGTCACAGGCGCATAAAAGCTATGCACAAAATAGACATGTGCCCCGTCAGTGACACCGTTTAACAACGGATGCGTCTGCCGCATTGACAGGCGGTTCCACCCCATATGCGGTACCGCACGATCCGGCGCCGGGGTAAAGCTGGCGCAACCGGCATCAAATAACCCCAAAAGCGGTGTATCCCCTTCGGGCGAGTGGGAAAACAGCAATTGCATCCCAAGGCAAATCCCCATTACAGGTTGGGTCAGGCCCCGAATACAGTCGACAAGGCCACTGTCAATGAGGCGTTGCATCGCCACAGGTGCGGCGCCAACCCCAGGCAACAATACTTTTTCCGCATCAGCAATCACGGCGGGATCATTGGTCAAAACCGACATCGCCCCAAGCCGTTCAAGCGCGAATTTCACCGACGCAATATTGGCGCCGCCGCTGTCGATGATCGCAATCATAACGTGCCTTTCGTGCTTGGCATTTCGGTGCCATCAATTTTGACGGCTTGGCGCAAGGCGCGGCCAAACCCCTTGAAACAGGCCTCGACCATATGATGCGTGTTCGCGCCAGTGACCGCGATATGCAGGTTCGCTTGTAAATTTTCAGCCAGCGAATAGAACACATGCGGCACCATATCGGTTGGCAAATCACCAACATGGCTTTCTGGAAAATCGGCTTTGAAATCAAGGTAAAACCGCCCGCCAAAATCAAGCGCCACCTGCACAAGCGATTCATCCATTGGCAGGCAAAAGCCATACCGCCCTATTCCCATTTTATCGCCAAGGGCAATCCGGATTGCCTGCCCAAGGGCAATCGCACAATCCTCGACAGAGTGATGCGGATCAATTTCAAGGTCGCCGGCGCAATCAAGTTCCAGGGAAAAGCCGCCATGTTTGGCAATTTGATCAAGCATATGGTCATAAAAACCAATACCGGTATTGATACGCACCGGTGCAGCACGATCGAGGTTTACCGCAACACTTATCGCGGTTTCGTTTGTCTTCCGCGTGACCTGTGCAACCCGTTGCGGCTTATTTGTCATCATCTGGCGTCCATCCAAAGCGGCAAACAGCTGTTCCATCTCGTCGGGGCTGCCGATCGTCACGCGTACGCTGTTGTCAAGACCAGGTTGATGAGACTGGTTGCGGAGAATGATATTGGCTGCCGCAGCGGTCTGACAAAATGCAGCAGCGTCAGTGGTCAATAATAAAAAATAATTGGTATCTGACGGCAAAACTGCCCGCACCGATGACAATTTGGCAAACCGTTCGGCATAGGCGGCCCGACGCGCGATAATATCCGCTCGTTTTTCTGCCAGTTTTAACAGATTGTCGGGCTGTAATATTTGCGTTGCCAACGCGGCTACCGGTTGCGGTATCGGATAAGGCGCCAGCACTTTTTGCAGCAAAGCGGTTATGTCGGCCCGGGCAATCGCCGCCCCGCATCGAAGACCGGCCGCCGCATGTGATTTTGACAATGTCCGTAACACCACAAGATTGGCGAATTGATCAAGCGCGCCAACAAAGCTGTGCACCGCGCTAAATTCGACATAGGTTTCGTCAACCACCACCACAGCCTGATCAGCGTAAGCTGTGCAAAGTGCGATGATTTTGTCCCGGCTCATCAGATTGGCTGTTGGATTGTTTGGCGAGCAAACAAAAATGATTTTTGTATTTTTATCAGATTGTTGGTCAATGGCTTTGAGATCAATATCGAAGTTCTGATCAAGCGGGGCGCAGCGTGTTTCAACGCCTTGCAGCATCGCCGATTGCGCATACATCGCAAATGTTGGCGGGCAAATCACCACATTATCCAGCCCAGGCCCACAAAAGGTCCGCATCAAGCAATCGATGGCTTCATCGGCGCCGCGGGTAATCGTCAGGTGCCGCGACGAGATATCCAACCACCGGCATAGAGCGTCCACCAAAGCTGCCGGCTGTTGCGCAGGATAGCGGCTAAGCCCCGTACCACCGATAAACGGATCATAGGAACATTCATTAGCGTCAAGAAACACTGTCTTGCAGCCGGGTTTCTGCAATGATCGGGCCGAGCTATAGCCCGGCATCGCCAGAATTTCCGGCCGCGCGCGCCGGCAGACCGGCGACATTTCGGACAAGGATGATCGGGTCATAATCTAATCCAGCATTTTTTCGATTGGGACAACAAGAATGGAACTAGCGCCATTGGCTTTTAGCGCTTCCATCGTATTCCAGAATACGCCTTCCTCACATACCGCATGGACTGCCACCATGTCATCGCGACCCTGAAGCGGCATCACGGTTGGTGATGCAGATCCGGGAAGCACCGCCTTGATTGCGTCAAGGCTGGCTGTCGGGCTATTCAGCATGATATATCGACTATTTTCGGCGCGAAGCACCGCTTTGATCCGCGAGGTCATTTTATCGGCGAATCCGGCAATCACCGGATCAGTGATCTGGTTACTGACTAACACCGCCTCAGATCGCAAAATAACCTCTTTTTCGACCAAACCATTCGATACCAGCGTACTGCCGGTTGACACCAAATCACAGATCACATCGGCAAGATGGGTGCGCGGCGCCACCTCTACGGCGCCCTCCATCGTCACAATGTCGGCATCGATATCATGTTGTTTCAAATAGGCTGCCAACAGTCCCCGATAAGACGTGGCGATGACTTTGCCGGTCAATGACTGGATCGACTTGTAGTCAAAATTATGGGGCACCGCGATTGACAACCGGCATTTTCCATAGCCAAGCGGCAGCAATTGTGCCAGCGATTCAAACTTGCCATTGCCAAGCGCTTGTTTTTCCAGAAACGCATTTTGTCCAAGAATACCAAGCTGGCACACATTGTTCGCCAAAAAGGCCGGGATATCGTCATCTCGCACCAAGAACACATCAAGCGGAAAATTTTCAGCGCGGCATAATAGCTGATCGCGACTTTTCGCAAGGGAAACGCCACTTTTCTCTAACAAGGCCAGAGACTGGTCCGCCAACCGGCCAGATTTTTGAATCGCGATCTTAAGTCTTTTTTCGTCACTCATAACTTGCCCTGTCGTTGCATTATCACCTTATATCCATCATGTCCGCTGTTCAAAAAGCGGGCGACCCGCACAATCGTTGCCGTGCTGACCTTTGTTTCTTCGGCTATCTTGCGATAGGGCACATTCTTGACCAAAAGCTGGGCGACACGCCAGCGGTCAACAAGCCCTTCCAACTCGGTCGGTGTGCACAAATCATAGAAAAAATTACGCGCCTCTTCAGACGTTTTGAGCGCCAAAATAGCGTCAAAAAGCGCGTCTTCGTGATTTGAGTCAATCTGATCGCGTTTCACGCATCTACCGCCTTGCATTGATTTCGTTTTAACGTGATAGCGATTTAATACGCTAAAACACGTCTGTCAAGCTGGATAAAGTGACAAAACCCAAAATAATTACAGGTCTCGCGCCGTTTTTAGTGAAATAAGTCGGCCATGTTCACAATCAATGTCGGCAATATGCGCGGCTTCAAACCCGATATCAGCCAATGTGCAGGTGGGAAAGATGGTGGTGTTAAAGGCGCTGACATGACTCGATGTCAGCTGATTGAGGAGTAAAACAAGACTGGGGTTATGGCCTATAACCAAAACCGACCGGCAGTCCCCTGCATGATCAAATATGGCCGATAAAACCGTTTGCGCCGATGCTTCATAGAGCGACTCGACCAATTTGGCCGGAATGCGGTCTTGCCAATCTTGATTGATCTGGTCCCAAGTCTGCATGGTGCGACGTGCTGGTGACACCAAAACCAGATCAGGCAAAAGTTTGTGCGTTGCCAGGAATTTACCGATAGCAGCAGCGTTCTTTGTGCCGCGCGCATTCAACGGCCTGTCGAAATCGCTGCAATCGATTGATGGCATTTCAGCTTTGCCATGTCGCAAAAGGATGATCCGCGCCATGTCCCGTATCCCCCTTCCGATCCGAGGCCTGATGAACAGTCACCCGCCTCTACCTTAAAGAGTGCCATTGATAAAGTCTTATGCCAAGGTCTGTTTTCCCTTGTGCCAGATAACCGCTTGGACCGGTAATCATACGGTTCGTGCGCGCCGCAATCTGCATTGCCGTTCGCATGCTATTTGGGCTATGGTGTTGGGGTCGGCGCACCTGTTGTCGGCCCCTCTTTACTATCTCTAGCGACAGGATTGAGTCATGACTTCTGCTAAGGCCCCTGGTTTTGTTGCCGCCATCGGGAATACCCCGCTTATCCGTCTGAAAACCGTATCTGACATGACCGGCTGCGAGATTTATGGCAAGGCCGAATTTATGAATCCGGGTGGTTCGGTCAAGGACCGGGCGGCAAAGGCGATTATTGAAGATGCTGAAGCGAAGGGGCTGATTGGTCCGGGCGGCTTGATCGTTGAAGGCACTGCCGGCAATACCGGCATTGGCTTGACGATGGTTGGCAATGCGAAAGGCTACCGGTCGGTGATCGTGATGCCCGAGACCCAAAGCGAGGAAAAAAAGGACGTTCTCCGCGTCTGCGGTGCTGATTTACGATTGGTGCCTGCCGCACCTTACAAGGACCCTAAAAATTACGTTCGCTATTCCGAAGCTTTGGCCAAAGAACTTGCGAGCACCCATGATGGCGGTGTCATTTGGGCCAACCAGTTTGACAATGTGGCCAACATGCACGGTCATTATACCAGCACCGGACCGGAGATTTGGGCGCAGACCAACCACAAAATTGACGGTTTTATCTGTGCTGTTGGTTCGGGGGGAACTTTGGCTGGTGTCGGCTGTTATTTGAAAGAACAAAATCCGTCTATCAAAATAGGGCTGGCAGACCCAGAAGGATCGGCCCTCTTCAACCATTACACGCATGGTGAATTGAAGTCGGACGGCAATTCGGTATCAGAAGGGATCGGCCAAGGTCGCATAACCGCGAACCTTGCCGAAGCCCCGGTCGATATGGCGTTTCAGCTGTCTGATAAGGACGCATTGCCGCTGATTTTTGATCTTATGCAGCATGAAGGCCTGTATCTTGGTGGATCGACGGCTATCAATGTTGCTGGCGCGGTGGCGATGGCACGCGAACTGGGGCCTGGCCATAGGATTGTGACGATCTTGTGCGATTCGGGCCAGCGCTATCAGTCAAAAATATGGAACCCGGCATTTTTGCGGTCAAAAGATTTGCCGGTTCCAAGCTGGTTGTAATCTTTCGCGCCAGCAGCACAGGTCGTGGTCAATCACCAAACAAAGAGAACTTTTATGTCATCAACCGAAACAACCCCGATCCTTGTGACTGCCTCTTGGCTTGCCGATCATTTGGCAAACGTCAAACTATTTGATGCAACGTCGCACCTGCCAACCCTGGGACGTAACGCCAACGATGAATATATCGCGCGGCGCATTAGCGGCGCCGGCCGCTTTGATATTGACAGAATTGCCGACAAGTCGTCAGATCTGCCGCACACCCTTCCCGATGCGGCTTTTTTCCAAGAGCAGATGCAGCAACTGGGCGTGAATGACGGCGACCATATCATCGTCTATTGTGATTCGATTTTTTTAAGCGCGGCGCGCGCTTGGTGGATGCTTCGCTTGTTCGGCCATGGCCGGGTATCGGTTTTGGATGGCGGTCTGAAGGCATGGCAATCGATTGACGGGCCGATGGATCATGGCACGCCGGATAACAGCCTCAAGCGCGGCAATTTTACCATCCGCCAGCCGGTTGGCGCGCAAACCATCCCGATGGACAGCCTGCGTTTGCTTGTCGAACAGGGCGTTGCCGGCCAGATCGCCGATGCGCGATCACCAGGCCGGTTTGCCGGCACCGACCCGGAACCGCGCACTGGCCTTCGTAGTGGTCACATTCCGGGCTCATCAAACGTGCCGATTGCCAGCCTGATTGCTGAAACCGGCCATATGAAATCGATTGACGAGATTCGTTCGGCCTTTGAAACAGGCGGCATTGATGTAGCGCGCCCAATCACAACAACTTGCGGTTCAGGTGTGACGGCCTGTGGCTTGGCGCTTGGCCTCGCCCTGCTTGGCAATGAAACGGTCTTTGTGTTTGACGGGTCATGGACCGAATGGGGGGCGTCCGATGCCCCCGTTGAAACCGGGTAAGTAACGATTCGGGTCAAAAAAACCCCGTCCAAATCGGCACGGGGTTTTTATTTACGTCAGTTTTTGCGGCAGATTAGCCTGCGCCGACCTGCGCCCATTCTGGAACCCAGGTTGGATAGCTAGAGCATGCGCCAAAGGCAAGGCAGCTAGCCAATAGCAAAACTGTCAATGAAGTCTTTTTCATAACATATTCCTTACATGTAATATACCGGTATCTCATTGGGTCATATCTGTGGGGGGCAAGTCAAGGGTTGAAACGGTTTTGACGCCGGCAAAACTGCAAAAATAATTCTTGATATTTATCGTTTGGTGGCGTATCAAAACGCTGCCCATTCGCACGTGCCCATCGCAGTGTGCCTTTCGCCAAAAAATGGCGGCATCACTGACGGCAAGTAACGACGTAGAGGGCTTTTTTGGAACCACCGGACAATCCGGCCCGAGAAGGCAACTACATCATTGCACGTGCGACTGCCAGTCATATCTGGCAACGCTCCCGGCAATGCTTATTTGGGAGTTAGGATAATGACCACCCGTATAGAAAAACTGCTTGTTGATACCACCGTTGCAACACCATGCTTGGTGCTGGACCAGCAACGCGTTGCACATAATTATCAGGCATTCCGACGACATATGCCGAAAATGACGCCCTATTATGCGGTCAAGGCCAACCCGCATCCGGCTTTTCTGGCGATGCTGGTGGCTGAAGGCGCCTATTTTGATTGCGCGTCCTTTCAAGAAATCATCATGGTGCTGAATGCCGGCGC
>JAYOFA010000041.1:0-11821 GCA_038116935.1 Puniceispirillum sp. (SeqCode) | reverse complement strand
CTTTGGAAAATGCGCAAAACTTAGCACATCTGTCCAAGGTGTGGCGGAGAGACGGTCTGCCTAACTGACACTCAAGCCATTGATTTTGATTCATTTTTCATCAGGTGTGGGATCTCAACCCACATTTTACCCCACATTAAATCAGGGTTACCTGAGCGCCCTTATACCCACTTTTTAATGGTAGGGTCTTGAGTAAATCCTGCCCCCGCAACCAAGAAGACCCTACGGACACCGCTCACCTCTTGGATGTTGTCCGATTTGCCGACTACCGCTACAGCCCTCAATGAGGCTAGCTATTTCGGCCACGCCATTTACTGATGCGGGCAGAAATCAACGGCGCGAGCAATCCAAGCACAGCAAGAACCAAAAACACCGCTGCCAGTGGCTGTGCAGGGATCATCCACCAGTCACCTTCATACATTTTCAGTGAATTTTGCAGGTTACGTTCGACCATTTCACCAAGGATCAACCCCACTGCGATCGGTGCGACAGCAAAGCCAAAACGCCGCGCCACAAAACCGATAACCCCAAACACCAGGACGATCCAGACATCCATCATCGCTGAATTGAGCGCATAAGCGCCAATTGTTGATAATGCGAAAACGATCGGCCAGAGAATAGGCAGCGGCACCAAAGAAATGCGCGCGAAAACCTTGGCTGCATATAAACCAAGGAACATGAACGCGAAATTAGCCAGTAGCATGGCGCCAAAAATTTGATAAACCGTATCCACCTGTTCGGTGAACAAATAAGGCCCTGGACGCAACCCATGCACCATCAAGCCAACAAGGATCACCGCCGTTGTCCCACTCCCCGGAATGCCCAGAACCATGGTTGGCACCATCGCACCGCCGGTAGCAGCATTGTTGGCCGCTTCTGCGCCGGCAATCCCCTCAATTGACCCTTTGCCGAACTCTTCTTTTTTCTTTGACCACCGCCGCGCTTCGGCATAGCCAATCATCGAGGCAACAGTCGCGCCCTCGGCAGGCAGAACGCCTATAAAAGTGCCAATACCACATGATCGCAGGACGGTGCGCCAAATTCGCTTATAGTCTTCCTTGGTTGGAAGTTTCACCGCTTTCAGGCCGAAAGCACTCGCCACCCGCTGGGCCGAATTTGATTGCACCAAAAGCTCTGACATCGCAAATAAGCCGATGAATACAGGCACAAAACCGATCCCTTCATAAAGATCGTAATTCCCAAACATAAAGCGCTCAATGCCGGTTGTTTTCTCGGCGCCAATCGTCGCCAGCCAAACACCAAAAACGCCGCCAATAAGATTTCGGATCGCACCGCCAGCACTAATGGTTGCCAACATCGACAGCCCGAAAAGCGTTAAAGCAAAATATTCAGGAGGCCGAAACTCATACGCCACCAACGCCAACAACGGGGCGGCAAAACAAAGAACAATAATCGAAAACACGCCGCCGACTGTACTGGAGACAACGGCAACACCCAAGGCCCGCCCCGCCTCACCGCGTTGCGCCAACGGGTAGCCATCAAAGGTTGTTGCGGCGGCGGCCGATGTGCCGGGGGTGTTGATCAAAATGGCGGTGATGGATCCGGCAAAGGTCGCTGAAACATAGATCGTCGACAGCACGGTAATCGCATGCACCGGCGGCATGGTCAGCGTAAAGGGTAGCAGCAATGCCGCACCAGTTGTCGCGCCAAGGCCAGGCAGAACGCCAACCACCACGCCAACAACGGTCGTAACCAAAATCAGAAAAAGTAGGTAAGGGTCAAGGAGCACCGAACTCATGGCAGCGATTGCGTCTATCATCGGTGTTCTCCTAGCCGTAGAAAATGTTGGTGATCATGCCGCGCGGAAACCGGATCGACAGTACATAATTAAACAAGAAAAATAACGCAGCTGGTGTGATCAAGCCGACCGCTGCCGCAACCCAAATGCGGCGTTCACCCCAGAAGAAACTCATCAGGAAAAGCACGACAGCAAGGCCGATCAAAATATCGATGTAAGTTGTTAAAACGTAAAATAACGGAAATAACACTAATGACCCAATAGTGATTTTGTTCAACGGAGCCCGTTTTTTCGGCTCTTCACCAAACCCTTGCCACATAAGCAAGGCGGCTAGCACCAGATTGAGAACCATCAAAAAAATAGGAAACGCGCGGGGCTGCATGCTATCGCCAACAATCATCGGCGGCGATGTTTCAATATCCAGCGCCAAATAAATAATGATGATCGAAAAAATGCTAATTGTCGCGGGTACAGCTAAATTTTTCATGACTATCTCGATTGTCTAACGGCAGTGCCCCGCCTGATACGAGGCACTGCCGATGCGGTTATTTTACGAGGCCCATTTCTTTCAATGCAGGGCCAAACGCTTCGACCATAAATTTGATCTGCTTGCCCCATGCTTCAGAGCCTTGTGGCGAGGTATCATCCAGACCTGAGTTAGCCAGATAAGCCTGATACATGGAATGTTTCATAGCCTTATCAATACCTTTTTCAAGCTCGGCAACACGGGCCTTATCAGCACCAGCGTGGGTTACGAAACCACGGGTTGTTGACAGCACGAGGTCAACACCGAGCTCTTTGCCTGTTTTTGCCTTGGGAATTGGTGCCATGCCGTTTTCGGCAAGGATGATCATCGGACAAATCGCGCCAGACTCCACCTGTGCCGCTGCTTCTGACAGGTTCAATGTTGCAACATCAACGGCGCCGGCAACAAGCTGCGTGGCCAGTTCCCCGCCCCCCTTGAAAGGAATATAGGTTGGCATTTTTTGCCCAACCTGTTTCATGAAGAGGTAGACGGTAAGATGGTCGATGGTTCCGGTTTGGGTACCGCCCCATTTCATGCTGTCTCCTGCTTTAACACCCGCAAGGAAATCTTCTGGTGTTTTATATTTACTGTCGCACCGGATCATTAGGATTTGGGGATCGTTGGTGCCGCGGGCAATCGGTGCCATATCTTCAACGCGGAGCTTGGTTTTACCGGCGGCCATGGTGATGGCGTGACCAACAGTAAAGGTCAAGATCGTGTTTCCATCAGCGGGGCGTGTCAGAAAATAGTTCATTGAAGCAGCACCGCCACCACCACGCTTGTTGACGACAACCATATCCTGTTTCAATTCTCTACGAGCGCGCAGCATCATCATCCGCGAGTTAACATCGGTACCACCGCCGGCACCAGCATGCGTAACGACTTCGATCGCCGGCTTGTCCTGTGCGGCGGCATTTGTGACCGCAAGGTCGCTTAAGCCGACCCCCGCAACAAGCGCAACACCGGAAAGGATCGTCAGCGACCCTTTAATTTTGTTGTGAATGAAATTCATTATGTTTCCTCCTTTTATCGAGAGCAATTTTAGGGCTTGGCGCTTTGCCAAGTATTGCCTATGCGGCATCTGCGATGGGTATTTCATTTCCCCCACCGAAGAACGACCGGATCAAGCGCGCGCAACATGGCGATCACTTGCTTTCTTGTATCCGGGTGAAGTGGTTGAACGGGATGGCGGCAAAAATCAGATTTTATCACGCCCCCCTCTTTCATTGCGGCCTTGCTGGAGCGGAACCCGCATTGCCGATTTTCAAAATTGATTACGGGCAAAAGATCCCGGTAAATATCTTCAGCTGTTGCAAAATCACCATCTGCAAAATGGCTTAGAATGGGCTTGATAAGGTCTGGGATGGTTGCCGATGTCATCGAACCTGTGGCACCGGCGTAAAGGTCAGCCAGTAAGGTTATGCCTTCCTCGCCATCAAACGGACCTTCAATCGCATCGCCGCCTTCCTTAATAAGATCGCGCAATTTACCGGCGGCCCCGGCACACTCAATCTTGAAAAGCTTAACCATGTCAATTTTACGCGCCATGCGCACCAATAGCGGTACCGGCAGATCGACCCCTGATAGCGGCGCATCTTGAATCATGATCGGGATGCCAACATCGCCAACCATCTGGCATTGTTCAAATATTTGCTGGGCTGTGCCTTTCATCGTGGCCCCATGATAGGGCGGCATCATCATCACGCAATGCGCGCCCAAGGTCTTGGCTAACCGCGCCCGCGCAACGGCAATATCAGTGGCAAAATGGCTAATGGTCACAACCACCGGCACACGTCCATCAATATGCGTGAGCGACAATTTTGTCAGTTTTTCGCGTTCTTCATCCGAAATGAGGAACTGTTCTGAAAAATTCGCCAAAACACAAATAGCATCGGCGCCCTGATCGATCATGCAATCAAGAACACGCGTCATACCATCATAGTCAACGGCCCCGTTTTCATGGAACGGGGTCGGTGCTACCGGCCAAATGCCACTATAACTGTGTTTGGACATAATCCGTATCGCCTCGTTAAATACCTATTCCAAGATATTGAAATCGTTTATATGTTCTTCAGAAATTGTAAGTCCAAGTCCCGGCTCTGTATCCGACAGGTCGATAAAACCGTTGGTTGGCTCAGGGTCGCCCTTGAAGATGTAGTAGAACAACTCATTGCCGACTTCGACATCATGAACCGGGAAGAATTCTGATATTGGACAATTTAGATTAGCCATGGTTAAGTGGTAATTATGCATTTGTCCGGCATGCGGGATCACCGGAACCTGAAACGCCTCGGCCAACGCATTGATTTTTTGTGCGGCAGTGATACCGCCTACCCGATTTGTGTCATATTGGATGTAGCTGACGGCATTGCGGTCCAGCAAATGCTTGAAGCCAAGCAGGGTGAATTCATGCTCGCCGCCTGAAATCGGTATGATTCCCAAATTGTTCAACTGGGCATAGCCGTCGATATCATCGGCGATAACCGGTTCTTCAAGCCAACGCGGGTTGAATTCGGCAAGCAAGGGCAGCATGCGCTTGGCATAATCCAAATTCCATCCCATATAGCATTCAAGCATCAGATCAGTATTGTCACCAACGACCTCGCGGACGGCGGCAACACGTTTGATATTTTCGTCCATGCCGGCCACGCCATCTTTGGGCCCCCAGCCAAACCGCATTTTGAACATGCTGAAACCTTGATCAACATAGCTTTGCGCTTCGCGTTGCATCTCTTCGATCGGACCAGAATAGAGCTTGGACGCATAAACCGGGATCTGCTCTTTGGTGCGTCCGCCAAGCAATTTGAACACGGGTTTGCCGGCCGCTTTGCCCAAAATATCCCAGATGGCTATATCAACAGCCGAAATCGCCACCATGCCTATGCCCTTACGGCCCCATGCATGCGTCGACCGGTACATGCGCTGCCAGAGATATTCAAAATCCCACGGGTCCTGACCAATGACCAATGGCGCCAAATATTCATCGATGATCGCTTTGGTAATCCGCGGGGCCAAGGCCGCATTCCCAATGCCAACCAGCCCGGTATCGGTCTCGATTTCACAGGTCATCCAGCCATGAAACCGAAACGACCCCATCGCATCGCCCCGGTCATAGAGCGCGTCCATTGCATTCGTACAAAAATTCTTGGCTGGTGGCACGGTTTTACCAGCCCATTCCCATACCCGCGTTCTGATGCTTTTAATTTTCATTGTGCTGCGCTTTCATTTTCATTGCTGCGGATCATCGACTGCCTATGATGCAGGCCCATTCTGCATAGAACATCGAACGCATTCCGTGTCGCACCCAAATTGGCAACCCCCTGACCGGCGATATCGAACGCGGTTCCATGGGCTGGCGTCGCCACCGGAATAGGCAAGCCCGCGGCAATCGTTACACCACGGTCAAATCCCATCAGTTTCATCGCGATCTGTCCCTGGTCATGATACATCGTAACCACGGCATCGAGGCGGCCATCGCGCCCCCGCAAGAACACCGTATCCGACGGCCAAGGGCCCGACACATCCATCTGCATTTTCTGGGCGCGTTCGATGGCCGGGGTCAGGATATCAATCTCTTCTCGACCGAAATTCCCATTGTCGCCAGCATGGGGGTTCAGTGCGGCAACGCCGATACGCGGGCGGTCATTGCCAGCTTTGCGTAATGTATCATTGGCCAGTTGGATCGCCTCAAGAACCGCGTCCCCGGATATGTTTTTCACAACATCTTTAAGGCCAATATGGCTGGTTACGCGCGTCGTTATTAACTCATCCAACATATTGATCTCGGAATGGTGACCATCAAATCCGATATATTTAGCGATATAGCGGTGTTCATCCTCGACACCCATACCCGCCAAATGCATGGCGGCCTTGTTAAACGGACCGAACAAGACAGCATCGGTCAAACCGGCCAAGGTTAGATCGATGGCCTTATCAAGACCCCGCAATGAGGATCGTCCCCCCGCCTCGGTCACTTCGGCCAAAGCCACCTCTTCAGGCGTAATTGTTTGCAATTCCAAAATCGGAAACCCATCGCCATCGAACCAATTTTCGGGAACATCAGCTGTTACCGTACGCAGGAGATGGTCATGGCCGGCTTGTGCGAACCCAAGGGCAAATACATGGCGATCACCAACCAACAGAATGTCAGCGCGCGCCTGAATATCATCCTCAGCCAGCAATTTAGCGATCAATTCCGGGCCAATACCGCTGGGATCACCGTGAATCACTGCCAATCTTGTTTTTAATTCAGAACTCATAAAGTCACAGATCCCCGTTGTTTTCCTGCCTATTGCGCCGCCTTCACACCGGCAGCTTTTGCCTCACCAACCAGATAATCACGCCCCGTCAGCATGTCCTCAAGCGTGCCAAATCCGTTGGTAAAATGACCGCTATATCCCAAATCTTCCATGCGTTTGAAGAACCTACGAAAGTCAATGCTGCCTTCGCCCGGATACATGTGGTGTTCCTTATCGCCCAGATTATCGGCAACACGCACCTCACCAATCCGCGATATCCCGAAAGCGTCCAGAAAACCATCAATCCCTTCAGGCACCAATGTTGCGTGGTTGATGGTGAAAGACCAGTTGATGTTGGGTGAAGTAAGGTTGTCAAAAAGGAACCGGCACTCATCTAAGCTGTGACCAAGATAATTCACCTCAGCGTCTTCCGGCTCTCGATTCATGTTTTCTAGCAACAGCTGCACACCCTTTTCTTCAGCATATTTCGACGCTCTACCTAACCGGTCTAAACCGGTTTCAAGCCGCTCCTGATAATCCGATGTGAAATGATAGCCCGCATGAACCACCACCCATTCGGCGTTAAGTTTGGCGGCCATGTCAATGTAGCTGGTGATATAGGCATCAGCGGCCTGACGCAGGTGATTGCTATATTCAGCCATATTGACACCCGAAAGGGTGTGCAGCCCAAGGTGAATATTATGGTCGCTACAGAGGGATTTGACCGTATCGATCCGGTCTTGATCGAATGTCTCAATCGCGTTTGATGCCGTATCAAGTTGGATATCAATGTAATAGACGCTGTTTTGCGCTGCCCAAACAAGACCGTCTTCCAGACGCGCCCGACGGCCAATATCTACGCCGATACGATCTTTTAGCGTCGTAATCATTCCCCTCCCCTTGGGCGTGACCATCCCACTAGGTCAAACTTCATAGCCTAAGTATTTGGCATGCCATTTTGCACATCTGTCAAGGGATAAAAATATAGAAGCAAAATTTTGCGTCACCATTGCTAAAATTATAATATATAATATTGTTTTTTATGTATTTTATATTTGATTACATAATCCCTTCAATCGTGTATCGTTTTTCGGGATATACATTTATGGCATTCCAAATAGCTGAGTGGTGAAAATGCAAGACGAAAACGAAACCCTGACAGCGCTTGAGCCCGGTGCCTTGGACTCGCAGATTGATACCGAGGAGGAAAAGGATTTTGACGGCCTTCCCCTGACGCGGCGTGTCGCGGCCCAGATCAGAGACATGATTATCGAAGACCGTATCCAGCCGGGTGAGCGCATTCGTGAAAGACCTCTTGCTGAAACATTAAACGTCTCGCGCACACCTCTTCGCGAAGCCCTAAAGCTATTGGAACGAGAAAAATTGATTGAGTTGCGGCCCAATCGTGGTGCTGTCGTGACCGACCCCCCTGCCGATGAAATCCGCGATTTATTGGAAGTCCTCGGCGCCTTAGAAGGATTGGCTGGGCAATTAGCGGCCGTGCAGGGGACGGACCAGCAAATTGCCGAAATCAGGGCACTTCATTACGAGATGCTTGCCGCTTACACCCGCAAAGACAAACTTGCCTATTTCAAATTAAATCAGCTGATCCATAAAGGCCTTGTCATGATGAGTGGCAACACCGCGCTGATGGAGATACATGAACAAATTAACGCACGGGTGTATCGGGCCCGGTTCAAATCAAACAAGAAAAATGATTTATGGCCAGACGCCATCCAGCAACATGAAGACATTATTGAAGCGCTTGAACGGCGCGACAGCCAAGTCTTAGGCACCATTCTTCAGCGGCATCTAAGGTCTACATGGGTGAAATTCAGCAACAGCAATCCCACGGAAGCATCCGAATCCCAAGGTAGTGAGTAAAGGAAGCAGTAGATGAACATTACCGACATCACCGTCAACAGGTATAAAAACAAAGAGCAGGACAGCTATGTTGGCGAAATCCTGATCATTACCGTAAAGACAGATACAGCGCATGAGGGCATTGGATTCACCTCGGCCCAGCCTGGTCTTGGGGAAATCTATGCCCTGATTATTTCGCAAGTCTTAAAACCGGTCATTGTTGGCAAAAATGCGATGCACCACACAGACCTATGGACCTCTATGTATAATGCGGTGCCGCGCCGCGGCGGTGACGGCATTTTGCGCAACTGTATTGCATCGATTGATTTTGCGCTATGGGATTTGAAAGGAAAGGCAGCGAATCTACCGGTGGCTGCATTGTTTGGGGGCGTTCGTGATCTGATACCAACCTATGCCAATTGCGCCCATCATATGCCCGCCAAGGAACTGGCAAAACGCGCCGCGTCTTATGTCGAAAACGGGCATAAGGCATTGAAAATTCGCGGCACCAAATCATTTGTAACGCCGGAAGAGGCCACCCGACGGGTGCGTGAGGTTCGCGCGGCGATTGGTCCCGATGTCAAATTGATGGTTGATGTCAATGGCAGCTGGGACGTTGATACAGCCATTCAGCAGTTAAAAGCTTGGGAGCCCTATAATGTCTATTGGCTTGAAGAACCGGTAGACCCCGCAGACATCCCCGGATATGCCCGCGTCCGCGCCCGGGCTGGGCAAACCTATATTGTGGGGGGCGAACAGCATGTTGGCCTGTTGGAGCATCGGCATCTGATTGATCACGGCCACATAGACATGGTGCAACCCAACGCCGCGATGACCGGCGGCATTACCGACTGGTTGCATATTCACGCTTATGCAACCGCCCGTAACATTCCGGTTTCGCCGTGGGATTTGCAGATGGTGCATCTGCATCTTGCCGCCGGGCTGCCCAATATCAAGTGGATTGAATATTTTATGGCCGATAATGCCTTGCTGGAATTTCAAACCAAATTATTCAGCAAGACTGAACAAAAAGAAGTGGTCAAAGATGACGGTCTATATCTGGCTGCCCCAAAACTGCCGGGCCTTGGCATTGGCATCGACTACGCTTTTGCGGAAAAAAGCCTCATTTCGTAACGAACTTGTACAGGACACGTTTCTATGAACTATCAGGGGCTTTTTGCAACCCAGCTAGCACGGCCTATCCGTGTTGGGCTGGTTGGTGTTGGCGATTTTGGGGCGACGCTGCTTGACCAAATCCAAAAGATACCAAAAATCGAGATCACGGTCATTTGTGATAAAGATCAGCGCCGCATGGACGATGCCGTTCGGAACAGTGGCCTCACCGTACCGCCATTGATGGTAACTGACATTACCGCCGAAAAAGTGCCAGACTTTGATGTGCTTGTTGAGGCCACCGGTCAGCCTGAACCCGCGGCGGCCCTTGCTGAATGGGCGATTGAAAAAGGACGACATGTTGTTATGGCGTCCAAAGAAGCTGCAATCGTTGTCGGCCCTATTCTGCATCGCAGGGCAAAAGCGCGTGGCGTGGTGTATACGGAGGTCGAAGGCGATCAACCAAGCCTCCTTATCGGCCTGATCAGTTGGGCCGAGACCATCGGTCTGGCGGTGCTGGGAGCTGGCAAATCGAGTGAATATGATTTTGTCATTGATAAAGACGACACGCTGACTTGGCTTGAAAAAAGCGTGCCTAACGCGGGTATGCTTGCCCATTGGGAGGCGAATGGCGAGGACTGGGCAGATGTAGTGGCGCGGCGCAACGCTGTTGTCACCGCCGCCGGCTTTCCAACACGAACAGTTGCCGATTTTTGTGAACTCGGAGTGGTCGCTAATGCCACCGGTTTGATGCCTGATAGTCAAACGCTACATGCACCACTTTTACGGCCGGTTGAGCTGGCTGATGCGTTTCAAACGCGCGCGGATGGGGGGCTGCTGTCAAAGACCAAGATTATCGATGTTTTTAATTGCCTGCGTCGCCCCGATGAAATGAGTTTTGCCGGCGGTGTCTTTATCATTGTGCGTTGTGATAACCCAAAAACATGGGATTTACTCCGCGGCAAAGGTCATGTTGTCGCGATGAATACCAAAACCGCCATGTTGTTTATTGGTCAGCATACATTGGGTGTTGAAGCGCCGATGTCTATTTTAAGTGCCGCTTTGTTAGGGCTACCAACCGGCGCAATAAATCCCAGACCAATAGTCGATTTGGTGGCGCGCACAACACGCCCGTTCTCGAAAGGCGATCGTCTGACAATCACTGACCCCCATCATCACGCGGTTGCCGGCCTGTCACCGGAGCTTGTGGCAAGCCGGCCTAAAGTAGACGCCGCGCCGATCCCGTATTATCTGGCAACTGGGCGGGTGCTGCTGCAGGATGTTCCCGCAGGCGCCATGATCACATGGGGGATGATCGACCTTGAGCCAACATCCACGCTTTTCCAGTTGCGGCAAGCACAAGATAAAATGGACTTTTAGGTACACCCACAAACAACTGATTTGAGGCCACTCAATGGTTAGAACAAAAATTGCAACATGAATGCCTGTAACGCCAAAACCCGCTCTGGTAACCCTTGCAAGCGCGCCGGCAACCCCAAGAATGGTCGTTGCCACTTGCATGGTGGGAAGAGCACAGGGCCAAGGACGGAGGAGGGGCGCGCGCGGATTGCTGCTGCGCAGTTCAAGCACGGAAGACGCTCGAAGAAGGCAATTGCAGAGCGCAAAGCCACAACTAGAGAGAAGAAGGCAATATATGCTGAACTTAAGGCCCTAGAAGCCGCTTGCATTGAATCAGGACTGCTCATGAAGGACTGGGAAAGAGCGTTCCGCTTTTCTTGAACCGCGGACCACGGACGGGTTTTGCAACTAAATGGGCTTTTTAGGCGTGGATGAAACTCAAATGACGTAAGACCCCGAGAACGGTAATGTAGGGCATCTTCCTATAGTGTTTTTTCTGCCTTTCTGTTTTTCAAACACAAAAACTCTCTCTCGTACCGATTTATGGTGTGTAAAAGTGTCTTACTGTCTTGTAAGTGTCTCGTCTGTGATTGTTACTGGAAGCCAAACAAGACGCATAAGACACATAAGACACCATTTTCAAAAAAATTTTTTTTGTTTCGTATACCCGTAGAAAACATTATGGGCGCTTTACTTCGCACAGATCTCATTCACCAATTCTTGGATTTCATCTGCGCGCCAAACTGTCACTTTTTTGCTTAGTTTGATAGGCTGCGGGTATCTGCCTTCTGCCACGCCCTTCCACCATGCCGTTTTGGATATAGGTATGATGGGCTTAATGGGTGGGTCAGCTTTTTCATCGCCAATTATGTGTTTGAGGCGCATTAGACGCGGCTCAACGGATATTATTTCTGACATTGGATGTATCCTGTCTGAGTTGCACTACGGTTGTCTCGCTCCGTG
>JAYOFA010000040.1:0-12115 GCA_038116935.1 Puniceispirillum sp. (SeqCode) | reverse complement strand
TCTAGCCAATTTACGGGCTATCGCGGTGGTGCTATCACTTCTCAGCCGCACCATTTTCGCATTTAAGCACCTGATATGTAGGCACATTATGTGCAACAGATTAGGTGTGTGAAATAGAATGAGACAGAAATATGCTCCGGAACACGTGATGAGTCGTGATGGTGTTTACTATTATGTTCGTCACATCCCTTATGACCTAATTGCCTACTATAATTTGGGTCGGCTGTGTTTCAGCCTTAAAACCAAGTCACTACAAGCTGCTATCTGAAGCCTGTGCGTTATACCTTCGGCTAAAAGGCGTGGGTAAGGGCAAGGTGTTCATAAGTTCAGCCAATCAAAAGACCAGGGTCTTTTACCGGCCCGCTGTTTGATGATGGCTGATCATCATGACCTGTCTACCACGTCACGATGACAGCCCTTTTCCTCGGTCCGTCTGGTGGATGCCACGGCCCACTTTGCCACGCGTGCTGCAAAAATTGCACTATATGGGTTCGATTATAACGCTATTTTGCGGTGCAAATGATGGTTATCGCTGGTGGTCGAGAGGCGGCCTCCGCGCGCTCTCAAAATCTCCATCCCGATAACCCCTGCCGATGATCGGTCGGCAGGGATTTTTTGAGGCCATGACCGTGATCACAATAACCGCCGTGGGTATGCTATTTCCGGCCACACCGCTGACCATTGCCGCGCTGAATTTCCGATATACCAGCCTTGCCGGCCTGATGCGTCAGCTTCACCACGAGAGCAATAAAGGCAGCGGTGCAGGGCGGCAATCGCTGTTGCTTGTCGAATTGAAAGTGATGCAGTCGCGCATGTGGTTGGTGAAATATGCGCTGTTCTTGGTGGGGCTTGCCTTCATTGCCAATCTGGTCGCTCTTTATATGCTGTTACATGCGTTTGATCACGCAACACTGGTCGCCATGAATGGCACGATCGGTCTACTGATAGCTAGCTTGGTCTGTTTTTGCATTGAGACGATGTTATCGACCAAAGCATTGACGATGCATATTGCCCAACGCGCATCGTAACCCGCCAGCCGGCACCATGCCGCGGTAGTGTTAACTACCTGTTCCACTAGGGAAGGAATCAAGGTATCAATAAAAATAAATACAAAAAATAATGATATTTAGTAACTTTATAATAAAAACAGGGGTAGAATTTAACATATATAAAACTATATTTATAATTTATTGACCTTAGTCAGAAATTTGCCTTTCATCTTTAGGCCTAAATCATCTTTCTGTTTAAGGAGAGGTCAAGATGAGTAAGTCTAAAGCGAACAGATCCGACAGATTATATAATCCGGACTTGGCCCCGACTCCGAAGGAGCAAAAAAACTGGGGCTGGTTTGAAATTTTCAATGTGTGGGCGAATGATGTGCAGAGCCTTTTTGGCTACACCCTCGCCGCATCTTTGTTCCTGTATTCGGGATTGAACGGCTGGGCTGTTTTTGCAGCGCTTATTTTAGCCGGTTTTTTCATTTCCTGGCTGGTCAATTTGTCAGGCCGCCCCAGCGTTCAGCATGGCATACCCTATCCGGTGTTTGCGCGTGTCAGCATGGGCGTATTTGGTGCCAATTTCCCGGCGATGGCCAGAGGGCTTGTGGCGATGTTCTGGTATGGGGCGCAAACCTACGCGGCGTCAACCGCGGTGGCACTGTTGATCACCGCTATTACCGGCAATCCGGGCGAGGTGATGTTTCTCGGCATGACCGGCGTGATGTGGGTGTCGTTCATTTTTGTTTCGGCATTTCAGGTCTATTTGTTCTGGCATGGCGTTGACCTGATCAAGCGCTTTTTGAATTTCGCGGGTCCCGCTGTCTATCTGGTGATGATTGTTTTGATGGTCGCGATCTGGGCCAAGGCCGGTGGCGGCTTGTTGTCGGAAGTCGGCAGCGTATTTTCCGGTGGCACACGCTCTGGCGAATTTGAGGGGCTTGGCGCGCTTGGGGCTTTTGTCGCCGTGTTTTCGATCATGGTTGGCTATTTTGCTGCGGTGGTGATCAATTTTGGGGATTTTGCCCGTTTCGTTAAAAATGAAGACGAAATGAAAAAGGGCAATCTGTGGGGATTGGTCGGCAATGTCGTCTTTTTCTCGTTCATCACATTGATGATTACCGGCGGCACCATCGCGATTTTCGGTGAATATATTGCCGAGCCGACAGCCATGGTTGCCAAGGTTGACAATTTGCTGCTGACGGTTGTGGCCGCGTTTGCGTTCTTTGCGGCGACAGTCGGGATCAATATGGTGGCCAACTTCATTCCCCCGGCCTATGACCTTGCCAACCTGTTGCCAAGCCGGATTGATTTCAGAACTGGTGGCCTTATCACCGCCGCGTGCGGATTTGTAATTGGCGGCTTGTGGGTTGCTGTTATCACGCAAATGGGTCTGTTCCCGTTTGTGAATACCTTGGGAGCGATTCTGGCGCCGGTATTTGGCATCATGATTGTCGATTATTATGTGATCAAAAAGCAGCAGTTGAATATCGATGCGCTGTTTGATGAAACCCCTGGGTCCGAATATCACTATGATGGTGGCTTTAACCGCAAAGCGATTTTGGCCTGGATTATTTCAGGCTATGTCGCGGTTGGTTCGGTATGGCCGAATATCCTGGTGTTTGGCCTTGACGAATTTTTCGCGAATTTGGGCGGCGGCGGCGGATATGCGTGGATTATTGGCGCATCATTGGGCGCACTCGTCCATCTTGGAATCTCCAAAAGATAACCCCCTCCAAGCCAAAAAAGCGATAGCCTGCCTCTGGCGGGCTATCTCAATCGCCGGATGTCGGTGGATGAAAACCGGTGCTATTCACGAGATGATTATATAACGGGGCTGTCCACGGGCCGTTTTCAGGGTCTAGGCCAGTTGCCGCGGTCAGCCTAGAGCGCACCACGACAGCGGTAGCGGGCGGTCACTTCCTTGCCGTTCAGATCGATCACCGTTACCATGCCGATGTCGTGATTGGCATCTTTACAGCGGCGCGCAATCTCCTGCTTTACCGCTGGCGGTGGTGATATGAAAATGCTGTAATTGGTGTCCCAAGTCACAACAGGTTCGGCGTCGATAGTGTCCTTGGTTACCGGTTTGGCTGGACCGGATTGTTCGACAAATTGGCCGGTTTCCTGATCAAAAAGACCTTGGAAATAATAGACAAACTGGTTGATCGACTCGCATCCCGACAGGGTGACAGCCAATAAACCGATATGAAGCACGGGTAAAAACTTTTTCATGGTGGCTTTAGGTCCACAAAATGACTCTTAACCCGACCACCTTACCCAGAAACGGGCGCGGTTTCGAGTGGTTTATTGCGATCGCCGCCAAAAAAACGTCTTCGGCTTACTGTGCTGGCTGGCGCATCTGTTGCCCATGCGCCTGTCAATGTTCCTGTTTGGGTCCCTGTTTATGCCCATGCCCACCGCTTTGGCGCATCCGTTCATGCACCGCTTCCATGCCGCGCGCGGCCATATCGCTGACTTCGGCAGCATGGGTCTGCAGCGCCGCCACAACCGCCTTATCGTTCGATGTTTGCACAACGGCGATACCACGATCGGTCATTTCGATCTCGGTGCTGATCTTGTCATTAACGGCAAACAGCCGATCCAACGTTGGTGATTGGATCATGACATGCGGGTTCCGGCCATCCTCGATCCGAGTCAGCATCATTGAAACATGGTTGACAAGTGCGGCGCGCAAACTTTCATCATCCGTTTCGGTGATGGTCCGGATACCATTCGGCAGCGCTTCAACCCGCCGCGCCAACAACCTATGGTTGACGAACAGCACTTTAAGGTCATTGACCTCGTCATCGGTGGTGTCCTTACCGTGAAGGCCGGGCATATTGACCTCGTCATGCATGCCGTCCTTGTGGCCCTTTGCCATCGTGTGACCGTGCTCGTAGGTCGCGGTTTTATAGCGGTCATTATCATCTTTAGCGCGGTGATGCCCGGCACCATCGCGGTCGCTTTTGTGATGGTCGCTTTTGTGATGGTCGCTGTCATGCATCGACATATACCAGCCAGCACCAAGCCCAAGGCCAAGCACCACAATATAAGACAGGAAACGTGTTAGGGGCATGCGCCGTCAATCCGTAGTCTGCTGGCAAATGCCAGTGCGTTGCTCAGGCGCCGAAAACGCCAAATCTACGCCGCTACTCTAGACCCGCCAGCAGGCCTGTCAAGATGCGGGCCTGATAGGGGCTTTCTTTATCGTTGCATGCAAAAACCAGCGCAGATGTTCGTTTATAGCTATAGACAGCACTGACGCTTTTGCCCACACTGACGGATCAGCATTTATCTCGATAGTAGGAGGAAAGAATGCAACCTGTGTTAGAAGTTGAAACCGACCTGCTGCCCCCCGAGCAAGTACCAGCCGCGCCATTCGAATTTCCAAAAGCGTGGCGGCGGAGTGAGGTGCGCCAGGATGATTATTTTTTCAGATTGACCGACGCCGCCTTGGCCGAGTTACGCGCCATCGGTGATAGCCTGACCAAAGCGCCGTTGCCCTATCTTCTCTTGACCCCCGCTATGTATGAAATGGACGCCTGCCGGGCGGTCATCAGCCAAGCCAAACAAGCGCTTGATAACGGTGTCGGCTTTGCCATCATCGACCGGCTACCGCTTGATGATTATCCGATGCCAACGATCGAGGCGCTGCATTGGCTTTTGGGCCAAGTGCTGGGGCGGCCTGTTGCACAATCATTTGCCGGAAAAATGATGTATGAAGTGCGTGATCGTGGCACCCCGATCGGGATTGGTACGCGCGGCTCACACACCAATGCCGAATTGCGCTTTCATACCGATTGCAGCTCGAATGTTGCGCCGCCGGATTATGTCGGCTTGCTGTGCGTGCGGCCCGCGATGGAAGGCGGGCTTAGCCAGCTGGCCAATTGGTATGAGGTTTACAACCGGCTTTTGGAACGGCGCCCTGAACTATGTGCGCGGGGCTTCAAGCCGATGCTGTTTGACCGGCAGATGGAACATGCCGACGGTGATCCACGTCTGCTGTCGCGCCCGCCTTTTGCCTATGATGGCACGATCACAGTGCGCTACAGCGAACGGCTGAATATTCAGGCCTATGAGATGCTTGGCGAGGCGCTTGACAGTGATGGGGCCGAGATGTTGAGGGAAATTGCCGAAATTCTGGAAGAGCCGGATGTCAGCCTCGATCTTGACTTCCAGCCGGGGCAAATTCAATGGATCAACAACGCGACCATCGGGCATCGCCGGACAAGCTATCTTGATGATCCAAACGATCCGGATAACAAGCGAACCTTGTTGCGTCTGTGGATTCGTGAGGCTGGTGAACTTAGCTATCTTGGTTAGGTAGCCATCTAATCAGCAATAGCGTTCCGGTCCCACCCATTGGGCATCGGAATACCGGTCGCCATGCGCCCAGCCAACCGGCAGTGCCGCCTCAATTTCGGCAATTTGCGCCGCGGTCAGGCTTTGCCGCGCCCCGTCACAATGTTCCCGGAAATGGTCAACCGATCGGGTGCCGGGGATCGGAATGATATGATTGCCCTGATGCAGCAACCAGGCAATCGCCAAGGCCGCCGCGCTGGTGCCATAATCGGCTGCCAATTGGCGGAACTTGGCTGTTGCTTTTATATTGGCCGCCAGATTGGGGGCGAGAAAGCGCGGGTTGGTTTTCAACCAGGCGCTGTTTTGGGCGGTGTCGGCCGAATGCGGGCGATCTGTCAGCAAGGAGCGGCCCACCGGTGAAAAGGCGACAAGGGCAACGCCCAAATCACGGGTGGCTTGCACCAGCCCCAGCTCTGGACTGCGGACTGACAGCGAATATTCCGATTGTACGGCTGCGACCGGATGGACCGCATGGGCGCGGCGCAATGATGTTGGGGCGATTTCGGAAAAGCCAAAGCCGCCAATTTTGCCGGCCTTCACCATGCGCGCAAGGGTATCGGTTACCTCTTCAATCGGGGTGCCATGGTCGCGGCGATGCACATAAAATAAATCAACTTGATCCAACCCCAAACGGCCGAGCGATGCGTCAAGCTGCGCGTTTAGATGTGCCGGGCTATTGTCGAAATAACGGCGGCTGCTATCCTTGTCGGTCGCGATACCGGCCTTGGTGGCGATGGTGAATAGCTGGTCTTTCGCCTTGCCTTGCTTGGCGAGAAAACTGCCAATCACCCGTTCCGACAGGCCGCCGCCATAAACATTGGCGGTATCAATATGCGTCACGCCCTGATCAAGTGCGGTATCCAGTATCCGATGCGATGCCGCCTCGCTGGTATCGCCGTAAAAATTGGTAAATGACATCGCCCCAATACCGATCGGCGAGATTTTCGGCCCGGATTGTCCCAAACGTCGTTGCTTCATGATAGTCCTCGTCATGGCAAGATATATGACCGGTCGCGCTGTTTTGGCTGGTTCGGTGCGCCGGTTTGGCCAGCATCGCACAGGCAGCAGGGTGATTGCAAAGCCATCTGTGAATTTATTAGATTGTTTTGATGTGAAAGCTTGGCCAGAATTGCCGACAGCGGCCCCATGCCATACCGTGCGTTTGGGCGGCATGTCAGACGATCAAATAACAGGACGATCCAATAACAGGAGACACAGCGATGCCCCCCATTCAAACCCTAACAGCGGCTGACGGGCATGATTTTGCCGCCTATGTCGCCAAACCCGATGCTGCCCCAGATGGTGCGGTGGTGGTCATTCAAGAGATTTTCGGGGTCAATGCCCATATCCGCGAGGTCGCCGACCGGTTTGCTGCGGCCGGGTATCTGGCGGTGGCACCGGCTTTGTTTGACCGCGCCAGCCCCGGGGTTGAATTGGCCTATGACGCCGATGGTGTGGCCGCCGGTCGCGATTTGAAAGAGGCGGTAGATGCGAACAGCGAGGCCGATGTGATGGCGGCGATTGCCTTTGGCCGGTTGGCGGGCCGGGTTGCCGTGGTCGGGTTTTGTTGGGGCGGGTCTTTGGCGTGGCGCCTTGCGTGCCGGGCCGACAGCGACCTTGTTACCGCGATCAGCTATTATGGCGGCGAATTGCCGGCGCGTGCCGATAGCACCGCGCATTGTCCGGTTATGGCGCATTTCGGGATTCATGATGCGTCAATCCCGGAAGCCGGGGCGCGGGCTTTTGCCGCCGCCCAGCCGGATGTGGAAAGCCTGTTTTATGATGCAGGTCATGGCTTTAATTGTGACCATCGCGCCCAATATGATGCGGCGGCGGCAAGCACTGCATGGACGCGCAGTCTGACTTTCTTGGCCGATAAGATGGGCTAACCGAGACGGGTCAACTAGCAAAAGGGTTTGTCAATGAGCAGGTCTGACAGCCGTCCACAGCCACAATCGCGGGCGCAATTCAAGATGTTCGTGCCATTTGCGACGCGGTGGCGCGATAATGACCAATACGGCCATATGAATAATGCGGTTTATTACGAATTGTTTGATTCAGCGATCAACAAATTTTTGATCGATGCGGCGATCTTGGATACGGCAGGGGGCACAGCGGTGTTTCTGGTAGCGTCATCGGGGTGCAACTATTTCACCGAGGTGGCCTATCCGGCCGATGTCGAGGTGGGGCTGGCGGTCAGCCGCATCGGGACCAGTGCCGTGACCTATGATCTTGGGCTGTTTGTTACCGGGCAGGATATCGCATCGGCCACCGGCTTTGTGGTGCATGTGAATGTCGGTACCGAGGCCGAGACCACCGGCGCCAAGCCGATGGACGCTGACACGCGGATGAAATTTGCACCCTTGGTCCGGCAAGACGCTGCCGTATGAAGGGGGTTATTCAACCGCCTCGATAATACGGATCTCGCGTTTTGCCCCGTCGCCAAGCGCGGCGAGCGCTTCGCCATAGGCCGGGCTGTTATAGGCTGAGACAGCGGCGTCAAGGCTTGGAAAAACGCTTAATACGGTCCGTTCCTTAATGCCGGCTTCATAGACCGTGGCAGCGGTGCCGCGGGCCAGATATTGGCCCCCAAAGGACCCAACCGCCGGTCCTGCCAGCTTGGCATAGGCCTCAACCTTGCGCATATCATAGATTTCCAGATAGCTGGTTATCCAATAGGCTTTTGGCATTACATAGTTCCTTTAATCTGTCTTGACCGTTGAGTTGTTCGGGCGTTGATGTTGCTGGCCCTATTCAGGCTGGTGTTTCGCCGATCACCGTACAGCGTTCCATATAGCGGGGATGATCATCCGGGTAATCCATGATCGCCAGATGCATCATCGACCGGTTATCCCAAATCACCAAATCTTTCTCGGTCCAGCGATGCCGATATAAAAACTGCGGCTGGATCGAATGATCATAAAGAAACCCAAGAATGGCCTGACTTTCTGCCGCGTCAAACCCATCGATATGCGAGGTAAAGCCGGGATTGACAAACAAGCTTTTGCGCCCGGTCAGCGGGTTGGTGCGAACCAACGGATGCAACGCCCGGTTTGCCCCATCCATATCCTGCTCGACAACCACCGGCTTCGCATATTGGGTACGGGCGGCTACCTCAAAATCATGCCACACCGACAACGGCGCCAGCAATTGTTTCATGCCATGGCTCAGCGCCTCATAGGCGGCGGCCTGATCGGCAAAAATCGTATCGCCACCAACCGGCGGGATCGTTTTGGCATGAAGTAGCGAGGCTTGGGCTGGTTGCTGACGAAACGACACATCGGAATGCCAATAAGTGCCGGCACCCTTGCGGCCTTTTGGTGTGCCATCGGCGTCAACCTGATTGGACACACGGTAGATTTCCGGATGATCCGGGTGAATATAACGGCTTACCGTATCTTGAAGCGGGGTTTCATTTGGGTCACCGAACAGCGGGCCAAAATGGCGGGACAATTCGATATGCTGCTGGCTGGACAAATTTTGTCCGTGAAGCACCAGCAATCCGCCAGCATCGTTCCACGCGCCAACGATATCGCGTCCCAGATTGTCACTGATCCCGGCTGACAGATCGAGGTCATAGATTTCTGCGCCAAAGCCGGGAGTCAAAGGCCTGATGTGATAGTCCATAACGCCTATTCGACGCCTTCAATGATGCGGATTTCACGCAACGCGCCATCATCGAGCGCATCCAACGCGGCGGCGTAACCGGGGCTGTCATGTGCGGTGATGGCGGCCTCGACTGACTCAAATTCAATCAATACGGTGCGTTCCTTCAAACCGGCTTCATAGGTCTGTGCGGGCAATCCGCGGGCCAGAAATCGCCCGCCCGCCGCGGCAATGGCAGGGCCTGCCAATTTGGCGTAAGCCGCCAATTTGGTTTCGTCGTTAATTTTCTGATAGGAACTGATCCAATAGGCTTTTGGCATGTTTTTATCCATCTGTCCGCAAATCAATGACCAAAGCCGGAGCGGAGGCAATTGCGGGTTTGCCCAAAGTCACCATGCGCCCAAATGATCGCAAAAACGGTGTGTCCGGCACCGATACCGGTAAACAGTGACAGGCGGTTTGATGAAATTCAACTGAAAATATTTTCGTCTTTCGAACAGATTGGTGTAGTGTCGCCTCGTCTGATCGTCATTGGGTGCCACCCCGGTGGTTCGCCGATCTTGGGCTGTTCGGGCGGCGTGGATGACGATCATAGGGTATCGAAACGGGAAGGTCAGAATTATGTCGGTTGCATGGGCGAGTTTTACCCCGCTTGAATCATTTATTGGTGGCTGTTTGATCGGCCTTGCGGCGCTGTTATTGATGGCGTTGAAAGGGCGGGTCATGGGAATTAGTGGCATTCTGTCAGGCGTTGTCGCGCCAACGGGTGCAGGCGAACGGGCTTGGCGACTGATGTTTTTAGCGGGCGCGATTCTGGGGCCTGTGATCTCGCAGGTGATGGCCGGCAGTACAATCGAATGGCAAGCCGTTGCCAGCGGCCCACAATTTTACCTTGCCGCGTTTCTCGTTGGGGTGGGAACAGCGATCGGGTCGGGCTGTACCTCGGGTCACGGGATTTGCGGGCTTGCCCGTATGTCGCCGCGGTCACTGGTAGCGGTGCTGGCTTTCATGGCCAGTGCGATCGCCACCGTGGCCTTGATCAAGCTTGTGTAACGGAGGCGGCCCATGGGACGATCGATTGCAGCGCTTATTAGCGGTTTGATTTTTGGTATTGGGTTGGCGCTTGCTGGCATGTTGAATCCGGCAAAGGTGGTTGGATTTCTGGATATTTTTGGGGTGTGGGACCCATCTTTGGCATTGGTGATGGTTGGCGGTATCGCGGTTAATCTGATCGGTTTGCGGTTTGTACTAAAACGGCCGACCCCGGTCTTGTGTGAGCGGTTTTACTTGCCAACCGCAAGCGCGATTGACCGGCCATTGATTGTTGGCAGCTTGATCTTTGGCATTGGCTGGGGGCTTGCCGGACTTTGTCCGGGGCCGGTTATATCCAGCTTGACTTTGAATCCGGAAGGTATGGTGCCATTTCTGGCGGTGTTGATCGCTGGTCTTGTCTTCGGGCGATGGCTTGCGCCAAAATTGGCGTAATCGATCCAAAGGCTGATCACCCTGTCGAGGGTGCCGCCACCCCTTATTAAAGGAGCCCAGTATGACTGATATGCGACCGCTGGATTATATCGAGAGGATTCGTGCCTACTATGTCGGGCTTGGTTATGGCGCGCCCTATGTCTGGGCGCAACTGGACGAGGTGCCCTTTACACGGCCGACAACGGCGTTAGCCGCGGCGCGTATTGGCGTTGTAACCACGGCGTCTATGTATGATCCAACCAAAGGTGATCAGGGACCTGGCGCCGCTTATAATGGCAAGTCAAAATTTTTTGAAACTTATGCGGCGCCGATCGACCCGTTTCCTGATGTGCGGATCGCCCATATTGCCTATGACCGTACCCATACAACAGCCAGTGATATGGCCAGCTATTTTCCGCTGGCCGCGTTGCAGCGGCTGGCCGCCAAGGGCAAGATCGGCAGCGTTTCGCCGCGGTTTTATGGCCTGCCCACGAACAGATCACAGCGGGTAACAACCGGCACCGATTGCCCAAGATTGGTTGAACTGTGCCAAGAAGACCGTATTGATATGGCGGTTTTGGTACCCAATTGTCCGGTATGTCACCAATCGGTAGCCCTTGCAGCGGCACAGCTTGAAGCGGCTGGCATCGCGACGGTCATTATGGGCTGTGCCAAGGATATTTTGGAGCATGTTGGTGTGCCGCGCCTGCTGTTCAATGACTTACCGCTTGGAAATGCTGCAGGCTTGCCAGATGACGCCGCATCGCAGGATCTGGTGGCCGAGATGGCGGTTGATCTGCTGGTCGAGGCTGATGGACCGCGCACGACCAAGCGGTCACCGTTGGTTTGGTCAGGCGACCCAGATTGGAAAAAGGACTATTCCAATATTGATTTGCTGTCGGCCGCGGAAATTGCCCGGCGGCGTGCGGAATTTGACGCGGTCAAGCAAGATGCCAAAAAAATAAAGGCAGCGGTGCGTGCCGACTGACAGTTTTGTCGGATTATTTCAGTTTATCAACTTCGGCCGCCAGCGCCTTGGCCATCTCACTGTCGGGTGGCATGCGGTCAAGAAGGGATTGCCACGCAATCCTGGCGGTTTCGGTGTCGCCGTCCAACCGGGCCAGATGCCCGCGGAAAAACAGTGTTTGCGGGTGGCTTGGGGCGCTTTTTTCGGCGTTAGCGAGGGCGGCCTTGGCCAAATCAAGGCGGGCCGTGGTTTTGCCTGTGGTCAGTAACTGTTCAAGAACGCCAAACTGCAAATTCAAATCGGCCGGGGCAAGGTTGGCGGCGGTTGCCACGGCTTCAAGCGCCGCATCGGGCTTGCCAAGCACCTCATAGGCGCGTGCCAGTCTTGTCCATCCTTCAACGTCATCGGGCGCGTTGGCAAGGCGTTGTTCCAGCCTCGCGACCATGCTGTTTATCATCGCATCGCGTTCGGCCGCGCTCATGTTGGCGGCAGCGGCGATGGCCGCTTCATCCGGTGCTGATGGACCGGCTGTGCCGGATGAGGCAGGTGGTGAGCCAAGGGCAAGGTCACCATCCTTGGCGGCACGCGCGATGTTTTGTTGTACAATGCTGATCCAAGGGGCGTCCGGGGTCGATAGTGCCAGCAGGCGTTGCCAGATACTGACCGCCGCGGCGTAGTCACCATCTTGATAGCGGGCAAGGCCGGACATGAATAACGC
>JAYOFA010000039.1:0-12972 GCA_038116935.1 Puniceispirillum sp. (SeqCode) | reverse complement strand
CAATCGTGCCAATGTTCACATGGGGCTTGGAACGGTCAAACTTTTCCTTGGACATCGCTTAATTCTCCTGTTCGTGTCTGCGGTCAGGCCATTTTGGCGCGAACTTCGTCCGCAACGGCCTGCGGCACCTGTTCGTAATGGTCAAAAATCATAGAATATTGAGCCCGGCCCTGGCTCATAGAGCGCAAGGTGTTGATATAGCCAAACATATTGGCCAACGGGACCATCGCATCGATCGCACGCGCATTGCCGCGCTGGTTCATACCACCAACCTGGCCACGACGACTGTTCAGGTCACCGATGATGTCACCCATATATTCTTCTGGGGTGATCACTTCGACCTTCATAATCGGCTCAAGCAACCGTGGCGCGGCTTTTGCCATCGCATCGCGGAATGCGGCGCGGCCGGCAATTTCAAAGGCAAGCACCGACGAGTCAACATCATGGCTGGCGCCGTCAATCAACTCGGCTTCAAAATCGATAACCGGAAAGCCGGCAATGGTACCGCTGTTCTTGGCTTGCTCGATGCCTTTTTCAACACCTGGCACATATTCACGCGGCACCGACCCACCAACAACCGAGTTGGTAAACTGGAACCCGCCTTCAGCCAACGGCGCAAAACGGATTTTGACCCGCGCAAACTGGCCTGAACCACCCGACTGTTTCTTGTGGGTATAGTCAACTTCGACTTCTTTGGTGATGGTTTCACGATACGCCACCTGTGGCGCACCGATATTCGCCTCAACCTTGAATTCACGCTTCAGACGGTCAACCAGAATATCAAGGTGTAATTCACCCATACCCCGCATGATGGTCTGGCCGGATTCATTGTCGCTGCTGACTTGGAATGACGGGTCTTCAGCCGCCAAACGAGCCAGACCAGCCGACATTTTTTCTTGGTCATTCTTGGATTTCGGCTCAATCGCGATTTCGATAACCGGATCCGGGAATGTCATAGTTTCCAGAACAACCGGCTTGGTCGGGTCACACAAAGTATCACCGGTGGTGCTTTCCTTCATGCCCGCCAACGCGACGATATCGCCGGCAAATGCCTCTTCGATTTCCTCACGGTTGTTGGAATGCATCATCATCATCCGGCCGACACGCTCGCGCTTGCCCTTGGTCGAATTCAACATGCTGTCGCCTTTTTTCAGCATACCTGAATAGATACGCACAAAAGTCAGCGAGCCAACAAACGGGTCGTTCATGATCTTGAATGCCAACCCAGAGAACGGCTGTGCATCATCGGCATGCCGTTCAATGTTCCGGGTTTCGGTCTCGTCACCCGGCGCAAAGCCTTTATAGGCCTGCACATCAAGCGGGCCAGGCAAATAATCGATAACACTGTTCAACAAGGGCTGGACACCTTTGTTTTTGAATGCCGAGCCGCAAAGCACCGGCACAAACGACATGTTCAACGTGCCTTTCCGGATCAGGCGCTGGATGGTCTCCACATCAGGTTCGACACCCTCGAGGAATTGTTCCATCACATCATCATCTTGCTCGACGATCAGCTCGATCATTTCGGCGCGCATTTCGGCGGCTTTGTCGGCCAATTCCGGGCGAATGTCGCACAAGCGCCAGGTCGCACCCAAATCTTCAGAATCCCAGACCCATTCCTGCATGGTCACCAGATTAACAAGACCTGAAAATTCGTTTTCAGCCCCGATCGGCATCTGGATCGGCAGCGGTTGGGCCCCGGTACGATCCTTGATCATGCGGACACAGTTAAAGAAGTCAGCGCCAATCTTGTCCATCTTATTGACAAACACGATCCGCGGCACCTTGTAGCGGTCAGCCTGACGCCACACGGTTTCAGTTTGCGGCTCAACACCGGCGTTCGCATCAAGCACGCACACCGCGCCATCAAGCACCGCCAATGAGCGTTCTACCTCAATGGTAAAGTCGACGTGGCCTGGCGTATCGATGATGTTAAAGCGAAATTTGGCGGCGTCCGGGTCATTGCCATACTCGCCTGACGGGTCGGTGCCGTTTTCGGTCCGGAACCAGAAACAGGTTGTCGCGGCAGAGGTGATGGTGATCCCACGCTCTTGCTCTTGCTCCATCCAGTCCATGGTGGCATTGCCATCATGCACTTCGCCAAGCTTGTGTGACCGGCCTGTATAGTACAAAATCCGTTCAGTCGCAGTGGTCTTGCCGGCGTCAATATGCGCCATAATCCCGAAATTGCGATACCGGTTCAGTGTATATTCGCGTGCCATATTTTCGCTCCTAGGTCCCCGATTACCAGCGGTAATGCGAGAAAGCCCTGTTGGCTTCCGCCATTTTATGAGTGTCTTCGCGCTTTTTGACGGCGTTGCCCCGGTTGTTAGCCGCATCCATCAATTCGCCTGACAAACGGTCAACCATGGTGTTTTCACCACGCTTGCGCGAGCTGTCGATCAACCAGCGAATGGCCAACGCCTGCGCACGTTCGGCGCGCACCTCGACCGGCACCTGATAGGTGGCCCCACCAACCCGGCGCGACCGCACCTCAAGATTGGGGCGCACATTTTCCAGCGCGTCATGGAACACTTTGACAGGCTCATTGCCCGACTTGGCTTGAATACGGTCAAACGCCCCGTAGACAATCTTTTCGGCAACCGACCGCTTGCCGTCATACATCAGGCAAGACATGAATTTCGAGACAACGGTGTCCTTATATTTGGCATCAGGAAGAACTGGCCGTTTTTCTGCTCTATGGCGACGTGACATATTTGCCTCTTCTTACTTGGGCCGTTTGGCGCCGTATTTAGAGCGACGCTGGCGACGGTCTTTGACGCCCTGTGTATCCAAGGTGCCACGAATGATGTGATAGCGCACACCAGGAAGGTCTTTCACGCGGCCACCGCGGATCAACACAACCGAGTGTTCTTGCAGGTTATGGCCTTCACCCGGGATATAGCTTGACACTTCAAACCCGTTGGTGAGGCGCACCCGCGCGACCTTCCGAAGCGCCGAGTTCGGCTTTTTCGGGGTTGTTGTATAGACTCTGGTGCATACGCCACGCTTTTGTGGACATGCTTCCATTGCCGGAACTTTGGTACGTGCAACAGGACGACTGCGCCCGTGACGGATCAACTGGTTAATCGTTGGCATTCCTGCCCCTTTTTTCTCGACCTAATAAGCACGAAACGTGCAACAGGGCAGCCTTGCTCAATAGAAACGAGAGCAAAGCACCCATCCAACTCCCTCGCAGGAGCCCATTTTCAGCACCTAATATACCGACCTAGCGTCTGGAACGGCCGCTACAGCCTCAACTGCAGGGTGATCCACCACCTAGATCCAAAAGGTGGCCGGATACTATTTTTTGCGGGCCAACTGGTCAAGCGGTTTTTGCTCTTGCCCCCCTGTTATCCCGTTTTTTTTCAGAAAGCCGCCAGATTCAGCTCATCTGGCGGCCCTTAATCAGTCTTCAACCACGGCTTCAGCGGTGTCTGACGCGAATTCACCGGATTCGATAGCCGGTACAGCGGCAGCGCGGGCAGCGAGAATCGCCTTGTCACGATCCGCCGCGATCCGCCGCAACCGATTCATCACCGAACCGGTACCGGCCGGGATCAAACGCCCGACGATCACATTCTCTTTCAAACCGTCAAGCGTATCCTGCTTGCCGCTAACCGCCGCTTCGGTCAGTACACGGGTGGTTTCTTGGAACGATGCTGCCGAAATAAAGCTATTGGTTTGCAACGATGCCTTGGTGATACCCAGCAAGATCGGATGCGCTACCGCCGGACGGAGCCCTTCAGCTTCAAGAGCGGCGTTCGACCGGGCAAATTCTTCGCGATCAACCTGCTCGCCGGCAAGAAACGTGCTATCGGCCGGATCATCGACCTCTACCTTTTGCAGCATCTGCCGAACAATCACCTCAATATGCTTGTCATTGATCTTCACACCCTGCAACCGATACACGTCCTGAATTTCCTTGACCAGATAATCGGCCAAGGCCTCGACGCCAAGAATGCTGAGGATATCATGCGGCACCGGGCTACCATCAAGAAGCAAGTCACCCTTGCGGACTACATCGCCCTCATTCACCGCCAAGGGCCGACCTTTTGGAAGCAGATATTCCACCGCTTCCATCTCGTCATCGAGTGGCACAATACGAATCCGGCGCTTGGCCTTGTAGTCATTGCCAAACTCGACCCGGCCGTCGCTTTCCGCAATCACCGCGAAATCCTTGGGCCGACGGGCCTCGAACAATTCGGCCACACGCGGCAGACCACCGGTGATATCACGCGTTTTCGACGATTCCCGTGGAATCCGCGCCAACACATCGCCGGCCTGTACCTCGGTACCGTGATCGATTGACAAAATTGCCCCGGCCGACAGGAAATACCGGGCCTCAAGGCCATTTGCCAGCGTCAGCACTTCGCCTTTGCTATCGCGCAATGTGATCCGCGGCCGTAGATTGGCACCGCCTGCCGCCTGTTTCCAGTCGACAACTTGGCGGCTTGAAATGCCGGTCGCATCGTCGGTCACTTCACGCACCGAAATACCATCGGTCAAATCAACAAAGTTGGCGACACCATTCAATTCGCTGATGATCGGCATGGTGTATGGATCCCATTCGATCAACACCGCGCCAGCCGCAACCTCGTCGCCACTCTTAACCAGAAGACGACCGCCATAAGGCAGACGGAAACGTGACCGTTCACGATCCTGCTCATCAACAATCAGCAATTCGGTGTTACGGCTCATCACAATGGTATTACCGTTACGGTCAGTGACCAGTGACGCATCTTCAAGCTTCACCTTGCCGCCGATATTGGCTTCAAGATTAGACTGTTCAGCGCCACGCTGTGCCGCCCCACCAACGTGGAAGGTCCGCATGGTCAACTGGGTACCCGGCTCACCGATTGATTGTGCGGCAATCACCCCGACCGCTTCACCGATATTCACATCGGTGCCGCGGGCCAGGTCACGGCCATAGCAATTGGCGCAAATGCCACGCTCGGCTTCACATAACAGCGCTGACCGGATTTTAGCCTGGTCAACACCCGATTCAGCGATCGCATCGGCATGTTCTTCGGTGACCATCTGACCGGAAGCCACGATAACCTTGTCCGATTTGAGGTCGACCAGATCTTCAACCAGAACCCGGCCCAAAATCCGCTCAAACAGAGAATCGACAACTTCACTGCCATTCATCACCGGCCGGATGGTCAGGCCTTGGCTGGTGCCGCAATCGACTTCATGGACGATACAATCTTGCGCCACATCAACAAGACGGCGGGTCAGATAGCCCGAGTTGGCTGTCTTCAACGCGGTATCGGCAAGACCTTTACGCGCCCCGTGAGTCGAGTTGAAATATTCCAGCACATTCAGTCCTTCCTTAAAGGAAGAAATGATAGGCGTTTCGATGATCTCGCCTGACGGTTTCGCCATCAGACCGCGCATGCCAGCCAATTGCTTGATCTGTGCGGCGGAACCACGGGCACCGGAATGCGCCATCATCCAGACTGAATTGATCGGCTCACCATCTTTGGTGGTCGAGATACCCTTCATCATCTCGTCGGCCACAAGATCCGAACAACGCGACCAGACATCGACCACCTTGTTGTATTTTTCACCTTGCGTGATCAAACCATCAAGATATTGCTGTTCAAAGGTTTTGACTTCGCCTTCGGCCTCAGACACATATTTTCCTTTCAGGTCAGGCGTTGTCAAATCGGCAATACCAAACGAGATACCGGCATCACAGGCCTGGCCGAAACCAAGACCCATCAGACGGTCACAGAAAATCACCGTGTCCTTCTGACCACAATGACGATAGACATGGTCGATCACGTCACTGACTTCCTTTTTGGTCATCAGCTTGTTTACAAGTTCAAACGAACAAGCCGGATTATCTGGCAGCAGATCGGCCAATTGGGCACGTCCTGGGGTGGTCTCGATCACCTTCAAGACGCGAGAGCCATCAACACTGTCGCGGGTCGGGACACGCGCTTTCACCTTGGCATGCAGGCTGACCGACCCGTTACCGAGCGCCAGCAGGATTTCCTGCACATTCGAGAAAATCATGCCTTCGCCTTTTTCATTGTCGCGTTCCATCGACATGTAATAAAGGCCAAGAATAATATCTTGTGACGGCACGATGATCGGCTTGCCATTGGCCGGGCTGAGAATGTTGTTGGTCGACATCATCAACACCCGGGCTTCAAGCTGCGCCTCAAGCGACAGCGGCACATGCACCGCCATCTGGTCACCGTCAAAGTCGGCGTTAAACGCGGTACAGACCAACGGATGCAGCTGAATCGCCTTGCCTTCGACAAGCACTGGTTCAAACGCCTGAATACCCAAACGGTGCAAGGTCGGTGCGCGGTTCAACATGACCGGATGTTCGCGGATCACTTCTTCAAGGATATCCCATACTTCAGGGCGTTCCTTTTCAACCATCCGTTTGGCCATCTTCACGGTGCTGGCAAGCGAGTAAAGTTCAAGCTTTGAATAAATGAACGGCTTGAACAGTTCGAGCGCCATTTTCTTTGGTAGGCCACACTGGTGCAGTTTCAATTCTGGACCAACCACAATCACCGAACGGCCAGAATAATCGACACGCTTGCCAAGCAGGTTCTGGCGGAACCGGCCCTGCTTGCCCTTCAGCATATCCGACAGCGATTTCAGCGGGCGCTTGTTGACACCACTTATCACCCGGCCGCGACGCCCGTTGTCAAACAACGCGTCGACAGATTCCTGAAGCATCCGCTTTTCGTTGCGGATGATGATATCCGGCGCCCGCAATTCAATAAGCCGCTTCAGCCGGTTGTTCCGGTTGATCACCCGGCGATAGAGATCATTCAAATCGGATGTTGCAAACCGGCCACCATCAAGCGGGACCAAAGGCCGCAATTCCGGCGGAATGACCGGCACCACGTCCATGATCATCCATTCCGGGCGGCACCCCGAATCGCGGAACGAATCAATCAGTTTTAGCCGTTTTACCAGCTTCTTGCGCTTGGCTTCAGACCCAGTTTCCGCCAGTTCGGTGCGGATAGTCACACGCTCGGCTTCAAGATCCAGGTCTTCTAGAATTTTCTTGATTGCCTCGGCGCCGATGCTGGCTTCAAACGCGTCGTCGCCAAATTCATCTTGCGCGTCGTAGAATTCTTCTTCACTCAGCAACTGCCCGCGCACCAGCGATGTCATGCCGGGTTCGATCACCAAAAAATTTTCAAAATACAAGACCCGTTCAAGATCTTTCAACGTCATATCGACAAGCAGGCCAATGCGGCTTGGCAGTGACTTCAAGAACCAGATGTGCGCCACCGGTGCCGCCAGTTCGATATGCCCCATCCGCTCGCGCCGTACCTTTGACAGGGTGACTTCAACGCCGCATTTCTCACAGATGATCCCGCGATACTTCATCCGCTTATATTTCCCGCAAAGGCATTCATAGTCGCGGACCGGGCCAAAAATACGCGCACAGAACAGACCATCTTTTTCTGGCTTGAAGGTCCGGTAATTGATGGTTTCGGGCTTTTTGATCTCGCCGAAAGACCAAGAGCGAATACGCTCTGGCGAAGCGATCGAGATTCTGATCTTGTCAAAGCTCTGTGGGCCTTGTGGCTGCCCGAAAGGGTTCATCAAATCATTCATCTGTTCATCTCCCCAACGTCAGTTGGTGTTCGATATGAGTCATTGTCAGTCAGTAGCGGCCCCTCAAAATGGGCCAGTCAAAATGGCGCGGCCGGACCAGTTACCTGTCCGGCCGGCGAACCCGGTTTAATATTCCGCTTCGTGCAGATCGACATTGAGGCCAAGCGACCGCAATTCCTTGACCAACACATTGAACGATTCCGGAATGCCCGATTCAAAATCATCATCGCCGCGAACAATGGCCTCATAGACCTTGGTCCGGCCGGACACATCATCCGATTTCACCGTCAACATTTCCTGTAGCGTATAGGCCGCACCATAGGCCTCAAGTGCCCACACCTCCATCTCGCCAAAGCGCTGGCCACCAAACTGGGCCTTACCGCCAAGCGGCTGCTGGGTGACCAATGAGTATGGACCGATTGAACGGGCATGGATCTTATCGTCAACCAAGTGATGCAGCTTCAACATATAGATATATCCGACGGTCACTTGCCGGTCGAACACCTCGCCGGTCCGCCCGTCGGTCAACCATTCCTGACCGGTCAGGCTTAGCCCTGCCTTTTCCAGCAAATGGGTGACATCGGCCTCACGCGCCCCATCAAACACCGGCGTTCCCATCGGCACACCACGCGACAGAATGCTGGCCTGTTCGATGATCTGGTCATCGTCCATCACCTCAAGTTCAGCTTTATACTGCTCTTGACTGTAAATTTCGGACAACAATTTGCGGATTGGTTTGGTATCATGTTTGGCCCGCGCCGCTTCAGCCGCGGCCCCAACCTGCTTACCAAGACCGCGCGCTGCCCAGCCAAGATGCGTTTCCAAGATCTGCCCGACATTCATCCGCGATGGCACGCCAAGCGGGTTTAGGACGATATCGACCGGGGTTCCATCTTCAAGATAAGGCATATCTTCGACCGGCACGATGCGTGAAATCACACCCTTGTTACCGTGACGACCAGCCATTTTGTCACCAGGCTGAAGCTTGCGCTTGATCGCCACGAACACCTTGACCATTTTCATCACGCCGGGCAGCAGCTCATCACCGCTTTGCAGCTTGTCGACCTTGTCATTGAACCGCGCCTGTAACGCCGCAACAGCGGTTTCGAAGTTGCCAACCTGAGCCTCGACAAGCTTTTGCACCGCATCATCCTTGACAGCGATTTGCTGCCACTGTGATTTTGGCAATGCCTCAAGGCTTTCCGCGGTCAGTGCGGTGCCAGCCTTCAGCCCCTTCGGGCCGCTGGCAACGGTTTGCCCGGCCAAAAGCTCGGCCATACGTCCGTAGAAACCGCGTTCAAGAATCGCTCTTTCATCGTCACGGTCTTTGCCAAGACGGTCGATCTCGGCCCGATCAATGGCCAGCGCACGCTCGTCTTTTTCGACGCCACGGCGTGAGAACACCCGCACCTCGACAACCGTCCCAGAGCCGCCCGGCGGCAGCTTCAGCGAGGTATCACGGACATCCGATGCCTTTTCGCCAAAGATCGCCCGCAACAGCTTTTCTTCCGGGGTCATTGGTGATTCGCCTTTCGGCGTGACCTTACCAACCAGAATATCGCCAGGTCCAACATCGGCGCCGACATAAACAATGCCGGCCTCGTCAAGATTCTTCAGCGCTTCTTCACCGACATTGGGGATATCGCGGGTGATTTCTTCCTGACCAAGTTTGGTATCCCGCGCCATGATTTCATATTCTTCAATATGGATCGAGGTAAAGACATCATCACGGACAATACGTTCCGAAATCAGGATCGAATCTTCAAAGTTATAGCCATTCCACGGCATGAAGGCGACAAGCACGTTCCGGCCAAGCGCCAATTCTCCATCTTCGGTTGAGGGGCCATCGGCAATGATATCACCGCGACGCACCGTATCACCAACCTTGACCAGCGGCCGTTGGTTGACCGTGGTGTTCTGGTTCGACCGCTGGAATTTCAGCAGGCTGTAGATATCGACCGGCGAATGGTTGCCTTCAACCTCTTCGGTTGCCCGCACCACAATACGGGTCGCGTCAACCTGATCGATCACGCCGGCGCGGCGGGCCACGATGGTCACACCCGAATCCCGCGCCACACGCGATTCCATACCGGTGCCGACAATCGGCGCCTCGGCACGCAACAACGGCACCGCCTGACGCTGCATGTTTGATCCCATCAGGGCGCGGTTGGCGTCATCATTTTCAAGGAAGGGAATCAACGCTGCCGCAACCGATACCAGCTGCTTTGGCGAGACGTCCATCAATTCAATATCGGTCGGACGCGCCAAGCCGATATCACCGGCCCGACGGACCGGGATCAATTCGCCGACAAATTTGCCTTTTTTATCAAGTTCAGCATTGGCCTGGGCGATCGTATAGCGCCCTTCTTCCATTGCTGAAATATAGCGCACCTCGTCGGTCACCTGACCATCAACGACCTTGCGATACGGCGTTTCGATAAAGCCGTAGCGGTTGATCTTGGCAAAGGTGGCCAATGAATTGATCAAGCCGATATTCGGACCTTCGGGCGTTTCGATCGGACAGATCCGGCCATAATGGGTCGGATGCACATCGCGCACCTCAAACCCGGCGCGTTCACGCGTCAGACCGCCAGGCCCAAGCGCCGACACCCGCCGCTTGTGGGTGATTTCAGACAATGGGTTAGTCTGATCCATAAATTGCGACAATTGGGACGAGCCGAAAAATTCCCGAACCGCGGCCGCTGCCGGCTTGGCATTGATCAGATCAGCAGGCATCACAGTATCGATCTCGACCGATCCCATGCGTTCACGGATCGCCCGTTCCATTCGCAACAGGCCAATCCGGTACTGGTTTTCCATCAATTCACCAACCGACCGCACCCGGCGGTTGCCAAGATGGTCGATATCGTCAATGTCGCCTTCACCATCCTTCAGCCGCACCAACACTTTCAGGATCGCAAGAACATCCTGTTTGCGCAAAATGCGCAAGGTGTCTTCGGTTTCAAGATCAAGGCGGGAGTTCATTTTTACCCGGCCGACAGATGACAGATCATAGCGATCAGCATTGAAGAACAGGCTCTGGAACAGGGCGTGCGAGCTTTCCAATGTTGGGGGCTCACCTGGGCGCATCACGCGGTAGATATCGACCAACGCATCTTCCCGGCTGTTATTGCGGTCTGCCGCTAGCGTGTTCCGCAAATGGGGGCCGTAATTCACATTGTCGATAAACAGGACCCCGACCTCATCCACGCCATTGTCGCGCAATTTAGCCAGGATATCCTCGGTGATTTCGTCCCCGGCATCGGCATAGACTTCACCGGTGGTCATGTTGACCACATCTTCACAGACAAACCGGCCGATCAAATCAACATCATCAACAAGTACCGCCTTGACTCCGGCCTCGGCCAGTTTTTTCAGCGAGCGCGGGGTCATCTTGGTACCGGCCGCGGCAATCACTTTCTTGGTCTTGGCATCGACCAGATCACGCACCAGCTTGCTGCCCTTCAGCGACTCGATATCAAAATCATATTCCCACGCATCCCCTTGGCGGCGATAGGTGACCGATTTATAGAAACTACCCAAAATTTCTTCACGGCTCATACCGGTGATGCGGGCTGGGTCTACCGCTTCGTTATTGTCAGCGCACTGCTCCATATAGGCGCGTGAATCCTCATCCGGCAGCGCCATCATAAAGGTCGTCGCCGGCAGCTTGCGCTTGCGGTCAATCCGCACATTCAGAATATCCTTGGCGTCAAATTCGAAATCGAGCCATGACCCCCGATAGGGGATCACCCGGGCGGCAAACAGCAATTTGCCTGACGCATGGGTCTTGCCACGGTCATGGTCGAAAAACACCCCTGGCGAGCGGTGCATCTGCGATACAATCACCCGCTCTGTCCCATTGACGATAAAGGTACCGTTTGATGTCATCAGCGGCATATCGCCCATATAGACATCCTGTTCTTTGATATCGCGGATCGAGCGCGATCCGGTGTCTTCATTTTCTTCCCACACCACCAGACGCAAGGTCACGCGCAATGGCGACGCAAAGGTCAGGCCGCGCTGTTGACATTCCTCGACGTCATATTTCGGGGTTTCAAGATCGTAAGACACAAATTCGAGGATCGACCGGCCAGCGAAATCTTCGATCGGAAACACCGATTTGAATGTTTCTTGAAGACCAAGATCGACGCGTTCATGCGCGGCAATGTCCATCTGCAAAAAGGTATCGTAGCTGGAGCGCTGGACATCAATCAGATTTGGCATTTTGGTCACTTCTTCAAGCTGTCCAAAAGTGCGACGTACCCGTTTGCGACTGTCCAGAGTGCTTACATGCGATGCCATCAGTGATCCCTCATCAATTTTCCGGCATATCCGGACGCGCTGCCACGGAACATACCTTACAACATGGGTTTCGGCTGGGTGTCAAAACCGCCGATTATTAAACGACCATGCACCGGACAGCCGAAACCGCCCGGTGCAGTGTTTTTTTCACAGCTTTGATAAAGCTGTCCTGTCCAAGTTATTTTACTTCAACAGTTGCGCCAGCTTCTTCAAGCTTTGCTTTGATTTGTTCAGCTTCGTCCTTCGAAACGCCTTCCTTGACCGCCTTTGGCGCCCCTTCAACCAGATCCTTGGCTTCTTTCAGGCCAAGACCGGTGATGCTGCGGACTTCCTTGATCACATTGATCTTGGATGCACCGGCTGACGCCAGAACAACATCAAATTCGCTCTTTTCTTCAGCTGCACCAGCGGCGTCACCGCCGCCAGCTGGCATAGCCACAGCCATCGGTGCAGCAGCGGCAGACACGCCCCACTTTTCCTCAAGCAATTTTGCCAGTTCAGCCGCTTCCAGCACGGTCAGGTTAGACAGGTCTTCTGCGATTTTTTCAATATCAGCCATAATTTACTCCATTAAAGGCTTGAACTTCTGAGTGAGGCGTTACGCCCCTTGCTGCAATTGGTCTGCACGTGCCTGAATGACGCGGGCGAGTTTGCCGGCCGGAGCCTGGGTAACCCGTGCCACTTTGGCTGCCGGAGCTTGTACCAGCCCGACAAGCTTGCCACGCAATTCGTCAAGAGAAGGCATTTTCGCCAATGCTTCGATGCCGGCCTGGTCGAGGATTTTCCCGTCCATACTGCCACCGATGATGGTGATTTTTTTGTTTCCCTTGGCGTAATCAACGATCGCCTTGGCAGCGGCCACAGGGTCTTGCGACATACCAACGGCTGTTGGTCCTGTAAACATGCTGTCAAGATCTTCGAAGCGCGTGCCTTTCAGCGCCAGCTTGGCAATCCGATTTTTGGTTACCTTAAAGCCAGCACCGGCCTCCCGCATCTTGCGACGCAGGTCACCGCTTTCCGCAACGGTCATACCAACCTGATGGGCCACAACAATTGTTGATGACTCAT
>JAYOFA010000038.1:0-13708 GCA_038116935.1 Puniceispirillum sp. (SeqCode) | reverse complement strand
ACCGGGCGCAATTCCTTGGCCTTTGGCAGGGTGGTCACGATCTGCTCATGCTTGATCAGCGCCTGAGCCAGATTACGGAACAACATTTGGCGATGCTGAGACGTACGGTTCAGCTTCCGACCGGCATTACGATGACGCATGGTGTTTCTCCTTAAAACTTACAGTGAAAGATCGGGCGCTTGTTAAAACGGCTCGTCGAGGCGCCGCGCCAGATCTTCTACATTTTCCGGTGGCCAGTTGGGAATATCCATACCCAGCTCAAGATTCATGCCTTTCAGCACTTCCTTAATCTCGTTCAATGACTTGCGTCCGAAATTCGGAGTCCGCAACATTTCATGTTCAGTCTTCAGCACAAGATCGCCAATATAAACAATATTGTCGTTTTTCAGGCAATTGGCCGAACGGACAGACAGTTCCAATTCGTCAACCTTACGCAGCAGGTTGCGGCTGAATGGCAATTCAGGTTCTGTCGGCGCAGGCTCGCCTTTTGGCTCTTCAAAATTGATAAAGGTCTGCAACTGCTCTTGCAGGATGCGCGCCGCATAGGCTACCGCATCTTCCGGCGAGATGGTCGCATCGGTTTCAATTGTCAGCAACAGCTTGTCATAGTCGGTGATCTGACCGACACGGGCATTTTCAACCTTGTAAGCAACCTGCTTGACCGGGCTGAAGATCGCGTCAATCGGGATCAGGCCGATCGGCGAGTCATCGCTACGCAAAGCACTGGCAGGCACATAGCCCTTGCCGGTTTCGACGGTCAATTCGATCCCAAGGCTGGCACCCTGATCAAGGTGGCACAACACATGATCCGGGTTCATGATGTCAACATTGGCAGTTTCGGTGATCATGCCCGCGGTTACGGTGCATGGGCCTTCCGCCGCGAGGCGCAGGCGCTTTGGCCCTTCCTCTGTCATCCGCACGGCGACGCCCTTCAAATTCAGCACCAGATCGGTCACATCTTCACGCACCCCGGGGATTGATGAGAACTCATGCACAACGCCCTGGATCTGAACCGACGTTACCGCCGCCCCTTGCAAGGATGACAACAGCACCCGGCGCAACGCGTTACCGATGGTCACACCAAAGCCACGCTCGAACGGGCCAACAGACACCACCGCCTGACTTGGGTTATATTCGGAAACCTTGATTTCCAGTTCATCCGGCTTTTTGAGGTCCAGCCAATTCTTTTCAATCATGGGGATATCCTTTAGATCAATCAGGTCAAACGCCGGCAAGCACATCGGGCCACCAGCGGTAAAATCAATGACAAACGGCCGTTATACGCGGCGGCGCTTGCGCGGACGGCATCCGTTGTGCGGGATCGGTGTCACATCGCGGATCGAGGTCACATTAAAACCAACCGACTGCAACGCCCGAAGCGCTGACTCGCGCCCTGAACCGGGACCGCGAACCTGCACATCAAGCGATTTCATGCCATGTTCAGCGGCTTTCTTGCCCGCATCTTCAGCCGCCAATTGTGCGGCAAATGGTGTCGATTTACGCGACCCTTTGAACCCCATACCGCCAGCTGATGCCCAAGCAATCGTGTTGCCCTGCACATCGGTGATGGTGATCATGGTGTTATTGAATGTCGAATTCACATGGGCAACGCCGCTGCTGATATTCTTGCGCTCGCGACGACGAATACGGGCTTGGCTTGGTTGTTTGGCCATAAAACTGGTCTCCTATCGTTTCGCGTGACTATTTCTTTTTACCGGCAATGGCCTTGGCAGGGCCTTTACGGGTGCGCGCATTGGTGTGTGTACGCTGGCCGCGTACCGGCAAGTTGCGGCGATGGCGAAGCCCGCGCAAACAGCCAAGATCAAGATAGCGCTTAATGTTCATCGATGTCTGACGGCGCAAATCACCTTCAACAAGATGGTCAGCATCAATGATGTCACGCAGCCGCGTCAGTTCGTCCTCAGAGAGGTCGTTCACCCGGCGGTCATCCGGCACACCGGCCTTGGCGCAAATTTGTTTGGCACTGGTTAGCCCAATACCATGAATATAAGTCAGTGCGATCTCGACCCGCTTTTTGGTCGGAATATTTACACCTGCAATTCGTGCCACAGCCTGGCTCCTTTTCCATTCACAACCGCTTTACTGGTTCCCCGCAACGCGGTGCCCATTTCGCCGGCTTCATCGGACATTTCCTTTGAAAGGCGGCGAATTATAAGCCGAAACCCAGAACAGTCAACCTCAACGCTCGCGCGTTATCCCAAAATACCTTCAATTTGCGCGGCGACCTCGTCGATTGTCGCCATGCCATCCACAGTCTTCAACACCCCTTTATCCCGATAATAGGGAAGTAAAGGTACCGTGTTCTCGTGATATACCGCCAACCGCTTGCGCAAGGTGTCGGCATTATCATCGCTACGCGCGCCGCCGGCTTCGGCCGCCCGATTTTCAATACGGGCGAACAACGCCGCCTCGTCAACACGAATTTCAATCACGCCGTCAAGCGATAAACCCTTGCTGGCCAGCATTTTATCCAATGCCTCGGCTTGGGCAACGGTCCGCGGAAACCCGTCAAGAATCACACCATTCGCGCAATCCTTGTCATCCAAGCGGGCGGCGATCATGCCGACAATAATATCATCGGACACCAAGTCGCCGCGATCCATGATGTCTTTGGCACGTTTCCCGAGATCGGTGCCGGCGGCAATCGCCGCGCGCAACATGTCACCGGTAGACAACTGGACAAGCCGGTATTTGGCGACCAGTCTTTCCGCTTGGGTTCCCTTGCCCGCCCCCGGAGCACCAAACAGGATAATATTCATCTATCTCCGCCCCTTCAAACGCGACTTCTTGACCAACCCTTCATATTGATGAGCCAGAAGATGCGACTGGATTTGCGTCACCGTATCCAACGTGACTGTTACCACAATCAGCAATGAGGTACCGCCGAAATAAAACGGCACCGCATATTGGCTGATCAATAATTCGGGGAGGATACAAACCGCCGACAGATAGATCGCCCCAAGCACCGTCAAACGGGTCAGCACAAAATCGAGATAGTCGGCGGTTGATTTCCCAGGCCGGATACCGGGGATATAGCCGCCATATTTCCGAAGATTATCGGCGGTTTCCTCGGGGTTGAACACGATGGCCGTATAGAAAAACGCAAAAAACACGATCATCGACACATAGATCGCCAGATATAGCGGCTGTCCACGTCCCAACAGTGCGTTCAACGAGACAAGCCAATCGGCACCGCCAGCCTGACCACCGGACAAATTGATAATCGATACCGGCATCAACAATAGTGATGAGGCAAAAATCGGCGGGATCACACCGGGTACGTTGATTTTTAATGGCAGGAAGGACTGGTCGCCACCAAACACCTTGTTACCATGCTGGCGCTTTGGATATTGCACCAGAATTTTCCGCACCGACCGTTCGATAAAGACGATAAACGCGATCACCGCGGCCGCCATGACCAGCAGCAACACGATCAACAAAGACGACAACGCACCGGTACGGCCCAGTTCCAGCGTTCCGGCAAGCGCGGTTGGCAGATTGGCAACGATACCGGAAAAAATAATCAGTGAAATACCATTACCGACACCGCGGCTGGTGATCTGCTCGCCAAGCCACATCAAAAACAGCGTGCCACCAACCAGCGTTACAACCGTGGTGACGCGGAAAAACATCCCCGGATCATTCACCACACCACTGGCCGATTCCAAGCCAACGGCAATACCATAGCCCTGAACCGATGCTAACAGCACTGTCAGATAGCGGGTATATTGATTGATCACCTTGCGGCCCGATTCGCCATCCTTTTTCAGCGCTTCAAGTGACGGCACAATCGCGGTCATCAGCTGCATGATAATCGATGCGGTAATATAGGGCATAATATTCAGGGCAAAAATGGTCATCCGCCCCAGCGCCCCACCTGAGAACATGTCAAACATCCCCAGAATCCCGCTGGATTGCTGCGAGAAAATATCAGCGAGTGCGCCAGGATTGATCCCAGGCAGCGGCAAATAGGTACCAAGGCGATAAACAATCAGCGCCCCAAGCGTGAACCAGAGGCGCTTTTTCAGCTCGTCGGCCTTTGCCAACGCGCCCAAGCCTGCGCCTGCTGCCATGCGGTCTGCTGCTGATGCCATGAGCCTGTTCTACCCGGTTATTCGGTTGCTACGGCTGGCAGCACAATTTTGCCACCCGCCTTTTCCACAGCCGCGACTGCCGATTTTGACGCACCGGCTGCATGAATTTCAACTTTCTTGGCGGTCAATTCACCCTTGCCCAAAATCCGTACACCGTCACGCGGCTTAGAGATCACACCTGCACCAACCAAGGCCGCCGCATCGACAGGCTTGCCTACATCCAGTTTGCCAGCGTCAATCGCCGCCTGCACTGTGCCAAGATTGACCTCGACATAATCCTTGCGGAAGATGTTGTTGAACCCGCGCTTTGGCAAGCGGCGGTGAATTGGCATCTGGCCGCCTTCAAAGCCGTTGATCGACACGCCTGAACGTGCCTTTTGACCCTTGTGACCGCTTCCCGATGTCTTGCCAGTACCCGACCCGATGCCGCGCCCTACGCGCTTGGCATTTCTGGTGGCGCCCGCATTGTCTTTGACTTCGTTCAATTTCATGGTTCGCTCCTGCCAGCCCGCCTGTGGCGTGGCTGAATATGAAAACTGTTAGTCCTGTTCGATTTGAACGAGGTGCTTGACCTTGTTGATCATGCCGCGCACTGAAGGTGTGTCCTCAAGTTCGCGAGTGCGACCGATTTTATTCAGCCCAAGACCGATAAGGGTCTGCCGCTGGTCAGCCTTGCGGCCGATCGCGCTGCGGGTCTGGGTGACTTTTACTGTTGCTTTGGCAGCCATCTTAAAACTCTCCTATCAGGACGCAGCAGCGTCTTCGCCGGCCTTTTCGTCACTCTTGCCGAAAATATCGGCAACGCGCTTGCCCCGCTTTTGCGCAACGGCGCGTGGCGCCTGCACCAACTTCAGGGCTGAAAAGGTGGCTTTGATCATGTTATGCGGATTCGAGCTGCCAATCGATTTGGCCACGATATCCTGAATGCCAAGCACTTCAAAAACAGCACGCATCGGGCCACCGGCGATGATACCGGTACCGGCCGGTGCCGCCCGCAACAGCACCTTACCAGCGCCATAAAACCCTTGATTGTCATGGTGCAGTGTGCGCCCGTCACGCAAAGGAATACGAACCATGTTCCGCTTGGCGCCTTCAGTGGCCTTGCGGATTGCTTCAGGAACCTCGCGTGCCTTGCCGGTACCAAAGCCGGCGCGGCCCTTGCCGTCACCAACCACCACCAAGGCGGCAAAGCCAAAGCGGCGGCCACCCTTGACAACTTTAGCCACACGGTTGATGCCAACCAGCTTTTCGAGCAATTCGGGCTCTTCGCGCTCCTGGCTACGGTCCCGTCTGTCGTTATTGCGTGCCATCAATCGTGCTCCTTAGAATTTCAGACCGGCTTCGCGCGCCGCATCGGCCAGGGCTTTGACCCGACCATGAAAAATATAGCCGCCCCGGTCGAAAACCACAGCGTCAATGCCTTTGGCCTTGGCGCGTTCGGCGACAAGGGTGCCAACAGCGGTTGCCGCGGCAATATCACTGGTTTTGCTGGTTTCTGATTTGAAATCAGCATCCAGAGACGATGCCGATGCCAGTGTTTTACCAGCCGCATCATCGATAACCTGTGCATAGATATGCTTTGATGAGCGATGCACCGACAGACGTACCGAATTATTCGCGGTCTTGCGAAGTTTGGTCCGGTTCCGCTGGCGGCGGCGTTTGAAAAGTTCGTTTGAGTCAGACATAACCGTTCCCTACTTCTTCTTGCCTTCTTTGCGGACAATCTGTTCTTCCGCATATTTCACACCCTTGCCTTTGAATGGCTCGGGCGGCCGCTTGGCGCGAATTTCCGCAGCAAACTGGCCAAGAGCCTGCTTGTCGGCACCGCTGATGATGATCTGGGTGTTGTTTTCGACCGCGGCGGTCAGCCCGGCCGGCACGTCCATTTCAACAGGGTGACTATAGCCAAGGCTTAACACCAGCTTATTGCCCTGCATCGCAGCACGATAGCCGACACCGTTGATGTCCAGCTTGCGGGTGAAACCGGCGCTGACGCCAATTACCATGTTGTTGAGGGTCGCGCGTGTGGTACCCCACAAGGAGCGCGCCAACTTGGTTTTGCGCCGCGGCGTCAAGCTGATGGTATTATCGGCCACCGCCACTTCAACTTCATGATGAATCGATGTGCGCAACTCACCGTTTTTACCTTTGATCACCACGACATCGCCGTCTTGTGAAAAGGTCACATCGGCAGGGATCGCAATAGCACTACTTCCAACACGAGACATCGCAGCGCCTCCCTAAAATACGTGGCAGAGGACTTCACCGCCAACATTGGCAGTGCGCGCCTCATTGTCAGACAGAACACCACGCGGGGTCGACAGGATGGCAATACCAAGCCCGTTATAAACCCGTGGCAAATCACGAATGCCGTAATATACCCGACGCCCCGGACGCGACACGCGCTTGATTTCCGAGATCACCGGCTGACCTTCATGATATTTCAGTTCGATCTTCAATTCCTTGAAACCGGTTTCGGATTCAACGCTCGAAAAATTGCGGATATAGCCTTCACGTTTCAACACTTCCAGCACATTAGTACGGAACCGTGATGCCGGGCTGGACACAACGCTTTTACGCGCGCTTTGTCCGTTCCGGATACGAGTCAGCATATCGCCAAGAGGATCACTCATAGACATGTTTTAATCTCCTCTTACCAGCTTGACTTGACGACGCCTGGCACCTGACCCATCGAGGCCAGATCGCGCAGCGCGATACGAGACATTCTTAGCTTACGGTCATACCCGCGGGGACGGCCGGAAACTTCACACCGATTGCGAACCCGGATCTTGGCGCTGTTCCGTGGCTCTTCAGCCAGCTTCATAACAGCCTGGAACCGGTCTTCCATCGATACTGATTTGTCCTTGATAATTGCTTTCAACGCATCCCGACGAGCACCACGGGCAGCCACGATCCGCTTGCGCTTGTTATTTTTTTCAACGGCGCTTTTCTTAGCCATGATAAAACCCTTTCGCTCTTATGCCTTGACAAACGGAAAGTCGAAACCGGTGAGCAACTCACGCGCTTCGTCGTCCGTATTGGCCGAAGTCACAACGATGATATCCATGCCGCGGATTTCATCGACCTGATCATAGTCGATTTCCGGGAACACGATCTGTTCCTTGATCCCCATCGCGTAATTACCGCGACCGTCAAAGCTCTTGCCATTCAGCCCGCGGAAATCGCGAACCCGTGGCAGGGCTATATTGACCAGACGATCAAGAAATTCATACATCCGTTCACGGCGCAGGGTCACTTTACAGCCGATCGGCATACCTTCACGCAGCTTGAACGCGGCATTGGCCTTGCGGGCGCGGGTTATGACCGGCTTTTGACCACAAATCATCGCCAATTCGCGGGCCGCATTTTCGACCTTCTTTGAATCGCGAACCGCCTCGCCAACACCCATGTTGATCACAACCTTCTCGAGCTTTGGCGCCTGCATCACATTACTGTAACCAAATTTCTCGATCAGAGCCGGGCGAACAGCCGTCAGATAATGTTCTTCTAAACGCGTTTTCATCTCAGCTTTTTCCACTCCTTGCCCGCAGCGTTATGCCAGGGCCTTGCCAGACCGCTGGGCGACCCGGATTTTCTTGCCATCTTTTTCCTCAAGGCGGACGCGCGTTGGCTTGCCGCTTTCCGGATCGATATGGGCAACATTCGAAATATGCAGCGGGGCTTCCATCGAAATGATGCCGCCGGCGTCAGTCTGTGTCGCACGGCGATGCCGCTTGACCATATTGATGCCCTGCACACGGACGCGCGACTCGGCGCGAAGCACTTCAATCACTTCACCTTTCTTGCCTTTGTCACGACCGGTGATCACGACCACCTGATCACCTTTTTTGATTTTGAATTTCTCAGCCATTACAGCACCTCCGGTGCCAGCGACACAATCTTCATAAATTTCCGACCGCGCAATTCACGGGTTACCGGCCCAAAAATACGGGTGCCGATTGGCTCATCCTGCTTGTTCAACAGGACCGCGGCATTCCGGTCAAACCGGATCGCGGTACCATCGGCCCGGCGGATTTCCTTGGCGGTGCGGACGATAACAGCGCGATGCACGTCACCCTTTTTGACCTTACCGCGTGGGATAGCTTCCTTGACCGAAACCACAATCACATCACCAACCCCGGCGACCTTACGACCCGATCCACCAAGCACCTTGATGCATTGAACCCGGCGGGCGCCAGAATTGTCGGCAACCTCAAGATTTGACTGCATTTGAATCATGTCAGTCTCTCCTAGTTTTTCGCTGCATCGTCATAGACCACTTCATAGGTCTTTGACTTTGAAACAGGCGGGCATTCCCGAATGCGGACAAAATCACCTTCCTTGAAGCGGTTTTCGGCATCATGCGCCGCAAACTTCTTGGATTTGGTGATAAACTTTTTATACACCGGATGCATGATGCGGCGTTCGACGCGGACGGTAACCGTCTTGTCGGCTTTATCGCTCACAACCGTGCCTTGCATAGTACGCTTTGGCATAACTCGACTTCCTTATTTTGCAGCATTCGCAGCGCCGGCCTTCTGACCAAGCACTGTTTTAATGCGGGCGATCTCGCGGCGAACGATTTTAGCCCGTGATGGGTTTTCAACCTGTCCACCGGCGGCCTGGAAACGCAGGTTGAACTGCTCTTTTTTCAGGTCGATAAGCTGGGCTTTCAGCTCATCCGGTGTTTTTGCGCGAAGCGCTTCAGCCTTTACAATAGCCATCGGAGCTTCCCCTCTTAATCAGCGTCGCCAAGACGGCGAACAATGCGTGTGTCCAACGGCAGCTTGGCTGCTGCCAACAGGAAGGCTTCTCTTGCCAGATCCCACGGCACACCATCAATTTCGAACATGATGCGACCTGGCTTTACCCGGGCTACCCAATATTCGGGAGAGCCCTTACCTTTACCCATCCGCACCTCGGCAGGCTTGCTTGATACTGGCACATCAGGAAACACCCGGATCCATACACGGCCGGCACGACGAAGGTGACGGGTGATGGCGCGGCGCGCGGCCTCGATCTGGCGGGCAGTAACACGCTCAGGTGTTACCGCTTTCAGGCCATAGGAGCCGAAGTTCAACTGTGTCCCGCCCTTGGCATTACCATGGATGCGGCCCTTATGGGCTTTGCGGAACTTTGTACGCTTTGGCGAAAGCATCTAACTATCTCCTGATATCTACGCGTTGGCGCGGGGGGCCGGGCTTGACTGCTGTTCGGCAAGCCGCTTGTCCTGAGCCATCGGGTCATGCGCCATAACCTCGCCCTTGAACACCCAAACCTTGATACCGCACACACCATAGGTGGTGTAGGCGCGGCCTTCACCGTAATCAACCTCGGCGCGAAGCGTATGCAGTGGCACGCGGCCTTCACGATACCATTCGGTACGCGCAATTTCAGCACCGCCAAGACGGCCCGCACAATTGATCCTCACCCCAAGGGCACCAAGCCGCATCGCCGACTGAACGGCGCGCTTCATCGCGCGGCGGAAACCAACCCGGCGCTCAAGCTGCTGGGCAATATTTTCGGCGATCAGCTTGGCATCGATTTCCGGCTTGCGCACTTCAACAATATTCAAGCTGACCTCGCCACCAATCCGCTTGGACAGGTCTTGGCGTAGCTTTTCAATATCCTGCCCCTTCTTGCCGATAATCAGACCAGGACGACCGGCATGGATTGTCACCCGCGCACGGCCGGCTGGACGCTCGATAATCACGCGGCTGATCGCGGCTTGCTTCAGACGGTCCATCAAATAACTGCGCACCTGCAGGTCTTCATGCAGCAACTGTCCGTAATTCCGGCCAGCATACCAGCGCGAATCCCATGTCCGGTTAATACCGACGCGCAGGCCAATTGGCTTGACTTTCTGACCCATCCTACTGCTCTCCTCTTTCACCAACGACAATCGTCAGGTGTGAAAATGGCTTCAAAATTCTGGCACCGCGGCCTTTGGCGCGCGCCCGAAAGCGCTTCATTACCAGCCCCTTGCCGACATACGCCTGCTTGACATAAAGCCGGTCAACATCCAGTGAATGGTTGTTTTCCGCATTGGCAATAGCGGCCTGAAGTGCCTTTTTGACATCATTGGCGATACGGCGACGCGAAAATGTCAATGTGGCAATCGCCTTATTAACATCCATGCCCCGGATCATTGCGGCAACAAGGTTCAGCTTTTGTGGGCTGACCCGAAGATTGCGCGCAACCGACTTGGCTTCTGTGTCGGCTAAAGCGCGTGGCGTTGATTGCTTACCCATAATCTGTTCCTAACGCTTTGATTTCTTGTCGGCGGCGTGGCCGTAATAGGTGCGAGTTGGTGCAAATTCGCCAAGCTTATGGCCAACCATCTCTTCACTTACCGACACCGGGATAAATTTGTTGCCGTTATGCACACCAAAGGTCAAACCGACAAATTGCGGCATGATAGTCGACCGGCGCGACCAGGTTTTGATTACCTCATTGCGGCCCGACTCGCGTACCTTGTCGGCTTTCTTCAACAAATGCCCATCGACAAACGGGCCCTTCCAAACTGAACGTGACATGATAATGAACGCCCCTTATGACTTGCGACGCCGCACGATCAGGCGGTCGGTCTTCTTGTTCGAACGTGTACGCTTACCCTTGGTTGGCTTGCCCCAAGGGGTCACCGGATGACGCCCACCCGAGGTCCGGCCTTCACCACCACCATGCGGGTGGTCAACCGGGTTCATCACAACACCGCGGACATGCGGCCGGCGGCCAAGCCATCGGCTGCGTCCAGCTTTGCCGATCTTGATATTTTGTTGATCCGGATTTGACACCGCACCAATCGATGCCATGCATTCAGACCGCACCAACCGCACCTCACCTGATGTCAGGCGCAAAATCGCATAGCCGCGGTCACGACCAACAAGCTGTACATAAGTGCCGGCAGACCGGGCCAACTGGCCACCCTTGCCTGGCTTGAGCTCGACATTATGGATCAATGTACCAACCGGAATATTGGCCAAAGGCAGGGCGTTACCTGGCTTGATATCAGCACCGACGCCCGAGCTTACCTTATCACCAACGGCCAACCGCTGCGGTGCCAGAATATAGCTTTGCTCGCCATCGGCATAGGTGATCAGCGCAATAAAGGCGGTCCGGTTTGGATCATACTCAATCCGCTCGACAGTCGCCTCAACACCAGTTTTGTTGCGCTTGAAGTCAATCATCCGATAGCGGCGTTTATGGCCACCACCTTTTTGCCAGGCGGTAACATGCCCGGAATTATTCCGTCCACCTGTTTTGGTCAGACCCTCGGTGAGTTTCTTCACCGGGCCGCCCTTATAGAGTGCGGATTTCTCGACAAGTATAAGGCCGCGCTGGCTAGGGGTGGTTGGATTAAATTTCTTTAACGCCATTTGCTTATGCTCCCATCAGGTCGATATTCTGACCTTCAGCCAGGGTGACCATCGCCTTTTTCATGTCCGACCGGCGACCTGGCCGCCCACGGAACATTTTTGCTTTACCCTTTTGTACGATCGTGTTGACCGCTACCACCTTGACATCAAACAGCAATTCAACAGCCGCTTTGATCTCCGGCTTGGTTGCGGTCATCGCTACTGCGAAAGTGACCTGGCCATTCTCATTCGCCATCGTCGCCTTTTCGGTGATGATTGGACGGAGAATGGTGTCATAGGCTGCGGCCTTAGTGACAACGGTATTGACCGGCTTGCGCGCGCGAACACTCATTTCAGGCGCTCCTCAAGATGGGCCGCTGCATCCTTGGACAGAACCAGAATGTCACGACGCAGGATGTCATACACATTGATGCCCTGCTGCGGCAGCACATCAACAAGCGGGATATTGCGGGCGGCTTTAACAAAGGCCTCATCCAGTTCGGCACCGCCAATGATCAACGCATTCTCAGCGCCAAGTTTGGCCAGCTGGTCGCGCAATTTAGCGGTTTTGCCAGAGTCCTTGCCAGTTGATTTCAAGCTGTCGAGCACCAGCAGCTTGCCGTCAGCCGCCTTGCTTGACAACGCCGAGCGCAATCCAAGCTGACGGACCTTTTTCGGCAGCGTATGCCCATGGTCCCGAACAACAGGACCATGCACGACCCCACCCCCACGGAACTGGACGACCGATGCCGATCCATGACGGGCCCGACCAGTACCTTTTTGGCGGAACATCTTGGCTGTTGTCACTGAAATTTCACCACGCGACTTGACCTTGTGGGTCCCGGCGCGCCGCTTGGCCAACTGCCATTTTACCACCCGGGCGACAATGTCAGCACGGGGCGCGACCGCAAAGACGCTGTCGGCGAGCGTAATATCGCCGGCGGCTTTGTTATCGATTGTTTTCACACTCAGCTTCATCAATCTATTCCTTCTTGCCTTCAGCGTCATCAGTTGCCGGCACGTCAGCAGCGGCCTCGGCAGCGTCAGAAACATCATTTTCAGCCGGCGCGGCATCAACCGCCTCGGCAGGTGCCTCTTCAGCAGCGGCCGGCGCTTCGGCGACCGCTTCGGAATAAAGGCCAGCCGGGAACGGCGCCGCGTCAGGACGGGCTGCCTTGACCGCGTCGCTGATCAGAACCCACCCGTTTTTTGGGCCAGGAACCGCGCCAAGCAGCAGCACGATACCGTCCTCATCATCAACCGAAACGACCCTTACATTTTGGGTGGTATTGCGCACAGCACCCATATGGCCGGCCATCTTTTTGCCTTTGAACACCTTGCCGGGGTCCTGACACTGGCCTGTTGACCCGTGTGAGCGATGCGAGATCGATACACCATGCGACGCCCGAAGACCGCCGAAATTATGCCGCTTCATCGCACCGGCAAAACCCTTACCCTGGGTAGTGCCAACCACATCAACCTTTTGACCGGCAACAAAATGTGATGGCACAAAGGTTGCGCCGACATCAAGCAGCGCATCATCGGCAACACGAAATTCGGCGAGCTTTGACTTTGGCAACACATTGGCCTTGGCAAAATGGCCGCGCATTGGCTTTGACACATTCTTTGCCTTGGCAAGACCGGCCCCAAGCTGCAATGCAGTATAGCCGTCTTTTTCCATGTTGCGAACCGCAACCACCTGAACATTATCCAGTTTCAGGACAGTGACCGGCACATGATGACCATTGTCATCAAATACCCGGGTCATCCCTACTTTACGAGCAATAACGCCGCTACGCATAACTCTGGTCCCTTCGCTAGAGCTTAATCTCGACATCGACACCCGCCGCCAGGTCGAGCTTCATCAGCGCATCGACAGTTTGCGGGGTCGGGTCAATGATATCCAACAGACGCTTGTGTGTCCGAATTTCGAACTGTTCGCGGCTTTTCTTATCGATATGCGGCGAACGCAGCACGGTCATGCGGCGCAAATTGGTCGGCAGCGGGATAGGCCCACGCACTTCGGCACCAGTCCGCTTGGCCGTATTCACGATCTCGGTCGTGGATTGGTCAAGAACACGGTGGTCAAAAGCCTTCAGCCGAATTCTGATATTCTGGGTATCCATAACTGCCTTACCTCGTCTGGAAAAACAAAGGAGGGCGACAAACCGCCCTCCGCTATAGCCTTAGTTACTTGATGACAGATGCGACGACGCCGGCACCGACGGTGCGGCCGCC
>JAYOFA010000037.1:0-13906 GCA_038116935.1 Puniceispirillum sp. (SeqCode) | reverse complement strand
TTCCCAATAGATTTCAAGCACTCATCGACCAGAAAAAGCACTTTATTTCACTTTTCTCCGTCAAGACCAACGCGCCTATTTTACGGTCTGGGCCATTTTAGACGCGCGCCGGCGCCGATGGCCAAGCGCGCCGTTTCACCGCCAGCAATTTCCAACACATAACGGGCTGGTCCAGCCGAAACCAACAATGTTTCACTGAACGGTTTGGTATGGGCTATTTGGGACACCAGCAGTCCGGACTGGTCAAAAAACAAAATATCCAACGAAACAGGTGTGTTCTTCATCCAAAATTGACGGACCTGATCCGTGGTGAACACAAACAGCATACCGGTATGGGGCGGCACCTTGGGCGTGAACATCAAGCCATAGCTCTGCTGGCGCGCGGTTGTCGCCACCTCAACGCGGAACGCCACCGGGGCAAGCCCGGGCCGCTCAATCACGAGATGAGCGCTGGGAAATACCGGTCGCGCCGTATCATCAGCCCTCACCGACCCAGAAAAGCCGGTCGTCAGACACACCACTAATAAAGCAAACACAAACCCGGAAAAGCTGCCTTTGCGTTGCCGTGCCCTAGCCCGCAGTCGCATAAATAATCGCCAGCAACAGCGACAACAATCCGGCTTGGATCATCACCGCTCGGCCGCTGACCGTCGGGCCACCAACCGGACTGTGCATGATCTTGTCAAGCGCATCCCAAAAGGCGTTGATATAGCCGGTCATCTGACAGAGGAAACTGCCCCATACCAGCATAATGGCAGACAGTAGCGGGCGCCCAATGCGTGGAAATAAACGCCGGTAAAACCAGTCAGAATTCAAGACAACTGATGGAATTTCAGGTGGATACAGCTTTAACCGGATCAGCACAACAAAGGCCAGCATCGCAAAAATCAACAGCTGCATCTGGCTGCTGACATGTGCCGCATCATAAGGGTGATAGTCGACGGCATAGGGCAAAATCCCATAAAGAACCGATGGAAATACCCCGATGGCAACACACATAAACGCCGCAATCCCCATCGCCACACGCATGTTGATCGGTGCCTCACCGGTCTTGTGCTTGCTGTCATGGGCAAAAAACGCGAAATATGGGATTTTGATCCCCGAATGTTCAAGCACCCCGGCCGACGCAAAAAGCAGCACGAAATAGGCCCAGATCATGCCGGTTTCGCCAAGCGCCGACATCGTTAGCGATTTGGCAACAAAGCCACTGAACAGCGGAAACGCCGAGATCGACATCGCACCAATAATACAACAAACCATGGTGAAAGGCATTTGCCTATAAAGCCCGCCAAGCGCCGAGGCCTTTACCGTGCCTACTTGATGCAGGACCGCCCCCATGCTCATGAACAGCAATGCCTTATAGATAATATGCACAAAGGCATGCGCCGCCGCCCCGTTCAGGGCTAACTCACTGCCAACCCCGACAGCCACTACCATAAACCCAAGCTGGTTGTTCAGGCTGAAGGCCAAGACCCGGCGCAAATCATTTTCAATCACCGCAAAAAACACTGGTAGAGCGGTCATCGCCGCGCCAATCCAGATCAGCAGCTCTGTGCCTGGAAAACCGCGCGCCAGCGCATAGATCGCCAATTTGGTGGTAAAGGCCGACAAGGCGACCGTTCCGGTCGCAGTGGCTTCTGGATAGGCATCTTGAAGCCACCCATTCAGGAACGGGAACGCCGCCTTGATGCCAAAAGCGATAAAGACCAACCAGCTTGCCAGATCGCCCAATTCCATGCGGGTAAACACAATGCTGCCGGTCTGTGACGCAAGCAATGCGGCCCCGGCCAGCAAGATCACGCCGCTTGTCACTTGGAACAGCAAATACCGCATCGCGGCATGGCGGGCCCGTTCAGTACCACTTGCCAAGATCAAAAACACCGACGTGACGGCGGTGGCTTCCCACCAGACAAACAGGCTGACAAGGTCGCCAGCATGAAGCGCCGCAATCGCCGCCCCAGCATAGGACAAGGCGGCGCAATGCTGCTGCCACGCCCGGTCATGCCAGCTATAAATCACATTCAACGCCGCAGCGATGTGAAAAATGATCGCAAATGGCAAACTTAGATTGTCAGCCTGATAGAGGATCAGATCAAACCCCATCACCGAACATACAAGATGGGTGCCAGCACCGGCCAACAATCCCGTTGCCGAGAGTGCGATCGCCGCAAGCATAAAAATCTGACGCCATACATAAGGTATGAAGTGCAGGCCAATGGCTGCCAGAATCATAATCAATCCGGGAGGAAAGCTACTCATCGTAATAATCCTCCGGCCGCATGATCAACAGGCGCAACCATTTTCCCACCTGAACGATAAACAAAAAGGCAACAAAGCCATAAATAGCTGGGAACAAGAAACTCTCTTCAACGGCATTGACACCATGCCGGTGAATGAACAATTCCAGCGCCACCAGCAGCACGCCAATCACTGCCAGAACAAGTGTGAATTTATGTCCCAGCCCAGATAAGCCCGATGGAGATACGGAAGACGGGTTGTTTTTGTGTGACTTGGTCATGGCGCCACCATTAGTCTGGTCAGATCATCAAAAAATCCAACAAAGAAGAACAACGCGATGGATAACAGTGCCGTCAAGACCGGCGGCACAACAACAAGCGAATGCATTGTTACCGGCACGTTGGCTGTTTTCGGGCGGAAAAACGCGCGTGAAACAGGTTCCAACAGATAATAGATATTCAGCAGCGATGACAGCCCCAAAACCGCCAGAACCGCCACATAGCCCGCGTCTACAGCCCCGACCATCAGCATGAATTTTGACCAGCTTCCCCCCAAAGGTGGGATACCGATGATCGACAACGCGCCGATAAAGAACGCAGCAAACACCCACGGCATTTCACGCCCCTGCCCATCAAGTTCGGATATCTTGGTTAAATGCGTCTGCACATAGATCGCACCGGCGCAGAAAAACAACGTGATTTTACCGGCGGCGTGCATGACAATATGCAGCGCAGCCCCCTGCACCGCCACCGATGTCGCGATCGCCGCCCCAAGAACAATATAGGACAGCTGACTGATCGTTGAATAGGCAAGACGGGCTTTAATGTCGTCTTTGGTGATCGCCACCATACTTGACGCCAGAATGGTGAAAGAAGACAGCCAGACAAGCCAAGCTGATGCACCGCTACTGGCCAGAAAATCAGTCCCGATGATGTAGACCACGACGGTTAAAATGGTAAACACCCCTGCCTTTACGACGGCAACCGCATGCAGCAATGCCGACACTGGCGTCGGCGCAACCATGGCCGCTGGCAACCAGCGATGAATTGGCATCAAGGCGGCCTTGCCGACGCCAAATGCAAACAGCGCCAGCAAAACCGGCAAATAAGCCGGGTCAACAAAGCCCTTCAAAATGCCGCTAGGCTGAAAATTAAGGCTTCCTGTACTCATCCACACCCAGACAACCGCCGGCAGCAGCAGGACCACAGACGTGCCAACCAAAATACCCATATAAAGGCGACCGGCATTGCGGGCGACATCACTTTCCTTGTGCGTGACAAGCGGATAGGTCGAAAAGGTCAGCACCTCATAAAAAATGAACAATACCAACAAGTTGCCAGACCATGCGACGGCCATAGCCGCATGGACCGCCACCGCATAAAACGCGGCAAACCGCGTTTGGTGCTTTTCATGGTTACCGCGCATATAACCGACCGAATAAAGACCGGCCAGAATCCACAACCCTGACGCCACCAGGCCAAATATCGCCCCAAGCGGCGTGACAGCAAATTCCAGTGCCAGCCCATCGGCGATCTGTGCCACAAACAGGCGCGGCGTTTGCCCCGCCAAAACCGCCACGGCAACCTCGACTGCCGCTATGAATGTGACGATGCCACCTACTGGCCCGGCCGCATCGCGCCAGGTTGATCTAACCGCCAGAAATGGGGTTAAAAAAGCCACCACCAACGGCGCAAGAAGACCAACCAACATGGCTGTCTGCAAAGACATCATGACATGCCCCCCAAAAGCGCTGTCGCCGCCAAGCGTGACGCCGAGACCAGCCAGGATGCATCAACGCCGAACCAGATATTGGCCAAAGCCACAATCCATAACGGCAAATAAATGGCCGGATTTTCGTGGAGCTGTGGCGCCTTTGCCGGTGCTGGCTGCATCCACATAACCTCAAAAATCTTCCACAGATAGACCACCGATAAGGCGCTGCTGGCCAGCACAAGACCAAGGATCAGATAGGAGTCGGTTTCAAGAACCGCCCGCACCAAATAAAGTTTGGAGATAAAGCCGGCGGTCAACGGCAAACCGGCCAAGGACAGGCCACAAACCAAAAACGCAGTTGCGGTGATCGGCATGCGCCGCCCAATCCCAACAAAACTATCAAGGCTGGCTCGAACACCAAGCGCCGCAACAAAACTGCCAACGGCCATAAATAGGCCCCCTTTAATCAGGGCGTGGTTGCCGATATGCACGAAACCGGCACTGATTCCGGTTGGCGTGGCCAGCCCAAACCCCATGGCAATATAACCAATTTGTGCCACCGACGAATGTGCGAGCAGCTTTTTGATATCGGATTCATAGATGGCCATGATTGTGCCAACAAAAATGCCGACAACCGCCAATGGAACAAGAACCTGCGCCATCGCTGGCAAGGCAAGGTCCGGCACACCACCAAAAATGGTGAAAACGATCCGCGCCAATACATATAGCGCGGCCTTGGTCGCAATCGCCGCCAACAGGGTTGATACCGCAGATGGGGCATAGCTGTAGGCCGCCGGCAACCAGATATGAACCGGAAACACCGCCGCTTTAACCAGCATGCCAGCAACCATAAAGCCAAAACCGACAAATAGCACCATATCGCTGCCGACATTTGGCAAGCGCACCGCCAAATCCGCCATGTTCAAGGTGCCGGTCATCGCATAGACGAACCCAACGCCGATCACATAGAGGGTGGCACCAACAGCCCCGATGACCAGATAATTAAAACCAGCCACCAAAGCCCGGCGGTCAGTGCCAGCCCCCATGCTGATCAAAATAACTGACGCCAAGGCCGAAATTTCCAAGAAAACAAACAGGTTAAACGCATCAGCTGTCATCACAAGTCCGTAAAGACCACCGCACACCAACAGCCAAGCCGCATAAAATTTACCAATATCACCTGCGGCGATTTCATCGGGCACAAGGCGCCGCGCCGCTAAGGTTGACAAAAACGCCAGCCCCGTCATCACCACCAAGGTCAGGCTCGTTGCCGAATCAACAACAAATTCAATGCCCCATGGCGGCGCCCAATTCCCCATATGATAGGTGACACGCTCGCCCGTTTCGGTGACTGATTGCAGTAACAGCGCAACAATGAAAGAGATGCCGGTCCCCGCTAAAGCCAGTAACCATCCCAGTGTTGGAAGGCCGACAACTGCGCTCAACGGTGCCAACAACAACGGCACAACAACCAATAAGGCGGGCAAATTCATCACAATGATCCCCGTGGCTGTTACCATGTCTGTTGCCGCCGCACTCATGCGTCATCCCCTGTCGCTGGCCGTTGTGGACGTGGCGCTGCCTGACGCGCTTTCTCGGCAATCACATCATCTTCCTCGATGCTGCCAAAGGCCTCATTGATCCGCAGTACAAGAGCAAGGCCAAGTGCTGTGGTAGCAACGCCAACCACAATCGCGGTCAGGATCAGAACATGGGGAAGCGGGTTTGAATAGACGCTGTCAGGATCGCCGGTCAGAATCGGCGCGGTGCCATCGGTAATTTTGCCAAGCGATATGTAAAACAAAAACACCGATGTTTGGAAGATTGACAAACCAACCAGTTTTTTCACCAGATTGGTCCGCGAAATCACAATAAACAGACCCATCATCATCAAGATAACAACGATGATGTAATTCCAGCTGGCAGCGAGTTGCTCGATCATTTGCGTCGCTCCTCGACAAAGCCGGCAAACGCATGAAACAACGCCAGCATCACACCGGTCACGGTCAGGCCAACCCCAAATTCGACCAGCAAAATGCCAAGATGCTGACCTGTTCCGACCGAGCCGGTCAATGATGTGTAATCAAGGAACAACCCGCCCTTCATCATCGTAGCGACACCGACGCCGCCATAGATCAACACACCCATCACCATCATCCAAATGTTAACCGACAGCGGGATAATCCGGCGGCCAGCGTCCAGCCCAAAAACCAGCGCATGCAGAATAAACGCAGCGGCGATGATCACCCCTGCCTGAAAGCCGCCGCCAGGGCCAAAATCACCATGAAATTGGACATAGAGGCCAAACATAATGATCGGTGCAAACAGTATTTTAGCGACAACGCGGAAGACCGGATTATGCTTCATGCCGATCCTCCTTTTGCGCCAGATTTCGGTGCAGCAGACTTTGCCGAACCGGGCCGGGACGAACCGGGCCGCGATGCCGTATCGGCGTGCCGTTTCATCTTGTGTGTGCGTGTAATACCAGCCAGAAGCATCAACACTCCAAGCCCGGCGGTGAAGACCACAATTGTCTCCCCAAGCGTGTCAAACCCCCGATAGCTTGCCAAAACCGTGGTCACGATGTTGGGAATATGAAGCGCACTGCCACTCTCGGCAATGTAACGTGGCACCACATGTTGATGAACCGGGGCTGCAATATCGCCGAATGGCGGCAACTCGATTACCGCCCCCAGCAACAACATGCCAGCGATAACACACACCAAGGCCGCCACAAGATTATGATTGTCCCGTGGCTTTTCGTCAGCAGGAATATAGGCCATCGCGGCTAAAAACAGCACCGTTGAAATGCCGGCCCCAACCGCCGCCTCGGTAAAGGCGACGTCAACCGCATCTAAATTCACGAAAATAGCCGCCGACGTCAGCGAATACGCCCCTGACATCACAATGACCGCAAAGAGGCGTGCGGTCCGCACCACCATCACCGCAATCAGCACCAACAGCGCTAGTAGAAAAATATCGATAACGAGCGCTGTCATTTCGGCCGCCTTTTGGCTGCTGCAGATTTTGGCTTCGCCTTCGGCTGTGCCGCAGTTTTGGCAGATTTTTTTGGCGCTTTTTTAACCGTTTTTTGAACTGGCTTGTCAAAATTGCGTCCGACCGGCACAACCCCCATCTTGTGTGCTGCACGCGCTAGGGCATGGGTCGCGATGGGGCTGGTGAAAAACATGAAAACACCGATCAGGATCAGTTTAGCGCTGACCAGGGTGAACCCAGCGTGAATAACCATCCCCAGAATAATCAGGCTGGCCCCTGCTGTATCAATCATGCCAACAGCGTGAATTCGCGCATATACATCTGGAAGACGCACAAGCCCAAGGCTGCCAATCAGCAACGCAACAACCCCAAGCCCGATTGCAAGGTAAGATGCCGTGGTTACAAGTAGATCCATCACCTGTCTCCCGGCCGCTTGGTGCCGGCATCACCAAGTGACCCGGTACTAAAAATTTTCAAGACAACAAAAGTGCCTATAAAATTCAAAATGGCATAGAGCAATGAAATATCGACAAATTCCGGGCGCTCCATGATGAAACCATGCAAGGCGATGCCCAAAATAACAATCGTACCAATGGCATTAACCGCCAACACACGGTCAAATGCGGTCGGCCCCAAAGCGGTCCGCACCAACGCCATAATCAGCGCCACCGCACAGGCTATAATGGCGACCACCATCATGTTGTGGCCTCGCCTTCAAGCGCGCAATTGCGCCGGTCCATATCCCCACTACGCACGTCATCACCAAATTGCGGATGCAGCGCATGCACCAGAAACCGGCTTGGCCCCGATGTGGCTTCGTCAATTTCAACGGTCACAGTACCCGGGGTCAGGGTTATTGAATTGGCGTAATTGGCCACCCCGGCAGCGGTGGTTTGATGGGCATCCACCGAAAACATTTCCGGGTCAGCGCTGCCTGACAGAATGATTTTTCCAGTGGCGATGTTGGAATTGATGATTTCGCGGAACAGCCACAGCAGATAGCGCGGCAAACGAGCAAAAAGATGCATTGGCAAGCCTTCATCATCCAGTGCGCCAATCCGTAACGCAAGCCAACTGCACAGCAAACAGCTGACAACGCCAAAACCGATCAACAAGCCGGTATAATGGCCTGAAATTAACAGCCATCCGCCAAGCAGAGTGATGAAAAGAAAACTAAATCGCATGTTTGTTTTGCCGTGATTATTATTACGATTCGTCGAAAACCCTAAATGTCTTTTTCGAGAAATTCAATGCCGCAAACCGGATAATTCGAAAAAAACACAAGCGAACGCGGATGGACCATCTAAACAGCCCTACCGGATCAATGGCCATATGGCCTTGTCAGGACCGCGCGGGAAGGATATGACAATAGCCAGACGCGATAAGCCCGATGAAACGAAAGGGCTGTTTGGAAATTTGGGAGATAAAATTATGGCATCATCTAACAGCAAGCCACGTCCGGCACATGTTCCAGAAGAAAATGTGTATGAGTCGATGCACTGGCTGATTGTGGTTACCTATCTGGTGGCCGCTGCCGCTGTCACTTTACTTATCGTAAACGCTGGCTAGACCTGACCTTAGCGCATTCTGGACCGCATTTCGTGGATGCCCTCTATCAAAAACAAATCTTGGCTTTCGCAAAGCAAAGCCGTGACAGTGTTTATGACAGTCAAGCGCCGTACACCGCCAGTTGCGACAACCCTGTTTGCGGAGACCGGGTAGATTTGTCGTTCGACATAGCGGACGGTAAATTGCACAATCTAGGGGTTAAGGTGCGCGGCTGTGCCTTGTGTGAGGCTGGTGCCGGTTTGGCCGTTGCCTCGCTTGACGGTGTACCGGCCACTCAATTGGCACAGGTGACCGCCGAGTTTGCGGCCTGGCTTGGCAAAGGCCACCACAAGCCCCCACTTGATGATATGGTAAAATTTATGCCGGTGCGCGATATACGCAACCGGCATAAATGCGTGTTACTCGCATTTCATACAGCGACCGCGGCGCTTGACCGGCCCGCCATTGACGGGTGAAGCTTATTCCGGGCGAACCGAAACCTTGCCAAACACCCACAATGAAAGAAACAAAGCGGCTGGAAAGCCGATAACAAGAATGACACCAATTGTCGGATTCATCAGGCAATCTCCTTTGAACAGCTGATCTGGTTATACCGGCTTACCGGACAAACTCAAGCCCCAATGCTGCCTTTGGCCAAGATGTCGCAATTTGGCCCAATCCAGGGCGCCCTCGCCGATAAGACGCACCAAGATCAAAAGCGCCAATTCAAGCTGTCATATAAAAAAGGGCCCACATTTAACCACGACAGGGCCTGTTCGGTATCGACACCAAGGGCCACAACCCCCAACACCGATAAAAATATCCCGACAACAATAGCGCCATCAAACCGTTCATAATCTCGATTGATCAGCCGGTTGAACAGCAACCGGAAAATCACCGACAAGCGCTGAATAGGAACAACTAGCCCGACCGGCGCAAAGGCCAGCGCGCCGTAACGGAATATCTGTGATATCGCAATCATGAACCCCGACAGTAAAAACCAATTCATCCCATTTTTGGGAATGGACCGTAGCGCCGCCACGCCCCCAGTAAAAGCGACCATCACCGCCACACAACCTGCCGCGCAAAGATACGACAAAAATAAAATAGCCGTGCTATGGGCGATCCTGTCCGCGGGGTTTTCCACTGCCGCCAGTGCCAAGACAATCAACACCGGGCTAGATCCATAGCCAACAACACAGACTGCCCCGTGAATCATGCCCGTTTTCATATCTGGTATAAATCGCTGGCCGGTCGCCGCTGCCGCAATCGATTTTCGACGCCCGATCAGCATCGCAGGCCCCACCATCACCAATCCAATACCGACAATATTCAGCCCGCTGAAACTCTCCTTCAACACCACTACCGCCAAAAACAGCGACATAATTGTGCTGACTTGTTGGATCGGTGTTGACAATGTGCTGCCAAGCGCCCGCATCGAGTGATAATTGCTATTGCGGCCGATCACAAAATGCATAAGCCCCGCCAACCCAGCATAGACATAGCTGGCTACCGGCCAGTTTTGCATCGCATCAAAACCGCCCATCAGGTAACAGCCACCCCCTAATAGCGGCACAACGGTTGGTACGGTCAATACCATCCCCTGCAACGGCGTGGCCGAGACCACGGCACGGCGCGCGGCAGCATTTTGAAACCCGAAAATAGCCGCTGAAATCAGCGCCAGAAGTGTACCGGTCATGTTCTTTACCAAAAGTAGCCGGGAACCCGGCCAGAAAGGAAATAGTGGGTGATACTATCGCCAAAACGGTCGTGCCGGCAAGCCGCGCGTAACCCGGCTCAATCGGTTTGCGAGATCGCTGTCCCGCACCAAGCTGACACAGTTTTGGCAAACGCCGCCGGGTCCTCAAAGGGGATCATGTGGCCACAGCTATCGAATTCAACAAAATCGCCACCCAACAGACGGACCAATGCCGCCGATTCAGTGCGCGATCGGTTTTTGTCATGTCTGCCATGGACAATCAATGCTGGCACCGCCAGATGGCGCAGCATCTTTTTAGGATCATAAATCCCAATCGCCAATGAATGCCTAATCACATCAAATTGATCCGGCGTCAGGGCGAGAATCTCGGCGCATAGCCGGTCAATGGCAGGATGTTGTCGGTCCTGAAACCATCCTTTTGTCATTTGGGTAACAAAATCGTCGGTCAATGCCGGGGTTATGCCCCGCGCCAAGAAACCGGCTGTGGTATTTGGACCGGTTGGCACGCCAAGCCCAGCCCCGCAAAGAATCAGGCCCCGCGGCGGCGTTGGCCACAGCAGCGCACATTGCAAGGCAATGCCCGCCCCCATCGAATGCCCCAAGATGACCGGCCTGTCGGCCGCATAACGCCTACCAAGCCAAGAGGCCTGTTTCGCATAGTCAAGATCCACCGTGACATTATCCCCATGCCCCAACAAGGTTGGATGATAAACATCAAAGCTGGCGGCCCGGTCTTTGGCGAGGGCCGTTTTCAATGGGGTGAACAATGCCCCCGACAAAAAGGCACCATGCAAGCATAAAACGGGAATTTTCGGCACCAGTCTATTGCTTTCGTTAGAGTTTACATTTCAAATATTAGACGGCGTGCAACGTCTGACAAGCTGCAAACACCCCTACCCCAGCTGCCCTAAACCGGCATCACATCGAAAAGAGCAAAGTGTTGGAGTTTTTTGACCTCTCGGTTATCTGCCTGATTGCGTTTGTAACGGCCTGTATCACCGGCGTAACCGGTGTCGCAGGCGGGTTGCTTCCGGCGATTTTTCTGGCCCCCTTCGTTGGCATTACATCGATCCTCCCCGTTCTTGCGGTGATGCTTTTGTTTGGTAGCCTGTCGCGGGCCTGGGTCAACCGCGCCGATTTTCATTTGGAAGCGTTCCTCCGGGTGGCGATACCGGCGGCGCCGATGGTCGTTGCCGGCAGTTTTTTCTACGCTCAGCTTGAGCCAAGAATGATCGCCCTGCTTCTGGGACTGGTTGTGATCGCGTCAGTGCCGTTGCGCCGAATCGCCAAATCGCGGTCCATCCGCACCACGCCGATAATGCTTAGCTTGGTTGGTACCGTTTTTGGCTTTTTGGCCGGATCGGCAGCCGGCCCTGGTTTATTATTGGTGCCGTTCATGCTGGGCTATGGCTTGTCACGCACAAATTTTGTGGCAACGCTGTCGGTCATTGCGGCGATGACACATATCGCGCGGGCGGCGACATTTGGCAGCCTTGGCCTGATCGATCAGAATATCCTGATCATTGGCCTTACCGCCGGGCTGGCGACAATACCGGGTGGATGGGTTGGGCGTAAAATTCTACGCCGGATGACCAACAGTAACCATGAAACATTGGTCGATGTGATGGCGATTGGCGGTGGCTTGAAATTTTTATGGATTGCCGTCGGTTGACCGGCTCAATAACCGCACACAAAGGTGGCGTCCCGTAGGGGATTCGAACCACTGTTGCCGCCGTGAAAGGGCGGCGAAACTGCACCATCTGTGGCTAATGTGGGGGAATACAGGGGCTTACAGACCCACTGAGTAGTCGCGTGGCGACTTAGTACAACTTAGTACAGCGCCAAATTTAGTACAAATTTAGTACATCGGACTAAATCCGATGGACTCGAAATTTTAATCCATATAACATAGCTCTCCTTACACAAAATTGTGAGCCATCTAATTCATCATTTGTCTCTATTTTTTAATTCAATCTCGACGAAACTAATTGAAGAATTAGACGAATTAATAATGTTATGCTTCACTCCCGCCTCCCTGGCATAACAAACACCGAGTTTCAGCTCCGAATTAGTTAAATTACCTTCGGGTGATTCTGCTGTTAAAACGCCATCTTTTAGCGGAACAACGATGTAATCCATTTCATGAGTATGCCAGCCCGTTTCAGCATCAATATCAAAATCCCATCTAGTTATTCTGACCTGATCATTATCCAACTGCATTGTGAAACTAGCTTGTTTCCTTATCAATTACAGACTCCAATCTATCTAAAATAGTTTATCTAACACCCCCTCAATAGGGCGAGTTTTATCCCGCAAAGTTGTTACTCAAAACACTTGAACAGATTACAAGTTAGATAGCTAAACAAAAGGATTTTCATCAATTGTTGATGGAATGCTCCCACTCGAAACAATAATTACATTCATTTAGTTTTAAGATGTTTTTTTTAGAGCACAATGTCATTTTCCGGAATAGGTAGTCCCCGAGAGTTCAGAGATATATTCTCGAACATTCGTCTTACTGTTGGCTCAAATGTGTCCTTAGTCACCGCTCCAAGGTGAGGGGTTATCAGCAAATTATCTAATTTGTAAAGGGGACTATCTTTAGGTAGTGGCTCTATCTCAAACACATCCATCGCTGCCCCAAAAATTTTTTTAGCCAAGAGCGCGTCAATCAACGCTGCTTCGTCAACGACCCCACCGCGAGCAACATTGATCAGCAATGCATTAGATTTCATCTTGTCAAACTGAGCACTGCCGATGAGATTAGCTGTGTCTTCAGTTAGAGGGCAGTGAAGCGAAATAATGTCAGATTTTTGTAATATTTCGTCTATCGAAGCCAGTGACGCATAGCCTCTGAATTCATTATCATCCTTGAGAGGAGTTCTTTTGGAATATAGAATTTTTACGTCAAAGCTTCTCAACAATCTTGCAAGGTTTTGACCGATAGCCCCAAACCCAATTATGCCAATCGTCTTACCTGAGACCTGATAGGTAGGGGTTGGCAACTTGGTGATACCTCTCCAATCACCAAGCTTTAAGTGAAAATTTCCATAACCGATACCTCGCAACGAGCTAATCATAAGCCCTAGGGTATACTCAGCGACTGACAAAGCATTACTTCCAGTGGTCCGAGCGACCTTGATGCCCAATTGTTTTGCGGCTTTTAAATCAAAATTGTCCACTCCAACACCCCATTTATGGAGCAGTTTTAATTTTGTTGCACTTTTTAGCACCTCCCCAGAAACTCCTATCTGCCCTGATATCGCGTAGTCGGCATCAGAGATTATTTCCTTCAAATGGTTTTCATCAAATGAGTTTCCATGCTCTAAATAAAATCCATCGGGCAAAAGAGCCCGGAGATCATCAGCACGATCTGGCGTTATTGGGTCTAAAACAATGATCTTTTCCAGCATTTTTTTTCCATAATTCTATATGTTAATTTGTAGAGAACGTGACGCCATCCCTAGCTAATCCGCCGCCAATACCTATTGGCACTCCATCAGCACGCCAACACGCAGCCCCTTTCATCGCACCATCAGCTTCAAATGTGATCGCGTTCATCCCTCCCGCAATTCTTGGCACCCGCTCAACTTGGTGCCCCATTTCTAGAAGACAACAACAAACATCCTCAGAAATGCCTTCTTCAATTTCTAAAATACCTCCTTCAGTCCAAATTCGAGGAGCCTCCAC
>JAYOFA010000036.1:0-14037 GCA_038116935.1 Puniceispirillum sp. (SeqCode) | reverse complement strand
CCTGAATACATGCTGTTCAACGCCTTCAGCGATTCATTCATTTCAGTGATACCGGTCACCGTTGAAAACTGCGCCATCTGGGCAATCATTTCGGTATTGTCGGTTGGCTTGAACGGATCCTGATTTTGCAGCTGTGTTGTCATCAGCTTCAGAAATTCGGCCTGACCAAGATTATCCTTGGGGCCAGCTTTCTCGGCAGGCTGCTGGATCCCCAGCTTGTCGAGGATTGAGTTCAGCGAGTTATTGGCGTCGATCGTACTCATTTACACAGGCTCCTGATTAACCCTTATTTACCCATATTGATTGTCCGCATCATCAAGGCGCGGATTGTCGAGATCACCTCGACATTATTTTGATATTGGCGGCTGGCCTCGACCATCTCGACCATCTCTTCATTTTCATCAACCGCGGCCCGATAGACGAACCCGTCAGCATCGGCAACCGGATGCTCTGGCATATAAACCCGTTCTGGCGTGCGCCCCACCTCGGCAATGCTGGCCACATCGACGGTCGATACACCGCTGCTTTTCAACGCATCGGCATAGCTGGTCGCAAATACCGGCTTTAGCGCCCGATACGCCTCTTCCCGGGTGCCGCTGATGGTGCCGGCATTGGCAAGATTACTCGCCACGGTGTTCAACCTTGTCAGCTGCGCTGCCATCGCCCGGCCGGAAATATCAAAAATGTTTCTGATCTCGGCCATTATTCACCCCTGATTGCCGACATCAATCCGGCAATGCGATTGTTCAGAAAGTTCAAAGTGGTTTGATAGCGCATGACGTTTTCCGAAAACTCCATCTGTTCAACAGCCAATTCAACCGTGTTGCCATCCAGTGACGGGTTGATCGGCTCGCGGAACAGCATCCGGTCAGGCATTGGGTTGACTGTTGTCGGGAAATGCTTGTCATGGGTGGTTTGGATCGGGCCAACTTTGACATGTTTTTTCATTTCGGCATCAAAGTCGATATCGCGTGCTTTAAAGTTCGGCGTCGCGGCATTGGCAATGTTTGATGCCAACATTTCATTGCGGCGCGAGCGTAGTGCAAGCGCTTGTGCATGAAAGTCCAGATATGAGCCGATCTTGTTCATTTTGCTTGGAATTCCGATCCCAAATGACGTTAAAATTATTGATCACAAACAGGTGATTTGGTGTGAATTTTGCAAATAGGATGCCAAAATAGAGACGGAGACAAAAAATGAGCCGAGCTTCACTACCTGACGGTGCCGGACCGGGTTCCTCAATCTCATTGGCCCCAGAGACCATTAAGATACGCAATGCGCTGATCGAAAAATTTACCGACAAGCCATTGGAGGAAATGAACCAGTTCATGCAAACCGCGCTTGATCATGAAGGCAATGAGTTACGCCGGCTGGGTATCATCGCGGCCCGGATATTTCTGCTCCGCAACCGTGTGGCCAATTTGCAAGAATTCAACCGTAACCAGAGCCTGACAAAAATTGCCGACATCAATCCGGCAACACTTGACCTTGGTCAGGGCGTATTTAGCGATCAGGCTGATCAGGTTGCTGCCGATGATGATACCGCAAACGCCTGGGCCCGCTTGCAAATGACCGAGGCTGGCGAGGTGAACGGCGTACGTTTCCTGCCCGGCGCGATCATTGATGCCAAACCGATAGATGCACAAAAATTAGTGCTTTCGGGTAAGGCCATTTATATTGATGGAGACGGCAATCAGATTGATGGGCCGGATGTCAGCCAAGACAATGCCGAAATGGCCGACGCTGCGGCACATCCCACTGATAGCGATCTATTGCCGCAAGCCGGTGGATCTGACGACACTGAAGGCAACGCCGCCGCGGAGTCTGAGGTAACCACGCAGGATGCAACCACAGACGATACAACCACAGACGATGCAACCACAGACGATGCGCGGGCCACCGCTAGTGACAACGATTCTGAGAGTGGTGCAGCAGAACATGAAGAGGCTGTGGCGGCGACGCCGGACAGCGTGCCGTCTGACAGTGAAACGGCCGGCAGTGACGATCCAAAAGGATCGGCATGACGTCGCGCTGGCACCAGATCATCAGCCTTGGCGGCATTGGCATGCTGTTGGCGGCTTGCCCAGCCGAACGCTTTCGTCATGAAAAATATGACTGCAACAGCAGTAGCTTTGATCTGCAATCGATCGTGGTGAATGATGCCGAGGTTGGCGCCGAGGCGACGGTTATTGGGTATAGCAGTGAACGCGTTGCGATGATCACCAGCATCGATGATCAATCGATTGAATTGGACACAAACACCCAACTCATCATAATCAACCGCGAAACCGGAAAAATACAGGTCTATCGCGGTAAACGATTCACCATCTTGGCGTGCAAGGTCACTGTCTTTACGATGTAAATAAACCCGCGCCCCAATCCAGAAGCGATAAAGTGCGGTGGCCTTACGCGGCGTACGGTGCGGTGATTACCGAACCACCCTGCCGTGAAATTTGACAATTGTCTCAGCTTCATCACGGCCAATCGCGGTGGCCAGCACAATTTCGTCAACGGCGGCGCCGGTGCGGGCCATTTCGATCGCCTTGCTCATCTGGCTCTCGCCGCCAAAATTACGCGCAATATTGGCAATTTCTTGCCGGCTATGGTCATAAACCTCGGCCAGCATCGCGGTTTTGCCGTCAAGTTCGGCGAGCTTTGTCGACAAGGCTTCAACCGACAGGTTATAGCGCACGATCGCTTCTTTGATCTCGGTCATATTCTGCGTGATTATGGCCATCCGGCTGTCAACAATCCGTTGATTGGCGATGATCTTGGCGGCAACAAATCCGGCCAGAATAACCAGCAGTAACGCCGCCAGCAGACAGATCATCACCACCGGGGTTTGCAAAAAACCAACAAGATCCATCCCGACACAGCCCCAAAAATCGATATCACTACAACCGCCTATAAGGCACTATGCCGTCTAAATGTCATTATCGGCAATATATTTTTGAAACTGCGATGGCATCTCGGCGCATCGAGCCGCCCGCGTTTCAAGGGCTGCAATGCGGCTTATCACAGCCTGCAGACGAGCGCTGCTATCATCGCCGCGGTCTTTCAAGGTCAGCAATTCGGTGTGATGCGCTTCCAAAAGCGACTCGAGGGCGCGACATTTTTCGGCAAAATCAGACGCCGCTATACCATGCGCCTCTAGCGCATCAAGCTGTTGCTCGATGCGCGCCACAATATCCACGGTTAGAGGTTCGGAACCCATTATAAATGGACGTCCCGTACCTTAACTCTTCATTTCAATATAGGCTTCCATCAAAGCCTCTGAGATACGGTCAATATCGATCGGATATTCGCCGCGCTTAATCGCTTCCTTAATCCGATCTACATTTGCCGCATCAACAGGTGCTGCTGAAGCCATCTGCTTGATCGACGACTGCACATCAGCGGATTTCAGCTCGACACTGTCACTGCCGCTATTAGCAGGCATCGCCTTGCTGTTATTCGCTTTTTGTGCAACCTGATTGGCCTCGGCAGGACGCCGCTGATCAATCCGATTAACAGTGTTTCTTACAACTTCAACCATCTTTAGTTGACCTCCGATGCTTACCTAACGACATAGTCACAGAATTATTTAGTGATTATTTCAATTTTTTTTTCGGAAATGATTCGGCCTTCAACCACCAGTTTACTCGATTGGTTTCTGACCTTCAACAACTCCCCATACTGGCCGTCCCCAAGGGCGATACCGCTACTGACCACGGTGACAGGCCCTATTTTGGACTCGATTATCACGCTTTGATCCTTCACAACCATCCAATTGGGTGCCAAATGCCGGTTTTGTAGAACTTGATTGACAGTCATATTCTGTTCAACTTTGCGCCCAACAACATCATCAATGGCAACAAAATAACCGGTAAAGCGCGCATCCGGCATTGGGGCCAGCACGACATCACCCGCTGTTATCACTGCGCCGCGGCCAAGGCTACGCCCAAGCTTTACAACCATCGGCTGTGATTCTGGCAACGGGTCGTTTTTATGTTCACGTGATACAGCACGGTCGGCGCGGCGAATTTGCGTGCGTACCGCAAGGCTGAACCCACCATCATCGGGGCAGGCGATCCGCACCGTCTTGAAGTCACCAAACATTGGGGTGATGTCCAGCTTTGACCGGCATGGCAAAAATTGACGGTCTTCATCAATCGCCGGATCGGCTTCCAACCCTTTTGCTGCAAGAAACGCCTCGATCTGGTCTTTCAGCACCGCACCACTCAACGGCCGATCGGCCAGTGCCGGTGACATCACCATCGCTGTTGCGATTATGCCCGCGGCTAGCCGGGCTATATTATCCACCAAAAAAGAAGATCGCATCACGTCTTTGCCCGTTATCTTGGCTATTGCTGTTTTGATCTTTTTGCCCAACCAATAGGCCCTGCATTTGGGTCAGCGATGGCAGACGCAAGGTTTTGCCAGCATAAAGAAAATGCGGATTACCCCGCACAAACGCATGTCGATTGAACTGGACGATTGCCATTTCGACAAATTTCATATTCAGCCCGCTGCCAGCATAGTAATGCTGCATGATATGGCCCAATGTTTCATTCTGGGCGACCTCATGCGTGACGCTGTAATTCGGGTCAACGCGAAACGGATGGGTGCTGTCTGCAGCCTCACCGCTCATCGCCTGACCAGCCCCGTAATTCAGCACCACCATTGGTTCACTGGCGATAACCGGGTGGCCAATGGCCAAAATGGCCATAAAAAGGGGTAGTAAATAGCGCATCACTTCATCTCCAGAAATGTGGCCACCTGACCATTTAGGTCCCGTGCCTCACGACGCCGGTTTAGCGGTTCAACAAACGCATAGTCACGCCCGGTCTCGGTCACCCGCAAGATTGACCATGCCGCTTTTTGCCCAGTGATAACAGCCAAACGATTTGGCATCACCCCCTGATCAGTCCCAAGTTTGATCGCTAACCGATCATCACGCCAAGTTAGCTCAGCGCGCAAAGGCGCGCATAACATCCTTTGGGCGACAGTTTGGGCATGCGATCGGGTCGCGGCAAGAAGCGTTTCTTTTAGCTGAGCGCGGGTAATACTGGAAATCTTGCTAACCAGCAAACTTGGTAAACGATCACCCAGTTTGATTGTGATATTGTCGTTGATCTCGTCCAGCAGGGTCAGTTTGCTACCGGCATATATTTTTGTTGTTAGCAACGCGTCAAGATGGTCGGCGGCGCTGATTCCCGTGCCGGTTGACTGCATGGCAAAACGGATTTCAGTACTAAATGCAAAATCGCCGTCATTGATCATCGGCAGACCATCGGTCAGAGCGGCATAATCATAACGGTGGTCGCGCGTTAGCTTAGTCGGATCAAGCCTGACATCCGCCTGATTAAATAATGTCACATCAGGCAAGGCGCCAAGCGTCCGATACAAATCCACCACCATGATTGACGGCATCGTAGACAGCCAACCGGGTACGGCGCGGCTGGTTGACATAACCGGCGCGAACATCGTCATCCTGACTGCGTCGCGGCCATGACAGCCAGCGGTTATCTTGCCAATCGCAGCCTCGACAGTGACTTCATAATGCAGGTCGTCACGCATCTCACCAACGATACGATAATCTATAATGTCGCCGGACGGCCGCACCACAAAATGATCATCAAGGCGGCTGTCGGTTTGCACTGATGAAAACCCGTCAATTTTTGCCCCACCTTGCAACGCCGCCATGTACAGCGCGTCTTCAAGGGCCATCGTTTTCGCCTCATGCGTCGTCGCCTGTCCCGCAATCACAGCGCGGCCGGTGGCGGTAACCATCCGCACGGCGTCGGTTGCCGTTGCCGCCGCCAGCGGCATCACCGTCGCCCCCAACAGGGCCAGGCTTGTGACGACACGGTTTAGCATAATCAGGCGGTTTTCCGGGCGGTTGTCAGCAGATAGCTGATGGTTTCACGATCAATTTCGAGGACCACCTCATAGGTATCGCTGCCTGTTGGGTTGATGCGAACAGTCCGCGCACCACGAATAGTGCCATTGACCATGCCGCGGAACGTGTCATTTTGTACGACCAGATCAATCACCGTGGTATTCGAGTCTACCTGCAAGCCATGAATCTGTTCGGCTAGATCGCGCATCGCCGCCATCCGCGCCGATCGGATCGCCATCAGGCGTTTTTGTGACTCGCTGCGTCCTGGCTGTGATGACGTCACCGCATAGCCCACCGCGGTCAAGGTCGGAATATTTTCCGAACTAGCGTCAAGCACGTCCTTCAAATTTACAATCGTCTGTGTCTGCGATGCCTCGATCGCCGCCATCTTGCCACTTCCGGATGTCGCCATTTGAGCGCTGGTCACATGCTGACACGCCGCCAATGACGCGACACCTGCGGTCAGGGCAATTTTCATAAACTTACGCATCTTGAGCTCCGTTACGTCTGGATTTAGGTACCTGCGGACACATCATGCATGTTTTATGCCAATGGTGGCGGCACCCCGTAGGCCATGCGCCAGCCGCATTGATCACCATGTTTTTATCAGGCCAAAAAATCGTTGCCGCACTGCAGCGGCGGCGCCCCCAAAACCAAGCAAGATTAAGCCTTTTGGGACAATTTGCCCCGCGATGCGGCCCAGTGGTAAAGGCCACGCCCCCCGCGCCATGTTGATGCTTTGGCACAAATTTTGCCTTGCTCTATCGGAACATATTTTCCCGTATGGGGCACAAACGAGACGCTGTTATGAATATTGTTAAAAATCAATGGCTTGAAAATCATTGGCACGCATCAAATTCGGGTAGCGTCAAATTATTGGGCTGTAATAACCAGCGAAACGGACAAGCGTCATGAATATGACACTGGCACGATTAGGATTTGGCAGCGCAGGCAGCGCCCTTTCCACATTAGTGATGCCGGTTGGCATTTTGGTGTTGGTGGCGATGATGGTTTTGCCACTGCCGGCCTTTTTGCTGGACACATTCTTTGTGACCAACATTCTGGTGTCGCTATTGGTCCTGATGGTTGCCCTTCATACCTATCGCCCGCTCGATTTTTCGAGCTTTCCGACGCTGTTGCTGATCGCGACCGTCCTGCGGCTTGGTCTTAATGTGGCCTCGACACGGATTATTCTTGGCGAAGGGCATCAAGGCACGTCTTCCGCCGGCCAAGTGATCGAGGCCTTTGGTGCCTTTGTTATTGCCGGTAATTATGCTGTTGGCATATTTGTTTTCGTCATTTTGGTGATTATCAATCTTGTGGTTATTACCAAAGGGGCCGGACGCGTATCAGAAGTGTCAGCGCGTTTTACCCTCGATGCGATGCCTGGCAAGCAGATGGCCATTGATGCCGACCTTAATGCCGGTGTTCTGACCAATGACGAGGCCAAACTGCGGCGCGAGGAAATCGCCAAAGAAGCCGATTTTTATGGGGCGATGGATGGTGCGTCCAAATTCGTCAAAGGCGACGCGGTGGCGGGCATTCTGATTCTGGCGATCAATATTATTGGGGGGTTAATCATTGGTGTCGCGCAACATGGGCTAAGCTTTTCGCACGCCGCCGAGTCCTATATTCTATTGTCGGTTGGCGATGGGCTGGTTGCCCAAATTCCGTCATTGATGTTGGCGATTGCCACTGCGATTATTGTGACTCGCGTATCATCGACCGAGGATATGGCAGTTCATATTGGCAAGCAGATTGGCTTGTCACGGGCATGGCTGCCGGTCGCCGGGGTTCTGGCCTTGATCGGGATTATGCCTGGCATGCCGAACCTGCTGTTCATCACCGCCGCTATCCTGACCGGCCTTGCCAGCTTGCTGATGCGTAAACGCGAAGCGGCAGAGGCCAATGACGACGCGCGCGGAACAACCGGTCAGGCCGGCGCTACCGCCACACCGGGCGAGGATACCGAACCCGATCTTGAAAAAATTGACATTAGCGATGTCGCCGACAATTCCGCCGTATCAATCCAGCTTGGATATGGCTTAATCGGTATGGTTGATGAAGCCAAAGGCGGGCCATTGGTCAACCGCATTACCGGGATCAGAAAACAGGTCTCGCGAAGCCTTGGCTTTATCATCCCACCGGTCCGCATTCGTGATGATATGAGCCTTGGCGCAAATCAATATAGGGTCCGGATTGGGCAAACGATTGTTGGCGAGGATGAAATTTACCCTGATCGCAAATTGGCCATTCCAAGCGACAGCACCAATGTCAAAATCACCGGTCTCGAGGTCAAGGATCCAACCTTCAACATGGATGCGACTTGGATCGACCGCCATAAAGAAGCCGAAGCTGAACGCAACGGCTATGTTGTTGTTGAACCGGAATCAGTTCTGGCAACGCATATTTCGCAGATCATGTATAAATTTGCCCATGAACTGCTTGGCCAGGATGATGTGCAAGCCCTGCTTGACAACCTCGCCCAATCGTCACCAAGCCTCGTCGAGAGCGTTGTTCCAAAATTGGTACCGCTACATGCGCTGACGGGTATTTTGAGCACCCTGCTTGCCGAGCGTGTGCCGATCAGCGACCTTAGAAAAATTCTGGAAAATCTGGCAAACATGGCTGGCCGGAACATGGGCATTGTTGAATCGGCCGAGGCATTACGTCCCGGACTGACCAGCCTGCTAATCCAGCAGATTGCCCCCCTGAACCAGCCTTTGCCGGTTATCACCCTGAAATCCGAGCTTGAGCATATGCTGATTTCGATTGGCCAGCAAAGCAAGGATGGCAGCCTATTGCTGGACAGTGGCCTTGCCGAACGATTGATAAAGGCGCTTGCCGGTGCCAGTGAAAAAGCATCAGCCGAAGGGCGGCAAGCCGTGTTGGTTGTCTCGCCGCAAATCCGGCGTCAGCTATCGGCTATTATCCGGCAGCATATTGACGATTTGCCGGTCCTTGGCTTCACCGAACTGCCCGACAACCGCAAAGTGAATGTGATTGCCACGATCAGCGGTGATGCTGGCGAACCCTTGGAAAATAAAGAATGAGACCGATTTCGGCACCAACATTCATCCAAATGAAGGAGGATGACCCATGCCTAACTTGACTGTTCATGCCGCAGATACGGCGACCGCAATGGAAGAGATCTGGGAAAAGCTTGGTCCAGATGCAATGGTCGTATCAACCACCAAACGCAATGGCCAAATTGTCATGGAGGCCACGACTGACGCGCCGAAAAAACCGGCAGCGCCCAAAGCCTTTACCGATATCTTTACCGGCCAGATGGTTGGCAAAGCCGGACCAAAACCCGATCAAGACATGCCCACCACAGCGCATAACAAAACCGATTTATCGGCGCTTCGTCGGGATGTGGCCGCCATTCATGACATGCTTGGCGGTCTGGTGTTAACCGACCTTGACGGTATCAACCCCTCACTGGCCGGCGCAACGCGCGTGCAATTACAGCAAGCCGGCTTTTCATCACCGCTGGTGGTTGATCTAAAAGACAGCTATGCCGGCCTTGACTATGCGGCCGGTACACAGGCCTTTCTGGCAGCTATCGCCCGCCGCCTTGCCCATTCAGCACCTGAGACCATTCTCACCAAACGGTTGATTTTTGTCACCGGCACCAGCGGTACCGGACGCACCACAATGGTGGCTAAATTAGCCGCGATGCTGCGCGAGGCCCATCCAACCAAGGAAATTGTTCTGGCCAGCCTTGATGGCCGTAGTGCCGTGACCAACCACGCGTTGCAGCATTTTGGCCGCCTGTTGAATATGCCGGTCTGCACGCTTGACCTTGATACGCCAGTGCAAGATTTCAACAAAATGACCGACTATGACATGATGGTGCTGGATGTAACCGCACTGCCTGACGAGGCATGTGCTAAAATCAACGCGATCAAAGCCCATCTTGGCGCACCGGATGTTGGTGTTGTCACCACCATCCCGGGAAGCGCAAGCGGCATGATGATCACGTTAACATTGGAGAGATTTAACAGCGTTGACCCGCTTTTGACACTAACCAAGCTTGATGAATGCGAAACAACAGTGGCTGAGTTTTCTGTCTTTGCCGAACACAACGCCAAGATTGGCATGTTGTCCGGCACAAAATCAATAATCGGTGCGGCAATGTTTGCGTCGGAAACCATCTTGCTGCAATATTTGAAAGAAAATTTTAACGTCCGGCAGAATAGACCGATCAGCGGTCCGCACGTAGGTTAGTCATAATGGCAATCTCCATCGCAGTTACCAGCGGCAAAGGTGGTGTTGGCAAAACCAACACGGCCGTCAATCTGGCCATCAGCTTGCAAAACATGGGCAAGAAAGTGCTGTTGTTCGATGCCGATTTCGGTCTTGCCAACGCGCATATAGTGATGGGGGCAAATCCCAAAAAGACGGTTGCCGATTTTTTGAACGGTACCGCCAGCATGATGGATACGGTCAGCACGTCGGATTTTGGGGTAAAATTTATCGCTGGCGGCTCGGGATTCGTCGAATTGCTGAATTTGGGCAATGAACGGCGCTATCAAATGGTTACAGGTATTTCCGCTCTTGAAGCGGAATTTGATTATCTTATTGTCGATTGCCCGGCAGGTGCCTCTGACAGCACGCTATTTTTTGTCACAGCCGCCGATATTGCGCTGATTGTTCTGGTTGCTGAACCGACAAGTTTTCTGGATGCTTATGCACTGGTTAAAGCCGCACATCTCGAAAAAAACATCTCTGAATTTTCGGTTTTGGTGAATATGGCCGAGACCGCCAAAACCGCCGAAACCAACTTCAAAAAATTTCGTGACATTGCGTTACGCTTTTTGGACGTAAAATTGCATTACGCGGGGATGATACCCCAATCAACAGCAATCCGGCGGTCAATCGTGCAACGCAAACCTATCGTGGCCAGCCAGCCACAGTCAGCCATCGCCAAGAACTTTGACAGTTTGGCCATGAACCTGCTGAAAACAACGCGTGGTGCGCATGACGGGATCAAGTTTTTTGACGAAGGCCGCACATGACTTCAGCAAAACGAGACCATTATATTGGCCAGCAAAATGACGTTGACGAACTGGTAAGATCGCACAGCGAACTAGTCCGTAAAATTGCGTGGCAAATTCATGGACGAACCCGTCATACCACCGAAATCGAGGACGTCATGCAGGTTGGCTTTACCGGCCTTGTCAACGCAGCTCAGCAATATACGCTAAAAGAGGGGGCGACATTCGCCACCTATGCCAGCATTCGTATCAAGGGTGCGATTATCGACTATCTGCGGAAAAGTTCCAATCTGTGCCGCACCACGATCCAGATGAAAAAGCGCTACGACACCGTCGTGGCCGACTTGCAAACACGATTGATGCGCCGCCCTGATATCAATGAGATTAGTGCCGCAATGGGCATTCCGACAAGCGAAATGCAAGAGTGGGAACAGGCGTTTCAGGCCAATATGCATGACTCGCTGGACAGCGTTTATGACCAGTTTTCGATCTGGTATGCATCGGACGAGGATTCACCAGAAGAAAAGCTGAACCAACATGAATTGAAGGATTTGCTCAAGGACGCGTTGCGTGAATTACCACAAAAAGAAGCGTTGGTGATCCAGCTTTATTATGTGGAAGAACTGAACGTCTTTGAGATTGCCGATGTGCTAGAGGTCTCGACCGGCCGGGTCTCACAAATCAAAAAGTCGGCCATTTCCAATCTTCGCAATTTCCTACGCAAATCACAGCATATCGATTGAGTGTTCATGACCAAACCAGGGCTGACCACAATTAACACCATTCAAATGGCGGTGCAAACCGCCGAGCATCACCTTCGTTTCAGTCATTTCACCGAACAGTTGCAGGTATCACTGTCATTACTGACGATTGCACGCGGGTCCTGCATGATGACCATTCGCCCTGATGGACAACGTCATCAAACGCCGATAGGGCACTTGCACATACCGGTTGACCGGGCGGTCATCCAGGCATCCGTGTCGATTGCACAGTCAGATTTTGACGATCTTGCAATCAAACTGGCGCGGCCAGTCACCCGCCCAACCAGCGTGGTGGTCACATTGGACACTGAACTTACCGTCGATGACAAAGGGTTTTTGTTCCTCGACCAGCCAATCGATACAGCCATCAGTGAAATCTTCTGGATTATGCCGCTAAAATAATGCCGGTTGGCCTAGAACAAACGGTAGCGATAAAACCAATCAAGACGTTAGCCTAGCCAGATTTGGCAAAATCGATCACTTGATCAGGTTAGACGAATTTGCGAACCATATCGCTTTCTGACTGCAGCAAGCGCGATGATCCAGAAAAGGCCTGCTGGGCTTTGATCATATTGGTCAATTCCAGCGTCATATCGATATTTGACATTTCCAAAGCGCCGGAATGAATTTTCCCGCGGCCACCGTCAACAGCCTCGCCCAAAACACCCGCACCCGAGCGGCTATTTTCCCGGAACAGATTGGCGCCAATCGGTGTCAACCTGTCAGCAGCAGCAAAGGTAGCAAGGCCAACCTTGCCAACCGCAAAGACACGGTCGGCACCATAGGTTGCCTCGACGGTTCCATCTGAGCGGATCGACACGCCGGTTAGCGTTGACGCCTCGAAATTCTGAAGACCATCGGCCGTAAGAATACCATCAGCGCGTGGCGGCACCCGGATCGGGTTTCCGGTTGACGACAAGACCTGATAGCCGTCCTTGTTGACAATTTCACCATTGAGGTCCACCGAAAAAGCGCCATCGCGCGTGTAAAAAAGTGTGACTGGGTTATTGGTATCGCGCAAGGTGAACATACCCTGACCTTCAACCGCCAGATCAAGAACCGCACCAGTTTGGGTGAGGGTCCCCTGCCCGCGCATGACCCGGATTTCAGCGTTTCGCGCACCGCTGCCGATCATTGCGCCAGGATCGCTTTGCACCGTCGCATTATAAAGATCGGCAAAGCTGGCCTCACGCCGCTTGAACCCCGTGGTACGGGCGTTGGCAATATTGTTGGACGTGACATCCAAGTCCTTGAGGGCGGCGTTCATGCCACTGCGAATAACCGAAATCATTGGCTTACCTTTACCGTCATAACCACCCGGATCAAGCAAATTGCATGCCAAAAATCCTGCTGATACATCAGCAGCAACAACCAATTTAGATTTAGTTTTAGGGCACTTAAGCTAAAATCTCTCTTGTTTCCGGTCGTTTGATAGATCATAGTATCAGGCTGAAATTTGGGGTAAGCCATGCCGAACAAGCCAAGTACAGCCATCGTACCGGTGCGGAAAAATTTGCCAGCGGTCACCCGCAAGCCGGCGACGAAAAGCCGGACCGAGATCAGCGTCCCCTTCTCGCTTTATGATGGGGAACGCCATTTCACTGACCGTGAGGATGTACGGCAAAACCTGCCGGATATTTTGGGGCGGGCGTTGGCACGCACCTGGATTGATAATCAGTTCCGTGATGTGTTTGAGCAGGATCCGGCTGGATCGCTGGCCGACCATGGCATTTACCTACCGGACAACATGTCGATTGAATTTCAACGCAAGCAGGCTGATCGGCCGCGCATTGTTGTCTATGAACAGCGGCCCGATTCCAAATTCAAAGTACGGGTTCTGTATTTGCAGCTTGTGATGATGGCGGGGCGCTGATGCCCGCGCGCCGGACCAAAGCCGGCCCATGGATGACGCGTGCTGTTGCCTTTGTTGCCGCGCTGTGCTTGGCGTGGCCAGCAATCGCCAATGAGCCAAGCGAAACTGAGAACGCCGATTTCAAAAAAGCTGTCACAGCCGTCAAAAACAAGGACTACCTGACAGCGCTGGGACTGTTTGAAATCCAGGCCAAAAATGCCCGCCATGACGCCCAATATAATATGGCGGTGCTGCTACATGCCGGCAAAGGGCGCCCGCGCAGCTATACCAATGCGCTATATTGGGCATGGCAGGCGCAGCTTGGCGGTATTGAAGCGGCTGAAGATCTGGCTGATGATATCGTCGATATCCTGCCGCCCAAGGACGTTGATGATATTCGCAAACGGGTTTACGACGCCTTGCAGGCGCGCATTGACGCCAAAGACATTTTGGCGATTCCACAATTGGCGCGCTATCATACCGATATTGTCGAAGAAGCGGATTTTGTGAACGCCTATATCTGGTATTCAATCGCCGCCGCCT
>JAYOFA010000035.1:0-14237 GCA_038116935.1 Puniceispirillum sp. (SeqCode) | reverse complement strand
GCCTGTGGTGTTGCTATCGGCTTTGAAGATACGGATGCCCCAATCAATAGGGTGCTATCGGCGCGGGCAACGATTGATGAATTTGCCACCTTCATTGACTAAGGCATTGTTGCGTCAGATGTGACGTAACAGTTCTTAAAACAGCTGGCCTTGTCTGGCGGTTGTGGTTTGTTTGGTGTGCCAAACTAACCCAATTCAAAAAAAACACGGCCCGTACAAAAATCCACCTAATGGTTCCATTGTGTTGTCAGAAAGGAATTTTCTGATGAACAAAACACAACTGAAATCGATTTTGTTTACCCTTATTTTACCAACAGCGATCGCGGTTGATGCCGGGGCGCATGAGCGCGGCCGCACCGGCCATGTTGTTGATGTGCAGCCGGTTTATGAAACCAAGATCGTGCATCGTCAGGTCTCTGAAACGCGTTGCCATACCGACCGTCAGACCAGCCGCAAACGGGTTCATGATGCGGTGCTTGGCTCATTGATCGGCGCTGTTATTGGCAATGAAATGTCGAATGCGCCTGGCTTTGGCACATTGGGTGCGGCTGTAGGATTGGGTCTGTCTGAATCACGGTATCGGAATGCTGAAACATGCGAAACCGTCTGGCGTCCCGAACGGCGGCGGGTGCGGGCTTTGTCTCATTATGACGTGTCTGTGGCACATCGGGGACGGGTGGTGCGCCTGCAAAGCGAGCATCCCTACCACATCGGCGAACATATCCGTTTTGCCCGTTAATGCAATCTAGCCATCTTTATATCTCACCGGAGTCAACAGAATGAAACATATAAAGTCAAAACTGAAATTCGTCCTTGCCGTATTGGCAGTGCCGGTAGCGCTGTCTGCCTGCCAGCCCATAACAATGTCAGGCTCGGCGGCGGCGGTTGATTATCGCTATGAACGGTTTGCCGATATGCAGGTTAAAGCCAATTATGACGCGTGCCGTAAGACCGCCTTTGCGCTTGATAAAGATGCTGGCGCTGATGCGTCACGGTTTTTGGCAAGTGCCGAAAAATTTGAAAGTTGCGAGCTGATGCTTGGTGATGCCGGCTCAATCATTGACCGGGATATGCGGTTGAAGGCCATCGCCATGGGCGTTCAAAACTATATCAAAGGTGGTGACCTTGCCAAAGCGCGCATCATGCTTGAGCAGTTTGAGCAGGTCGCCGATGGCGCGGATCTTCTCTATCCGGACTCAACCTCTTTTCTTGCCAGCATGCATGTCTTGTTGAACGCGTCCCGCAATAAAAACGCGCTCCAACTTGCCAGTCAGAATGCGAAAGGCGAGATCAAGGACGAGATTCGTCGCGCTTGGTATTGGCAAACAAACTGATCGGCCAGCCCCGTCAAAGTTCAAGAATAGAAGGATTGTCTCTTATGTCAGGATTTAGAACCATCATGATTGCAACGGTTGCGTTGGTTGGTGTCAGCCAAATGCAGACCGCGGTCGCTTTTGCAGAAATAGACCGGCAATGGCGTCCACAATTGTCGGAAAAAATTCTGCTATTGCCGCCGAAACATATGAATGACGCAATCGAGCAGGATTTTAGCAAGTCGGGCCTTGCCCAAAATATGACTAGCGTGGAAACGCAACTGTCTGATCAGGTCAGTGCCATTGACCAGCTAAAACAGAACCTGTCACGCTATGACGAACAAGAACAGATTGAAGCACGGCACCAGATCATTGTTGGTAAAAAGACCTATATTGAATTGCTGGGCCAACAAATCGATCTGAAACGCGAACGGCTACATACCAAACTTGGGTTGTTGAAACGCCTTGATCGCAATTTGTCACGCGACACAGCCCAGCAAAAAGCGGCGTCGGATGTCACGCAATTACAAGCGGATGCCAAATCACGGATCGAGGGGATTAGCAGTAAATTGCGTGAACAGATCGCGCTTGGACCTTTGACCAAGGAAACCAATTTCAGCAAAGCCTTTGACAAGAATATGGCGGCCATTTCTGCCCTGAAAGACGCTATTGCCAACCACCGTATGCAAAGCCGACTTGGCCTTAATAGAGGTGCAACCAAGGCCGATATGCTGCGCCAGTTGATGCTGGATACTGAAGCAGATTTGGCGCTAATCGAGATCGAAACCGAGCTTCTTGGGCATATGGCGCATTTACTGTCTCTAGATGCAATGGCGCTTGCCGAGGATGTCGCTGCACAAAGTTTCACTGTGGCGACGAAAGCCCCAACCTACAGCAGTCCATCGGACGCTGTGCCCCTTTTCACGCAATAAAATATTTGGAGATCAACTGATGAAAAAAATTATCCTTGCTTGCTTAGCCTATGCAATCGCCAGCGGCGCGGCTGTATCAGCCATGGCTGGCTCGTTGGAAAATCTGGAACGCGAGCGCGCCCTTGCCATCGCCGCGCTACTCGATAGCACGATCGACGTTGAGGCTAGGTGGAACAAGCTCAATCTGTCTACGGCTCGGCTTGCCGATCTAGAGGTAATGGTGATCAATGACAAATCGTTGAAAAGCACTTATTCGCCGCGGGTCAAACATGCGCTGTCGAAATATGAATTGACCTTTTTGGCGCATGCCTCGGCTGAAGATGACAAGTCGATCGCCGCTCATTGGTTTGAACGCATTGGTTTGAGCACGGATCAACTAATGGCGTCACGGCTCGACAAATGACCGGTGTTTCGCAACAAATGCGGTCTTCTGGCATGTGGCGTGTCGACCTTGGCCTTGGCGTTCGCACTTCGGCGGTGCTTGGCGGGCTGGTGGTAATTGGCCTTGCCTTGACCCTGCTATTGTTTGGGGTTGCGCCAAAGGACCTGTTTGCCGCCGCCAAAGATACGTTGGGTGTATTGTTCATAGCCTTGACGGTTGGACTAGTGCTGACGGTGATGATAGCGACTGCTAAAATCCGTGACGCACAGCTCGATCGCCAGTCAAAGTCTGTTTGGCTTCACATTGGCCTTCATGCGGCTAATGGCATTGCCACAGTGGCTTTGACTTTTACCTTGTTTGGGATCAGCGCCGGTATTGGCGAGCTGGCCGCAGGTGATCTGAACATTGACACCATCAATACGGTAATTGCCAGCCTGACTGACCAGTTCAGCATGGCCTTTATGACATCGGTGGTTGGCTTGCCCCTTTCGGCGCTAATGCGCGTTGTGGTCGGAGTGACTGGCAAGCGTCAGGGGTTTTGATATCTGCACATCAAACTCTGTGAGAGAACGGAAAGGTAAAGTTATGCGATTTCTTATTTTTAACATGGTGGTGTTTCTTAGCATTGGCTATTTATTCACTGCGGCACCTGGCCAGTCTGTTGGCAATTGGCTCGATGCAACTATCGATATGGTCAGTCGGACAGTGGCATCAGCACCCCCAACTGCTGCGCCTAAAAAGATACCGGCACCGGAAGACAAGTTGGCGCAATCAGCGGCCTCAACGCCCGCACCGGCTACCACACAAAATGACGATATAAAAATCACTGCTGATAAAATCCAAAAGATCATTAGTGAGTCGATTAACAGCAATTTGAAGGAAATTGCCGCTGGCCTTGGCGGTGTTAACGCTGATAAACTGGCGCCATTGCAGCGCGTCTCTGCTACCACTGCCGCACCAGCTGACCAAACCGCACCATCGCCAATTGATCGTGCCAGCCAAGCCGCCGTCACCGGCAAAACGCCAGATCCGGTCAAACAAAATACAATGTCGCCAACGGTCAGTCGGGCGCCAGCCGAAGCTGATCTATTGCTGGCAAGTGGGTTTTCCGAACTCTACCCAGCTGATCCAAAGGCGGTGTCTAGCGGGCGTGATGCGCTGGCACCGCAGGATACGGTTGCTGCTCCGGTTTTCATGAATCCGGGGGATCGCCAAGCGGCGCTGTCGGAATTGATCCAAAACTTGCAGCTTACTTATTTGGAACGGGCAGGCCAATAAATGCGTATCTGCCCAGAAAAGGCCACAGCTGCCCTCAATCTGGTGGCCGTCGTAGCAGTGGTCTGGCTTTACTGTCTTGATAAAATTGCTGCTGATCCAGTAGCCGCAATGCCAGACCAGCCATCCCCGCTACAGGCACCTGATAGCTTGGTAGCAAAGATGCCTGTCGACCGGCTTGAGGTGGGAATTAACATGACCAATATCAGGTTGCCGGCCCCACCACCAGTATCGGCAGCGATGCGATCGCCGCAAGAAGCAGTGTCACAACCATCGACATACAAACAAGAGTTGTCTGAGCCAGCCCCTGCCGTAGAGCCGACCCTGGTGCCGCTGGTCCCCGAAACGGCGCAGAAAACAACAGCGCCTATCATGCCAATGATCGCAAAACCCATCACTGTGAAGCCAGCCAAATTAAACCGAGTGGCGGTAAAGAACTTGACGGTATCACCGGCGCAACGCAAGCCAACAGCGTTGGCACGTCTAGCGGCACCAGCACCACCGAAAACCATGACAGCACCAGCCTTGCGACCAATTACCGTGCCGCCCTCACCGCAAACACCCCCACCGCAAGCACTCTTGCCACAAACAGGGGCCCCGCAGAAAACCGCGCTACAAGATTTACATATCCGCCAAGCCAATGTGCTGAAAGGGCAGCAAACGCTGGACATGGTTGCCAACAAAGGGGGGCTGGATATGGAAATTTTCTGGCCGGATATCGCGCGACAATCAGCCTATCTTTATGATGTTATGACCCGTTGTTTCGGGATGCGTTTAGCGGTTCTAAATCGGGCTGGCGAAATGGTTTCAACTGCTGGCAAAGGCCAGGCCAATCATGCTGGACTGTCCCCATTGATTCGGCAATTGAAACAACCGGCTAGTCGGGGCGAGGCGGATGTAATTGCCAAAATTGTTGCCCAGCACCGTGTCAGCGGCGCGTATACGCCGGTGCGTATTTTCACCAAATCGGTTGATGCGCGTCTGGTTGATGGAATCGCACAGCTGACTGGGAAACCAATCGGCCCAAACAGTGTTTTACGGGCCGATTACATGATCGATCGGGGGCGCGTCTTTGTCGCAAATATCACCCATGATGGCGTCCGGGCAGCCGGTCGTGTCTTGCTGGTTGACGGTGGCTGCTAGGCCAGATCAGCGGTTCAAGGCTTGGTTAAAATCGCGTGTAACAACAAACCGCATATAGTCGGTTTTAAGGTCAATAATCTCGATAGCCGCACCGCCAAGATTGACCACTTTGCCGTCCGACAATTTATGGCTAATCACCTTTGGACGGGTGATGTTTTTACCAGTCGCGTCCATTTTGCGGTAAATCATATTGACCACGGTTGCCGCACCATAACCAGCATGAATGCCAGCTAACTCAATTTCATGTGTTACCAGATCGGTGGAACCATTCACCTTGGTCCGATTGCTGTGCATGATCTCGCCACGCCGGGCGACTCTCTCACCACCGGTCTCATAGACAGTTGGCTCGGTTACGCGTAACGGCGCGGCGGTTTGCTGGCACGCCGTAAAGGCCAAGGCACAAAAACCAATCATTGCCGCATGACGGATGAACCGCCTTGATCTGTTTGCTGTCATTTTTTCATCCCTCAACATAGCCCCTGCAACTATCAAAACAATATTAGTGACAGCAAGCAAGTTTAATTGTCGGTGGCTGAACCTTGGGCAAATCTGAACCCGGTTCCCGATTTTTCAATCCGCCGCATCATTTGTGCGGCTGGGCGAGGGGTGGATAACAGCGCGTTAAACCACGGCAACAATTCAGAATCGGGCCGCATCGAGGCCATGACCAGCAGAGTTTTTGCCGCAGATTTCATAGTGCTGTCCATGGTAAAACTTGGCAAGGTAACGCTTTGCTTTGGTGGCAAAGCAGCATGGTTTCGCAAAATCATGTTTGGTGCGGTATTGTCTTGATGGCTGTAAAGGGCGGCCCATACGCCGATGGGCTGGTCGGATCTGTTGCCAAGCGTTAGTTGAAGTTGGCAGCCATTATTGATCCAGCCAGGCAAGGTGTTGGTGGTGATGGTGGCGGTTCGTGGCGCAGCGCAAGGGGCATCTTGTCCGGGGATCAGCCGTATTTCGATATGCACATCGTCGCCAAGCCCGCTAGCCCGGTGGCGAAGATATTTTTCAAAAAAAAATGCGCCATTTACGTCTAGCCAATTGCCGTCTTGCCGCATTTCGCGCAGTTCCATAAATAGCTCACGATAGCGTCCTTCTGCATCAAGCCGGGTCAAAGGGGCCGCAAATCCGATCGCCAGATGGCTGCCCACCGCCATGCAAGCAAGCCCAATGGCGACCGCTGCAAGTACGCGTTTAACCGGCCGGCGCCCCTCGACTACGGGGGCTGTTCCCCCGATGCCGGTGGTCAAATTAAAATAGGCGGCCAGGTCGATGATTGATGTTACCGGCACCCATGTGATCGCCAGTTCCGACGGGTCGTCTTGTTCGATCGCTTGAATTTCGGCGATGTTAGCTGGGTGTGCGATCACCAGAACCGGGTCGGCAAAACGCGGCTTTTTGTCAAGCGTGGCGCGGGTTATCTGCCATTTTTTGTCGATCTCTCCAACCGGTTGGACAATGCCTTTCGGGGTCACCTTGCCGGTTGTCCACATAATCGCGTGTGGCGAAATGGCCGCTGACTTATCAGGTTCGGCATGGAATAAATGCATAACAGTCAGACCCAGCTGCCAGCTATGGCCTTGCGTGATCGGGCCTGACAAATCAACCCGGTAGGAGGGGTGCCCCGTCATTTGTTCAATAAGACCGGTTGGCCGTCGCACAAAAGCATCATAAAGCGGGCTGATCGGCAGTTCTTGAAAGCTGTCCGAAAGGCACAGCACCGACCGGATGTCTGGATCTTCTTCTGTAATCGAAACAACCTCGACCGGCCCGCGGGTCGTGGCGATCCATATGGTTGGTAATGTCACTTAATGAAGAACTCCGCCGCTGGGTCGTTAAAGGCATCAATCACCGGATTGTCCTCGCCGACCATAACTTGCGACACGCCATTATGAACCGACGATAGGCTGATAAAGTTATAGTTATTATTGTGACAGTAATAAAGATGTTGTGGGGTGGTTTCTGTCAGCTTGTGAATGCGGATGATCAGAAAATAGGCGCCGTCATGGCGTGATGATGCTGTTAGTTCGAGATCAAATTGTTCACCTGTTCGTTTGTCCATCTGTGCACTGGCGGCGGCGGCTTGGGATGGCTGGGTATAAATGGCCATCGACCGTAACAATGCTGCGAACCGGCTGGCCTGTTTGGCGTTGCTGCCGATCTTTGCGATCGTCTCGGCATATGTGTCAGGGGCGGTGGCGGCGGCCCATAGGTCGCCAAACGTCAGTTGCCCCATTGTATCAGGTTGATGGGCCGCAAGGCTTGTGTCTAACTGGCGATAGGTTTCCAATGTGACAAAATGCGCTGTGGCGTCGTCAAGGCCGATGGTTGGTTGGTCAGAATGATGGGTCATGACGTTTGTCCGTATATCTGTCTGAAGTGGTCAAAGAATAAGTCCCGGTCGGCGATGCAGCGGGATTGCAGTGACGGGTTACCGGATTGGGCGGTGATGATGGCCGGGTTATTGCTGACCAGTCGGTTCAATGGTGGTGCAAGACGTGACAATATTTCGATGCCATTGGCCAATTCAGCGGTCCATGTTTCGACATCTTCGGTTGGCAATTTGCCAAGACCTTTGCGACGAAATTTCTTTTTGGCCTGCTGCAAGCGATGCAATAAAAGCGGCATGACATCTGGCGCTGTATCAAGAAGGGCGGCACTGATTTGTGCGACCAATTCCTGTTCGTCAACGGGGCCGGTGAGGCGCGATCGTACATCTATGCCAACATCGCGCATCGCTTTTTGTTCAGTCGCATCGGCCAACGGCAAGGCGGCATAAACAAAAGCTGGTGACCGTGCCAAGTAAAGCGAAAAAGCCGCCGCTTCGGCAAGCCCTTCTATGGTGTCATGCAGCTGTTTGATCTGGTCTATCGCCACGTCATAGGCGGTAGTGTCGACAATGCCGTCCATCGTGTTTGTCTGGTTTTTTTTCTGGCGCAACGTCTCGATCAGGCGGGCTTGAACGGGGCCAAAAGTAACCAGACGCAGGATGGTTACAATCAGGGCTGGCCCATCGTCACCAAAATCTAGCAGCTGTGCTATTTGGTCATGTTCGGTGGCGGTGACCAGTTTGATCATTTGCAATTCTGCCGGGCTGATTTTACCAAGTTGCGACCCGATCAGCACATCGTCACTTGCGTCGTCAAACATCGTCTTGGCTGTCTGTTGGTCTATCTGGTCAAGCGCGGCCTGCCCCTGTTCGCTCAGCGCATCAAGGCTGGCTTCCTGCTGGAACTGGTTGCTTGTGGCGGCACGGATGGCGTGCCGGAATGTCACCCAGTTTTGTACGCAATGGGTATAGAGTCGAAATTTGGAATCTGCATCAAGGCTGAACTGTATCCAAAAATCAACAATCAGCTCATCGTCAATATCGCTGACGCTAATGCGGTGATCGACGCCATAGCGCGCCGCTAAGAAATCGCGCAATGATCTGGCTTTTTTTTCCGCTGATGCTGTTGCCATATGGTTTTTCAGGAAGTGATAGATTCCGCGCGAGATGTCATTCGATATCACGGTGACATCGTGCCGGTTCTTTGCTGTGGCGAGGCGGTTATAAAACGCCTCAAGCTGATCATAACCAATAATTTCCAAGATCAGATCGAGAAGCGCCGAATGTTTGGCAATATGAACCAGGTTCACATCAAATGTTTGGTTGTGATGACTGGCTTCGGCGATCGTTTGGGGGCGGCCGCTAGCCGGGGGGCTGGTGGCCGATTGCAGCCCCTGTCCAAGGCTGCGCGCTGTCACCGGTTGCGACATGGCAAACCAATGATAAAGCGCAACACCGTTTTGGGCGCTAACCGATAGAAAATGACACCACGGAAATATCACCTTTGCATAGCTATGACCGGCAATGACTTTAAGAAGATTTTGCCGGGCTTGCTCGCTGTGTCTTGGTCGTCCGTCGGCGACGGTGTTATCAAAAATCGTTCTTACCAGATCAAGCAGCTCATGGCTTGGGCCATCATCTTGGACCGTCATGCGGTGCAGTAATTTATAGGAAATATTGGACATCGGTTTTGTTGTGCTATCTGCCGCGCGGCGCCAATTCGTTTACAACCGACAGCCATTTATCGACATGATTGATATGCGTTGCCAAAGCCGCCTGCCGATTCGGCTTAGCATGTTTTGTCAATGTTTGTACAGTAAGCGGGCGCTGCCCAACATGCAGCCGCGCGTCCGCCAAGACCTTTTTATCCACGGCATTTTTATAGTGTCTCGATCGTGCCAATACCCGCGATACATAGTCGCGCGTGTAAGGCAGTACCCTGGCGCTGCCGTTTTTCATCACCGCTGATCCGCCATTATAATGTGATAAGGCAAGATCGATGCGTCCATTGTATTTTTTGATCAAATGATCCAGGAATCGGACGCCGATGCGAATATTTGTCCGCGGGTCAAACAATGCAGCCCGCCCGGTTTTATAAAGGCCAAAAGCGGTGGCTGGCATGATTTGCATAATGCCAACAGCGCCTGCATGGCTGACAACATGTGGTCTGAAATTGGATTCGGTTTCAGCTACCGCGAGGGCCAATGACGGCCGCACATAGGTTGTTTTCAGGCTTTCCGAGATAATCGTCTGCTCGATCCGATCGGCTGACCAGTACGCTGCCGCCTGTTGCGTAGCCGCGGACAGCATCACCGCCATCACGGTAAAACCCAGCAAGCCGCGCCGATAAAGACGTGCTATCAACGCCCTCATGGGCGCACCCCCTTATTTTTCAGACGTGCCTGCCATGCCGCATCGAGCTTGGTGATTTGCAGGTTTTGATGACCAACCTTACCAACAATCTCAAGGACCGCCGACAATTCTAGCTGGGGGTCAACCGCCAGCAGAATTTTCTGATCTGCAGGTAAAGCCGCAATATTAAGCCGGGTCAGATCTTTGTCGTAAAGTTGGCCACCGCTATAAACAAACAAATCCATTTTTTCACTGGTTGGGCTGGTGCCATCATTGCCCATTTTGATCTGTTGATTGGTTGGCGCACTGTTCAAAACAGCCACCAGCATCAAGATCATCAGGCTGAAGAAGGCCATCGACAGTGCTAGGCCAACCTCGGCAAGAGGATTGCCACCCTCGTCACTCAGCATCGTATCAGTCCCCTATTTTCCTATCAGTTCACTGATAGTGTTATGGGATCATTTGGCCAAGTTTTGTATTAGGTCAGTTATATTTAAGCGGGTTTCCGGCGCTGCCACGGCTGGTGCCGGTGGTGGTCAGCACAATTTGAATGGTCCCAGGCTTGACAAGCACATCGGCGCCGGCTTCAGGGTTGATGCCTATTTCACGAAGACTAATGTCAATCCATTTTTGTAATTTGATATTTGGGGCCTCGCTGTAATAGGCAAATCGTGTATGCGGGCCAGCGTGCCGCATATTGACGATCTTCAAGAAGCCTGGAAATTCATTAACCATTAAATCGATGAATTGGGTTCGTTGGGCTTGATTGAAGTTGACTAGGTCAATCTGCACTTTGTTGACCGGATCGCCGGCATCTGCCATCGCGCCAGATGGACTGCTGATCAATTTGCCAATACGCATGGCCAAGGTTTCGGCGATTTGCCGCGCGGCGCGCGTGCCCAATATTTGGGCGCAATCGGCATCACAATCGCGCGGTAGCAAGAATCCGTCGCCATCGATATGTGACGATACAACCTGGCTTGCTGTTGCCGATGATATAACCGTCGCATCCGATTGAAGGTAGGCGTTCCGGTTGGCAGGGAGATGAAGCCGGGATTGCAAAAAAATGATCAGCACATCGCCATAGTGAGACCGGATTGCAGGCAAGCGGCTCAACACCTCGGCACGGCTGGCGCCGGTGATGCCGGCCTTGCGCGACAAGATGACAGGATCAAGCACGATAAAATTCATTTGGTTCAGCCGTGACTGAAACGCATCGGCAGCGGTTTTGGCAAGTCCCGATACGGCGCCGCTGTCGGTGGCGGGGGCATCAAATACGACGATTTGGGAATTGGCATGGCTGGCTGATAACGGGGTGGTAAGTCCGATCAACAGCAGCAATAGCATTGTCCAGCGATGCGTAAAATCTACGTGTTTCATAACCAATCCTTTGGCGCCAAGACATCGCATTGCGTCACGACGCGCTGCAAACTGTTCCAAATTTGGCACCATTTTCCAAGATTAAACGCAGTTTCTTGTTGTGATATAGAATAGTGAAATCTTGTCCTGGCACCATCTGATGCTCGATGAAAAATATATGCAGCCATTTGGTTAGGCGTTGCTGTTTCGCGGTGGTTCGGTAAGTGTAGCTTGCGTAATGACTTTGCGATGCGTCAACCAGATCGATCGCGACGAACCCGGGAAATTCGGTTTCCATTTCCTCTAGAATATAGTTCTGCTGGCAACCATTAAAATTTTCAATTGTCATGGTCACCATATATTCGTCGCCAGCCCATGGCGCGCCATTGGACCACGCCAAATCGCGGCTGTTATCCTGCATATGGCGTATCGCGCGCCGCGCCAGCGACAGGGCGGCAATGCGCAATTCGTCGCGGCTGACATCTTGTGCCACATCAAGGCTGGCAACGCTGCTGACAAGCCTGCCTGATGGCAAGGCGGTTATCCGTACAGCTGGCAGAACGCGATCATTTTCAACTGGTGACAAGCTTGTCTCGATCAGCAGTCCAGCTTGTTTTTGCGCGGCCAGCGCTGCGCTTAGCCGGTCAAAGAGGCGTGTCGAACCGGCAGCCAAGGCCGGGTTGGTGATGTCGGTTGTGGCTGTGCGCGGATCTGTGAGGCGCAACCCCAAATCCAGAAACGCTGACTCTATTTCGCGGGCGAACCACCGGCTTGACAGGCTTGCGGCATTGCTTGGGGCAATAAAGGCAGGAATTGCTGTGCTGTTGGCACCTGCTGTGTGAAACGGCATCACTATCCCGCCCAAGAGGCTGATGAGCCCGATGTGACAGATGATGGCAAGCTGCCGCAATCGCGACCAAATGGCCGGCTTGCTGACGGACGTGATACGGATATCACTAGTTTTGGTGTGGCGTTGATACTGCATGCTGTTGGTGTCTTTCCTTGGCTTGGCACAGGTCTTTCGTTACCACGCACCGGCGCGCCGTATCCGATCTGCCTCACCGAGCCAATAACGGGTTGTGGCAATCTTTTTACGCCATCGCGGTAGATCCGACATCGGCTCGTATCGTGGATAAATATCATCCGGCGACCCCGTTGCATATAGCGTCGTATCAATTACCGGTATGGTGGGTTGGTCGATGCCTGCCAATTCACGTTCAAAAACCGCGCGTGCGGCAAAAATATTGGCTACAATACCACCCGGATAATTGACAACGCGCGACATAGGCCAAGGGCCAAGCGCGTGTCCGTCGTTAAATTCAACAAGCGCCATTGCCACATCCCCGTTGTTGGCTTCGATCAACCGATCCAGAGTTTTAAGTCCAATTTTGATGTTTATCGCAGGATCAAGAAGGTCATGACTATGATCGGGTCTGTCAAGCCGGATCGGGTCAAGCTGAAAAATGCCAAGGCGCTGTGCAGGGCCAACCGCACCGGCATCAAAATTCGACATCACGCGCGCAATTCCCAGCGCCAAGGCTGCATCTACATGCCGAGTTTCATAGGCATGTTGCACCACAAGCTGCTTTATCATGTCGCGGGATAAATCAGCAGCGCGGGCAAGGCTGGTAAGGGCAAGGTTGGTTCCAAGAAAGCCAAGGATACCCCACAATAGTAATGTGCCAACATATCGTGCTGCCTGTTGCTTGGCGCCTCTGGCAACCATTTTGATAACCCTGTCATGCATCTGTTTGACCCCTCTGCCGCCACCGGCTTTGTTGCAAGCGTGATTGTCTTGCTTGGGCTATGGGTGTTTTTGGACGGTTTTTGCCGGCTTGTACTGGCCATGTCATCTGACGGCGTGTCAATTGGCTGAACTTTGCAGTTGCCCGATAGCGTGTTCATTCGCTAGTCTCTTATTATTAGTTAGTAATTTAGCAAATTTTGAATTTGAGGTGGTTTGCGGCAAGCGCCGGGCAAAAACCGTCCAGATGCTTGCATAGTGATAATGACAGAAGTGAGGCTGCTATGATGGACTTAACAAATATGTCACGCACAGGGACATTCACCAAAATTTCTAAGCGGCTTGCCGCGGTGGGGCTCGGCGCGCTTGGTTTGGTGATGGCCAGTAACGCCTATGCAGTTTGTGAGAGCAATGTGACCTTCCGCGCGCAATCATCGGTGACCTATAAAAGTTCGGGTTTTGGCTCATCAGGGCCAAAGCCTGAAGCGCTGGCTGAAGGACGCAATAAGGCGATTCAGCGGGCGTTTGAACAATATGCCGATGAATGTCTGACCGGTGGGCAGTTGAAAATCTACATCCGGGACAAAGATAAATTTTTGGGTCAAGCAGCAAGCATGGTGAATATTCTGTTTGAAAAACAGGATGTCGATAAGAAAAATCGCCAAATCAAAACCATGATGAAGGTCTCAGTAAAATCTAACATGCTGCAGGCGATGTTTGCGGATAATGCGCCAGCTGCCGCGTCAGGAAGCGCTGGGTTTATGGTTTATGTATTTGCTGGCCGGCAAGCGGTGCAAACCGTTGAAGGAAGCTCAGGCGGTGGATCAACCAAAGTGTTTGATACCAAAAAAACTGAAATAAAGAGCTATAAAGAGGCAAAATCTGCTACTGAAATGTCGGCTCAGCAAGGCGATACTATGGCCACAGCAAGCCAGAAAGAGATAATGTCAAAATCTGTCCAAGGCGGCAGTAGCGAGAAAAAAGACGATATTGTGGTTGGCAACACGATCACCAAAGGTAGTCGTCAATATGAGATGATCAGCACCAAAGGCATGGATGCGACATTCAAAGAAATTCTGACTGGCAATGGCTTTCGGCCTGTGCCGTTCAATGCAACCACTCGTAAATGTGGGTGTAGCGATCCAGAGATTATCGAGGCTGAATTGGCCGAGACTGGTGATTTGTCACCTGACTCATGGGATATGATTGCGCGGTGTTTGCAGGAAAAATGCCGAATCCCGTTTTTCGCTGTTGGTACATTAGATGCGAACACGCCAATGCGTAGCAAGGTCAAGCAAGGTATGTGGCAGGTGCAAGCCAAGGTAACCGGCAAAGTGATAGATTTGCGTGACTTTTTGCCGGTTGATATAGCCGCTTTCAGCACGCGGTATGAAGATGGGTTTGACAG
>JAYOFA010000034.1:1521-14428 GCA_038116935.1 Puniceispirillum sp. (SeqCode) | reverse complement strand
GACAAAACTGAATTTGTTGCGCAGTCGCTTGATTGATCTACTGTTGGGAATGAAGTTACGTTCTAACACTGCGATACAGGTTATCAATTGTGAAAAAACTTATAATATTAACCATGGTAGGCGCCTACGCTCTAACGTCATCAGGGATTGCAGAGGAATTAACTCTCCGCTGCGAGACACGCGCGTTAAGTGACGATAAAAACTTTAATGCTCCAAATGAAGACGGTTACGTCAAAACCTTTGGCAAACTCTCAGACGTTAATTTTTTCAAATACGATTAATCCTTCTTCAAGGGGCATAGGTTCTTTCGACGTAACGCTAATAATGAGTGGAGCGACCTCGTTCTGGAGGCTAAGCAAGGCAAATCACCAACAATTATAAAAGAGAAATACTTTTTATTTACCTATCCGGAAGGTGAAGGCACAGCAGGCTATGAGGAGTTGGATTTTTTGAATGGACGTTGGACCACAGGGACAGGTTGCCCGGTTACCGCGGAAAACCTTTTAGACGAGAACAACAGAAAAAAATGTCCAACTGATGCTTTAGATCAACAGTTTTTGGATCAGTGTATTTTAGAGTGAGATACTGTGAAGAAATGCGCCTGTTGTTCCCATTATATCAATAGTCAAATCTTCCACCAATTCTTCTATTTGGCTTTCTGTCCCATCGATTCCATGGCTTTGTTCAGCTTGTAATCAGCGTTTATTTTATCGTGAATTTGCCTGACATCGGCTGGCCAGGTCGATTTTATGTAAGACAAGGCGGCAATGATTTCAGGGTCTGACAGCACATCTTCATACACCGGCATGCTGACCTTGTAATCACGGCCAATCATCGCCTTGAACCCATATTTGGTCAGGTTGAACAATAGGTCGTCCGGATGGTGCCAGGTGTGCCCCGATTTGTCATGCGGCGGGGCCAGCCGCATCCCGTCAACTTTTTTATCGCGCCACCCATCCTGTCCTTCAAGCTTGACCCCATGACAACTGGCGCATTGGTCCAGATAAATCTTTTCGCCAAGCTTTACATAGACCGGGTCGGATGGCCGCAATTCGACCAACGCATTGGCCTGAGCGGCCATGCTGGCAACAGCCAACAACAGCAAACCAGAAACTGAATAACGCGCTGGTTTCATCGGTTTAATCCAGTTTGAACGCATTGTGACAGCTTTTGCATGTGGCAGCGACCGCCTTGAACCCGCGCATCACTGCGTCCATATCCTCCGATTTTGCCGCGGCGACAAGCATCTCTGCGGCACGCTGATTATCTTGTGCTGCCTGTTTGAACCCATCAAAATTTGACCAAATGGCCGGCGCGGCTTCGGATGGCTTTTGATCGCTCCCCGCGGGAAAATAATCGGGCATCCGTGCTGCCCAATCGCGTATTTCATCAGCCAGCGGTATAATCGCATCAATGGTACCATCGCTGATATGCGCCTTGATGGCTTTCAGGTTGTCTTTGTTTCTTTTGAACAAATCCATCCGCTCTTTGACAATGCCGGTGGCACCACTATGCGCGAACGCGGTGCCAAGCATACCGCATGTGAGAACGGTCGCAATAATCAGCATCACATATTTTACGCGCGACAAGCCAGCCTCCTTGATAATCCATGTTACCGGTATCAAACCATAACCTTTCCCGTTACAGGAAGGTAAAGCAAAATCTGTAAATTACCGGCGCACCACGCATCATCACCGACAAGGGGCCAAGCACAATCGGCGCAGGCCGCGATAGGCCTTGCCGACGATCAATAAGACGTTATCGCCGTTGCAAATTTCCAGTGCAATGTCGCCGTGTCAGTCCCTGCCGCGGTTAACGCCGATGATGATGGCCGCGCGGCGACCGCCACCTGTTTGGTTGCCGGCTTTGCCATTGCCATGACATTTTCCAGACGATGGCAGATCAGGTCACCAGACCCAAAAATGTTAAAGCTGATTGCCGGCACCCCTTTGGTGAGCGCTTCGCATCTTTTCAGGTCACGCCATGTATAGCCGCCCTGCATCTGCTGTTTGGCGGTCGCAAAAAATGTCTTATCAACACGCACACAGCCGCCAGCGCCAAGCAACACACCCGCGATCAGCACTAGTCCGGTTTTTTTCAACATTGGCCCGTCCCCTGACAACGTGACGCGACGTACGCGATAAAGGACTGAACGTCAACAGATTTGGAATGTTTAGGCCCCGCCACCGTGACGATCAAACTACCGGATTGGTCAATGTGCCAATACCGTCCACCGCGACGCTGACACTGTCGCCAGCTTTGAGAAATTTTGGCGGCTTAAAGCCAAGGCCAACCCCAACCGGCGTTCCGGTGGCCACAATATCACCAGGAAGCAGGGTCATTGTCGCGGTCAATGTTTCCATCAAGGTTGGGATATCAAAAATCAGGTCGGCAATTTGGGCCTGCTGTCGCATCTCGCCATTCACCCTTGTGGAAATGCTGGCACCGGTGATATCGGGCAATTCGTCAATCGACACGATCGACGGGCCAAGCGGGGCAAAACTGTCAAGGCTTTTGCCAAGAAACCACTGATTATGGCGTTGCTGCAAATAGCGGGCCGTAACATCATTCAAAATCGTATAGCCGAAAATATAATCAAACGTGTCTGCTTTGCTGACCTTGTGCGCGCGCTTGCTGATTACAAAACAAAGTTCGCATTCATAATCAACCGAATCGGTTGGGTCCATCGCCGATATGATCGGCGCGTCCGGACCAATAACCGCGGTGGTGGCTTTGGTGAAAATCACCGGCACTGACGGCACTTCTTCCTTGGTTGACGAATCAAACCCTGAATCATTGAATTCCTTGGCATGGGCGTAATAGTTTTTGCCAACACAAAATATATTGCGCCGCGGTTCCGGAATCGGTGCAAGCAACGTAACGTCAGCCAGATCAAGGCTCGCCTCGCCACCCTGCCACGGGGCAATGCCGGCCTCGCTTTCAATCAAGCTGCGCACGGCATTGGCCGCATCCGGCCCGTCATCCTTGACGATAAGTTTATTATTGTCCGTCAAAACACCGGCCTTGACCCGGTCATTATGGCGAAAGGTCACCAGCTTCATAATATTTGTCCTTTCAATCGAAGTTGTCGCGCCAGCCCGGCCACTGTGGCGACCGGTGCTGAACGGGTCAATCCGGCCGACCGGCTATTTGTAAACCGGCGGCGTACGGTCCAGAAAACCTTCGAGAATATCATAGACCATCTCGTAGTTTTTCTGCTGAAAGCTGGCATGTGAAATGCCTTCCATCACCGTGAATTGTTTGTCGTTATGAGGCAGTTTTGCAAAGAATTTGAGCAAATCGGTTACGCTGGCAATGCCGTCATATTGCCCGCGCATGATGATCGTCGGCACGATGATTTTTTCTGGATCAACCAGCGGCAGACGCGAGCACATATCGATATAGGTGCCGTTCGGCATCGAATCGTCAAGCGCGCAAATCGCCTTGGCAAACGCATCGACAACCTTGGGTTCGACACAGTCGGGATGGTCACGGTTGAAGATTGATTGCACAAAGGCATAATCCACCGGACGACGCTTGGTTTTCTTGAATTCTGGCAGTTTTTTACGCCGGTCTTCCAATGTTGGACTATCCTCCCCGGTCCAGACAAATGCGTCCAGCGCCAAGCGCCCCACCCGTTCGGGATGGCGCTCGGCAAAGGCGGCGGCCCGCAAGGCGCCAGATGAAATACCGTAAAGGTGGATCGGCCCACAATCGCGAAGCTGTTGGATATAAGCGGTAGCCGCAGTCAGATCGTCGGCACCGTTAGCGATATCGCAGGTGATGTCACGATGCTTTGACGACCGGCCATAACCTTCCATATCAACGCACCAGGTATCAAAACCGCAGGCGGCAAAATAATTCATTGCCGAACTGAATGGCCGGCCGTCTACCTGAAGATCAAATGTCGGCTGTGAGGCCATTGACGAGCCATGCACAAACAACAGCGTGCCTTTTTTCGGCGCACCCGTGTCGAGAAACTTGTTCCACATGAACAGATCGACATCGCCCTTTTTGGTCCAATGTTCTTCGCCAACAACCGACGCTTCAAGATGTTCGTTTTTCATTCTTTGTCCTTTGTCATCAAGATGCAGTTTTGTCCATTTTCAAAATATCCAGCCCGACATTGCGATCGAGAAGATAGATATAGCCATTTTCGTCGACATCAACATCATTGCTTTGCGGGCTTGGGAATCCGGCCGGCGGCGCTGGGATATAATGCGCGACCTCACGCGGCAAAAACGGATCGGCGATATCGATTACGCGCAAACCGCCGGAAAACCATGTCGCATAAACCAGCGTGCCGTCCAGCTTTTCGCGGAATTGATGCGCCCCGAACCGGCCTTTTTCGCGCGACCATGGCGATTCACGTTCACTGACATCAAATGCCGATAGCGCGTGGATATTGTCTAAGTCAGTCACGTCAAACACCCACAAAAAGGCGTGAAGGCGACCTGGAAGATGGTCATGCTCTTCATCGACAACAACCGCGATGCGGCGGCCGTCAATCAGCTGCTCGCATGGCAACACCGTATGGGTCGGCTCGGGAAAGGGGGGGTGGTAATTATGCGCGGCGATGGTTTTTGGCGCGGTAATGTCGCTGACATCGACCACCTGAAACCCAGCATTCCAGACCGCTGCCCACATTTCATTTCCAACGCGAAGCGCATGGTGAAGGCGATTTTTATAGCCCGTCCATGTTGGCGTTTCACCGCCCGCAAGATGCTGGCCAGGCATGTGCCAGCGCGACACCTCGGTCGGGTTTCGGGGATCTGCCAAATCATAGATCACCAGAATATTGCCGATATAGCCCTCCATCTCGGTCGAGATATAGGCATAGTTTTCGTCCATATCGAACCGATGCACGCCAAAACCATGCGTCCGCACATAGGACAGCAATTCAGGGTTGGCCGGGTCCGAAATATCCCAGACCCGAAACCCACCGTCATGATAGCCATCAGCAAGAAACCGACGCACATCGGCCAGTTTTCCTGCGGGAAGTCGCAATTCGGCGGCAATTTCAGCATCGTGCGGCATGCGGCCCAACGCGGCCGTCAACTGTTCGGTCACTGCGGGCAAGCGTTCACCACGACGGAGTAAATGGCGCTGGGCCTGCTCGACATTGGTGATCATGATGTTGCCAGCCACCCGTACCTTGTGGGTATGTGACAGATTATCGTCCAGCATAATCTGTTTCAAAATTTTTGGATTAGCCGGATCCTTGATATCGATAATCGTGGTGCCGTAGGGTGCATCCATATGGCCGACAAACGCCAAACCATTCGCCACCGTAACCTGACCACCACCCGGAATATCAAGCCGCGCTACGGCGGTGATATGGCTGGCAACCGGTTTTTCCTGCTGGTCTGTCATGACGCCCCCTTGGTTTTTCTTTTGTTCAACCATACCGGCAGCACCAGCGTGACCACCAGCACCAGCCACAACGCATTACCAAGGTTTGACGAGAACAGCACCATCGCGTCACCGTCAGACATTTTCAGCGCCCGCAACATATATTGTTCAAGCAACGGCCCCAAAATCACCCCGATCAGAATCGCCGCGACATGATAGCCGGTCTTGCGGGCGATATAGCCCAAAATGCCAAAGGCAAACGCCATATACATATCGAACATATATTCGCGCGGGACAAACGAGCCAACCAGCGTAAAAGCGATAATGATCGGCGACATATAGGTTGTCGATACCAATGTGACCCGCGACATATAGCGTGACATCGGTAGGATGGTGAATGACATCAACAGATAGGTGACAAACATCGCCATAAAGACGCCATAGCCAAGATCGGGCCGTTCCATGAACAATCTGGGGCCGGTCGGCACACCCTGATATTGCATAACCACCATCATGATGGCCGCCGTTGCGCCACCCGGAATACCAAGCACCATCAACGGAATCAACGTGCCGGCGGTCACGCCATTATTCGCTGCCTCCGGCGCAATCAGCCCGTCGACATGGCCGGTGCCATAGGCTTCGGGCGTTTTTGAAAAGGTCCGTGATTGCTGATAGGCAACAAAGGACGCAATCGCCGCCCCCGCACCCGGGATCACGCCAATCACAAGGCCGATCAGACTTGTCCATGTTACATGCCACCAGCGTCGCAAGGTCAGTTTGACGCCGACAATGGTTTCCGACCAGCTGGCATTGCGGACGGTTTGCACACTGTCTTTTGACAAGAAAGACCCTGATTCGATCACCATAATAGCCTCGGATATGGCAAACAAACCAACCAGCGCCGGGATCAATGGTACGCCGTCATATAGTTCCAAGAATCCCATCGTGCCGCGCGGTGTCGCATAGACATGGTCAGCACCTATCGACCCGATCATCAGGCCAAAAAAGCCGGCGATAAATCCCTTTATTGTGTCTTTGGCCGCAACCGAAGCGATCAAGGATATGCCGAACAGCATCACCACAACCATTTCGACGCTGTGCATAAAAAACCCGACACGGGCCAGCCATGGCATCGTAACAAGCGCGATAATCGTGGTCAGCAACCCGCCAAAAATTGACGAGACAAACGAGATCGACAGGGCACGCTGGCCAAGCCCCTGTTTGGCCATCGGATAGCCATCAAGCGGGGTTGCGGCAGCACCAGCCGTTCCGGGGATGTTGACCAGAATCGCAGGAATTCCGGCACCAAGCCGCGACGAGCAATAGAGCGCAATCATAAAGACCAGCCCGACCTCGACATCCATCAAGAAGGTGAATGGCAACAGCACGATAATGGTATTGGCCGCACTGAAACCCGGAATGGCTCCAACCACAAGCCCCAAGAAAATACTGGGGATAATCACCCACCACAGCGCAAATTGATGGAAAAACAGATCAACAAAAAATGCAAAATCGACATTCATGATCACACCAGCCCTGCCAATATCGTTTCAACAGGCCCTTTGGGTAACCGCGTTTGGAACATCAAAATGAATACAATATAGCCTATTAAAGACATGAATATTGCGATCAACAATTTCAAGAACGGCCTGCGTCCAGCACCTAGCATGCACATTGAAAGGAAGAAAAATAGTACTGTAGCCAAAACGAATCCAATTACCTCTAAGACACTGAGATAAGCAAGGATCAATAGGGTGAACCTCAACTGGTTCGACCGCATGGCATTGGATACGGCTAATGGGGATATTTCGAGTATCGCGACACCACCCCACAGAGAGTGTATTTTTTTTATAAAAAATATTAGTGCTGTCAGGATCAACAAAGAGCCAACCATGAATGCATTAACCTGCGCAGTCCATGGCGAGTCCAGAACAGTCACGATATAATAAATCGTGAAGAGAACACCAAGAACAGGGATAATCAATTCACCCGCAATATTAGGTTTATCAGGCGCCTGCCCGGTTTCAGCCAGATGCGCGTCTTTCGTCTGCATGAGAATAATCCGAAAATTTACATGAAGGGGGGACAAACAAAAGGGCGTGCCACAGCACGCCCCCGTTAGTTATAAATTTTATTTACCAGTTAAAAACGGACGATACCGTGCGCCGAGTTCCAACATGGCCGCCTTGAATTCGGCACATTCCTTGATCCCACCATAATTTGAATACGGCCAGAACCCTTTAGATTTGAGGAAAGCTTCCTTATATCCGGGATCATCAAAGGTCTGTTTGAATGTCTTTTGCAGCAATTCAAACCGGTCTGGATGGGCATCGACCGCGGCCTTGTGAATACCAAAGGCCCGCGCCGAGAACATCGGCGGCAATTTGGTGCCAAAATAGCTGTTCATTGTCGGGGCGTTGTTCAGCTTGTCACCCGCCGCATTTTCGTCGTTGAAGACCAGCAGGGTCCGACAAGAGTCACCCGCAGCAATCACCGAGCCTGAAGTCAAGACAGAGAAGTCCATTTCGAGTGTAACCGCGCCAGCCACTGTTCTTTTACCGCCCTTGAGAGGAACAAGATTAAACTGCGCGCCCGTATGTTCACCAAGCGCCAAAATACCGATCGATGCCGGATGCGCCAACCGGCTTGTGCCGACGTTCAACTTACGCTTTTTGCCTTCAGCGATGATGTCGTCAATGCTCTTGAACTTGCTTTCAGCACCCACAAACACCACGCCCGGATCGGTATCAACCCGGCCAAAGTAAAGATAATCGTTCACGTCAAAATTCGGCTTCTTGACTGCCCAGTTCAGGACTTCCGGACCCATATTTCCAAAAATCAGACTATAGGCATCGGGCTTGTATTTGCCCATATAGACCTCATAGCCGACCCGCCCCGATGCGCCCGGAAAAAAGCCCGGCTCAAAATTCGTATTCAAATATTTTTTCCATACTGAAGCAAATGCACGAAATAGGCGGTCGGCCCCACCACCTTCTGCAGTTGGAATTACCACATCAATATTACGGTCTGGATATGCTGCCCATGCCTGACTTGACATGCCGGCGCCAAGCATCAAACCGCCCGCGGCGGCGGCACCTGTTTTCAAAAAAGAACGACGTTCCCAATAATTATTACTCATCTTGACCTCCCATTTTTGGCGCATCCCGCGCATTTCTATTAGGCTAGAAAGAAATTTCTGCCGTTGTAAAGCGAAATTTGGTCAGTTTTTGCGTATAATTTTGCGATCAGCGTCGGTCAGCCCAAAGCCTGCCAGCTTTACCAAACCGGCCCTTACCAAACCGATCGGGCTCACGACCCTACAACCTATGATGTACAGGCCACATCGACCGCCTTGGCCAGCCGGTCCACCAGCATATCCATTTCTGTTTCGCTGATGATAAAAGGGGGCGCAATCAGCACATGATCACCATGCCGCCCATCGATGGTGCCTTGCGATGGATAGCAGACCAAGCCATGCGCCATCGCCGCAGCCTTGAGCGCACCGGCGATATTCAAGGCCGGATCAAAACTGGCCTTATGATGGCGGTCAGCGACCAGTTCCAGCCCCAAAAACAGCCCACGCCCGCGAATATCACCAATATGCGGGTGCTGGCCAAACGCCGCATCCAGCTTGGCGCGAAGCATCGTCCCTTTTGCTGAAACCGCAGCAGCCAGCCCATCATCAACTAGGCGCTGCAACACCGCCAACGCCCCTGCACAGGCTATCGGATGCCCAAGATAGGTGTGACCATGCTGGAAAAATCCCGATCCGGCGGCAATCGTATCATGGATAAAATCTTGACATAGCATCGCCCCGATCGGCTGATAGCCAGCACCAAGACCCTTGGCGATGGTGATAATGTCGGGCACCACCGCATCGGCCGCACAGGCAAATAAAGACCCGGTCCGTCCCATGCCGCACATCACCTCGTCCAAAATGAGCAGCACGCCATACTGGTCGCATATTTCACGGATGCGGCGAAAATAGCCGGGCACCGCCGGCACCGCGCCGGCTGTGGCGCCAACCACCGGTTCGGCGATAAACGCCATCACTTGATCTGGGCCAAGCGCCAGAATTTCCGCTTCCAACGCATTGGCGACGCGCTGACCATAGGCATCATCGCTTTCAGTGTCATGCTTGTCACGATAGGGGTAGCACGGGGCGATCAGACTGGCCGCGGCCAGCAAAGGCTCAAATTGCTGACGCCGCCACTGGTTGCCGCCGGCGCCTAACGCCCCAATGGTGTTGCCATGATAGCTTTGTCGCCGGGCGATAATCCGGTGCCGCTCGGGCTGGCCACGTTCGACAAAATATTGGCGCGCCAACTTGATCGCCGCTTCCACCGCTTCGGACCCGCTTGAAACAAAATAAACACGGTTGACCCCGTCCGGCGCAAGATCGGCAAGCCGCGCGGCCAAGGCCTCGGCAGGTTCATTGCTAAAAAATGCGGTATGGGCAAAGGCCAGCTTGTCAGTCTGCTCACGGATCGCCTGCCGAATGGCCGGATCGGAATGGCCAAGGCAGGACACCGCCGCCCCGCCCGACGCATCGAGGTAGCGCTTGCCGTCGGCATCAATCAGAAAACAGCCGTCACCAGCCACGGCTACCGGGTAATCAGCGCGACTGTGGCGGGCGAAAATATGACGGCTTGGCATGAAGGCCTCCTGACATTAGGGACAATGCGCGCCCGATCCTATCAGCCGCCCAATTTCGGGAAATAATCCTCGCACCCGCCTTCACGATAAACATCGGCAGTGCAACAATGCAACCCGCCACCAAACGCATAAGCATCGCGAAGATCGACCTCGATCACCTCCATGCCTAGCTTGTCCATCTGTTCTGCCTGATAGACTTCGGATTTTTCGACACAAACCGTTTTCGGATCAAGTACCAGCACATTCATGCTAAGCCAGACTGACGAATAGCATAATGGCGGTGGCGTGTTATGCGCCGGCTGTGCCGCATCGACAATCTCCCAGCCATTATCGTTAAACATCTTGCGCTGTTCATCGGGCAACCGGCGTTGTGGATTGTTCAAAATCAGCCCCGGCCGTAACGGCGTAAAGGTGGCGTCGATATGAATCGGATAGGGATCACCCGGAAAATTCACCGCATGAACACGGTGATCGGGGAAATGCCGCCGGATCCATTCAATGCCTTTCAGATTGGTGGTAAAACCATGTTGCACAACCAAATCACGCCCAAAACGCAACACATCGGCCGCGTCAAAAAGGGGCTCTTCCTCGGTGGTTACGAAAAACTTTTCGGCGGTCCATTCCAATCGCTTTTGTACACCGATTTTTTCAGACAAATAATCATCATGATAATCGGCGTCCGTCAGGCGCGGTTTCGGTGCCGCCTCATGCCGGAAATTCGGATCTTGGTCCCAATAACGCTGCATCAACGGGCGATAACACAGATATTCAAACCAGCGGCACCGATAGGACATCGTCGCTTCCAGAATTTCACTGCCAACAGTCAACAGCACATCGCGTGGCGGCATACAGCCAAACTGGCTTTCGGTATGAAAATCAGGCGTTGTCACCGCTTGTGAAAAATCGATTGGCGTTGGCCTGTCAACGGTAATACCCCGCTTTTCGAGCATCGCCGCAAAGCCGTCGAGCAGTTCATTGGCACGGTCGATTGTCTCTTGCGGTCGCCGCCCCCACTGACCGCGCATGTCACTGTCTTCGGGCACTTTCGCCTCAAGCGCCGGTTCCTCGGGCGGGATATGGCAATCGTCAGCGCGGCCGACAATCACATGTTTCAACGGTTCCCATTCATTCCAGCTGTTGACGATAACAGACATTCCGGTGCTCCTCTGGTAATCACGCGTCTTGTTGCACCAAAAGGGCGACCTGATGCAAGCGGTTTTAGCGGCGGTGTTGGGGTGATCTGGCCAAACGCCCGAAAACATGTCATGGTCACCGGGCGCGTTTGGCTACCACCCCATGACGACAGCCGAGTTTTACATGCGACTGACCATATTAACCCGCGGCCCTGATGATTTTGGCGTTGTCCTCAATCTCGAAGAACAGCACCGCACAAAACAATGGATTTACAAGGTCACCGTCAGTGATGAAGACCTTGCACGATTGGCCGATAACCGAGTCGACAAAGAGAATTTGGTTGAATTTGCGATCAATTTCCTGCTGGAACGCGAATCACCCGCCAAGATCATGACCAGCTTCACGATCATGACTATCGCCGATTTTTTCCCCGAATTTGTCGACACTGCCCGTCAATGGGTAGATGACAATGCCGCCTGATCAGCCGCATCGCAGCCGATAGTCATTCTGGTATGAAAATTGCAAGGGTTCTCTCAAGGTCTGGCCGGGATCACGACCACACGCCGCCACGCGACATTGCGGTCGAACACAATCTGGCAATGACCTCCGATGAGAACCCTCACTTGTAGTAACGGCAAGTGGGGGTTTTTCTTTAGCCTACCGGCAAACCATCCGCTGTGATTCATTATCCGATGTAACCGGCGCTCTGAATTCATGGGTGACAAGCGCGGGCCAAAACCGTTAGCCTGTTATCGGGGCTGATAAAGAGCGGTGCGGAAGATGCCAGCCGCCCGTATCACCCCGCTGCTGACATCTTGCCGGAAAGGAGCCTGCCACATGCCTGAACTAGCCGATCTTTTGCTGTATGGTGGGGCGGCCCTGCTTGGCGTTGTGCTGATCGGCAAAATATTGCCGCGCGCAAAATCTGACCGGCAAAAGCGTGATTGACAGGCGCGCCGCCACTGGCGCACAGTTTTGCTATGGCCCCAATCGGGCCAGTCGATTGGTTTGGAGAACGGAACGATGGCCACCTATGAATGCAATAAATGCGGTATGGCGGTGAATACCAGCTGTGCGAAATGTGACACACCTCTTGTCGACGCATCGATCACCCGGGATGACGGCTCGACGGTGCAGATCGCCAAATGTCCCACCTGTGCTGGCAAAATTAAATCGCCACTATGCTGTGGCCAAGATATGGTCTGTGCGGTCTAGCTGTAATCAACTGAACAAAATCGCCAGCCCGACCAAGATCAGCACCAGTCCGGTCGCCCGGTTGATCTGGCGGCGCAAACGTCCCGATTGCAGCAACCGTGAGGCCTGATCGAGCGCCATCGCCAGAATTATATTGCCGGTAAAGGGGACCACTGCCGAAATGGTGGCAATCATCGCGACATCGGCTGCCGTCAACATGCCGACCGGAAAAAAGCCGGGCAAAATACCCATATAAAACAGGATCGCCTTGGGATTGCCAAAGATCACCATCAAGCCGGCCACAAAACCGGCCATAAGCCCCGAACGTGTCAGCTGACGCGGGGCGCTGATCTCGTCATTTCGTGCCAGCATTAGCCCGCACCCCATCACCACGAAAACCACGACCGCAATATAGCGCAACCAGACCAAAATATCGGTATGGACTGCCAAAATCTGGCCAAGCGCCAGCAGCGCCAGAACCGGCCAAAACACATCACCAATCGCCACCCCGACCGCCAACGGCCACGCCCCGCGAAAGCCGTCCTTCAGACTACGGGCCAAAATCGCCACC
>JAYOFA010000034.1:0-1421 GCA_038116935.1 Puniceispirillum sp. (SeqCode) | reverse complement strand
AAAATCGCCACCGCATAAAGCCCGGCATCACCAACGCTGATTGTAATCACCGCCCATTCCTTGATGTTGACGCCACATCCGGGGTGTTACCCGCATATCCGGATTCACGCGATTTCTTTTGATATTCGCGTTTGACGAATTGGTAGCCGTGAAAGGCCAGCATCGTCATCACAAAATAGGCGGCGAATTGATCAATAAGATGTTCGGTCAATGGCTGGTCCGGCGAGTCATCATGCATGGTGGCTACTTGCTGTCACTTAAAGGGAAAGGCCTGCACATATATATGATCGACAACTGGCCTATCGGGTTTCCGGCCAAAAAGCCTATAGCATAATTTGCCGCGCCAAGGCCAGATATGACCTGATATGATGATCGGCGCCTACCTATAAACAGCATTGCGCCGATCACAAAATCGGGTCAAGCTGATTGTCTTACGCCATGTGGATTGTCAGATCGCGGCGTGTCACTTGTGGAATTTAGTCATGTTTGATCGGGCATCCTCTGCGTTTCGTGCCAAGGGCATTGCTGATATTTATCTGAATATCAGCCATTTTCTTGATCATTTTATCATGCTGATTTTCGCCAAGGCGGCCTATGATGCTGGCCGTTATTTCTCGCTCAGCTATGACCAGATGATTGTGTATGGGGCGGCAGGCTTTGTCCTGTTCGGCGGCGTTGCGCCGCTGGCCGCGCAATTGGCCGAGCGCTATTCCCGCTCATTGCTGATGGTGATTTTCCATTTTGGCATTGGCCTTGCCGCAATTTTGGCAGGGCTGGCCCAAACCATCTGGCAGCTTACCGCGGCGATTGCGGTCATTGGTATTTTTGCCGCCATCTATCATCCGGTTGGCATTCCCATGCTGATCAAAAGTAACCGGCGGATTGGCTTCCGGCTTGGCATAAACGGCGTTTTTGGCAATATGGGGGTCGCCGCCGCACCGCTGGTAACCGGTCTTTTGCTGACGGTTGGCGATTGGCGTTGGTGTTTTATTTTACCGGGATTGTTTTGTCTTGGGTACGGCGTTGCCTTTACGCGCGCCTTGAAAACCGAAACCGCCTCATCTACGGCAAAACGACAGGCCGCGGCCGAATCCTTCGCCCCAAATTGGCAGCGTGCGCTTGCGGCTATGGCACTGACAACGGTGGCCGGCGGCTTCATTTTCGGCGCGATGACGTTTGTCGTGCCACGCTATTTTGAAATATCCATGACCAACCTGTCGACATCGGTTGCGGTGACAGGCCTTTTAGCCTCGGTGGTCTATGCGGTTGCATCATTTTCACAAATGGCTGTCGGCTGGTTGATTGATCGCCATTCACCGAAACTGGTGCTGTTGGCGATGGCGCTGGGGCAGGTTTTATTCATTTATCTCGCCTCACAGTTCAGCGATCTTGCTTTGTTTTTTGCGATGCTGTTGGCGATG
>JAYOFA010000033.1:0-15008 GCA_038116935.1 Puniceispirillum sp. (SeqCode) | reverse complement strand
CTCAGTGATTTCGCCCGTAATGGCCAAGATACCAGTCAGCAAAGCGTTTGACGCCCTCGCGCACTGGCGTATCGGGCCTGAAACCGACCCATGCGCCCAACTCGCTGGTGTCGGCCGCGGTTGCCGGCACATCACCGGGCTGCATGGGCAGCATCGTCATCTTGGCGGTCACACCAAGGGCCGCCTCAAGCGCCCGAATATACGCCATCAACGGTGTCGGCGCCCCATTGCCGATATTGAAAACCCGGTAGGGCGCATTACTGGTCGCCGGGTCTGGCATGGCCAGGTCAAAGGCAGGGCTGGCGGTCGCTGGCTTGTCAAGCACCCTGATCACCCCTTCGACGATATCGTCGATATAGGTAAAATCACGGACCATATCACCATTGTTGAAAACGTTGATCGGCTTGCCCTGAAGCATCGCCTTGGTAAACAAAAACAGTGCCATATCCGGCCGGCCCCACGGTCCATAAACGGTGAAAAACCGCAAGCCGGTGGTCGGCAATCCAAATAGATGGCTATAGGCATGCGCCATCAGTTCATTCGCCTTTTTGGTCGCGGCATAAAGGCTGACAGGATGATCGATATTATGATGTTCGCTAAACGGCATGGCGATATTGCCGCCATAGACCGAGGATGAGCTTGCATAGACAAGATGGCCGGTACCGGCATGCCGACACCCTTCCAGAATATTCATAAAGCCTTGGATATTCGCATCGATATAGGCGTGCGGATTTTCAAGTGAATAGCGCACCCCTGCCTGCGCTGCCAGATGCACCACCCCGTCAAACGCATGGTCGCTGAATAGCCGGCTGATCGCGGCTTGATCGGCCACATCCGCCTTGATAAAGGTAAATTCCGCATGCGCGACTAATCTGGCAAGCCGCGCCTCTTTCAAGCTGACATCGTAATAATCATTAAGATTATCAATACCGACAACGCTGTCACCGCGGGCCAATAGCCGCAACGCGACATGCATGCCAATAAACCCTGCAGCACCGGTAATGCAAACCCTCACTGACCATCTCTCCTATCATGCGGCCGTCATGCTTTCAGCCGCATCACGTCCCACAAAAAAGCGGGACTGTTTTTACTAGCCGGCGTCAAATTTATGTTTATGCTGTCGTGTCAGTTCGGGCAAGGGGTCACTGTGCCATTTGCCTGAAATCTCAATCGACCCCTTTGAAAGCTGTTGCCGCCGATGGCACAATTTGTTCTTCCAGTTTTATTTATCATTTTGTGGTCATCGGCCTTCGTTGCGGGCAAAGCCGGGGTGCAATATGCGACACCCTTCGCCTTTCTTGCCGCCCGCTTCATCATTGTTGCGTTGATTTTTAGTGGGGTCGCCTTTGCCGTTCAGGTCTGGCGTCATCGTGGCAAGCCGACATCGGCACCAAACGCAAAACAAGGCCCCACTGCTAAAAACACGCTGGTTCTGACCGCGCTTGTTGGCTTGCTGCTGCACGGGTTTTATCTTGGCAGCACATTTTTGGCGATGTCACTGGGGCTTGGGGCGGCGTTGGCCGCATTGGTCGCCTCGATGCAGCCGCTATTGACCACGGCATTAGCGATGCTGCTGTTTGGTGAAAAACCGTTGATGATCCAATGGGCTGGGATTCTGCTTGGTTTTGCCGGGGTGGTTGTGGTGCTGTCGCCATCGCTTGGCGTCACCGCCCCGCCGGTTGCGGTGATGATCTGTGTGGTTGGGCTGATTTCAATTACCATGGGCACCTTGCTGCAAAAGCGGATCGGTGGATCGATCAGCCTCATGAAAAGCAATATCATCCAAGCTGTGGCAGCAAGCCTGTTTTTCCTGATGCTGATTTCAACCGTTGAAACACCGCATATCGCGTGGGCCCCCGCTTTTATGTTTGCCCTCGCATGGCAGGTTCTTGCGGTATCGACCGGTGCTTATGTGATTTTGATGATTTTGATCAAGCGCGACAGTGTGGCCGCGACAACGTCGTTGATGTTTCTGGTGCCGCCGGTGACCGCGATCATCGCCTTTTTTATTTTTGGCGAGCCACTGACCGTGGTTACCGTTACTGGATTTTTAATGGCCTCAACCGGTGTCTATCTGGTCACACGCTACGCGGCGCGGCCAAAGGCTGGTTAAAGCTGACCGCAGTTTACCGCCTAATTTGTCGCACCGCACAGGCGGCGGGCCAAATATTGCGTAAATTCGTGATTTTCACGTTCAAGCCAGCTTAGCGGCCCCGGGCTGCCAAGCGGTGACAACGCGCCTTGAAAGATACCTTCGACAACACCGCGGTCTTCAACCTGCACCCGGTCAAGAAACGCCTTGGTGCGGGCGATAAAAGCATCCACATCATCTTGCGCGTTTAGTACTTCGGGTGGTACCGCCGCCCCATATTTGATGCTGACCCGATCATGGCCTTTGGGTTGCAGGCACAGATACCATAAATGGTCAGGGGCAAGCACATACATATGGCCCGGAAACACGGTTGGCATCACCGAAATATTGCGCCATTTTCCGGTCAGGGTTTTGTTGTCGGGGTGCGCATTACCCACCGGCGCGCCATCTGATTTGGTGAATAGCTGATAGGTGAAATGCTCAAAACTGCCGCGTTCGTCAAAGCTGGTATCCATCACCACATAATGCGCGCCGACCGTCCCTTTATGGGCGACCGGCAAATGATAGCTTTCCATAAAATTATCGGTCAGGCATTTCCAGTTGCAATCCCATTCATGCTGTTCGTGAAAAATGGTGATATAGGCCTGCATGGCATAGGGCGCGACAAGTTCGGTTAGTGGTGCCAACATATCGGCCACCGGCGCCACATCAGGGTTAAGCGACAGATAAATCCAGCCCTCAAACTCCTCACACCGTATTGCTGGCAGGCAAATTTCCTGTTTATTAAAATGTTCGGTTTGATCCATATAAGGCGCGGCAACAAGCCGGCCAGCCATATTATAGGTCCAGGCATGATAGGGGCAGGTTATTTTACGCGCATTGCCGGTCCCCTCGACAAGCCGCATCATCCGATGACGGCAGACATTCGCCATCGCATGAAGCCCGCCATCGCCGCGGCGGACAATCACCACCGGCTGGTCACAGAGATCAAAACTCATATAATCACTAGCAGCGGCGACCTCGTCACTTCGTCCGGCACAGATCCAGTCACGGTAAAAAAGCCGCTCAACCTCAAGTGCCAGGATGTCAGGCGAGGCATACATATCCTTGGGCATCGCGGTCGCTTGGGCCAGCGGTTTGGCCGCGACCGCCGCCAAATCGGCCAAGATACGGGCCGTGGATGACAGGTTAGCCTGGTGATCTTTCGCCATCTTGCCCCCTTGTTTTCGGCTTTACCCCACTATCTGGTTTGGTGTCTGCTATGTGATCAGTTTTCTGGCACATAGAATTCAGCCCGCGCCTTGGCGATATACCCCTCACGCAACGCCAATGTAAACGGACCTGCCTTGCCGTCACCGATGGTCTGGCCATCGATCCGGCCGACCGGCAACACATAGATGGATGAGGCGGTGATCAAGGCTTCATCGGCCGCCATAACTTCATCAAGGCGATAGATACGCTCGACAATTTTTATCTGCCGTTCGGCCGCGACACGAAGCATCGTCTGCCGCGTAATTCCATGCAGAATTTCATTGCTGACCGGCCGCACATACAGCGCGCCGTCTTTGACGTAGAAAAAGCTTGATGATCCAGCCTCGGTGACATAGCCATCATCATCGATCATCAAGGCTTCAAAGGCATTGGCCTCGGCGGCGGCATGCTTGGCCATGACCTGCGCCAAAAGATTGGTCGATTTGATGTCGCGTCTTGCCCAGCGCAAATCTGGATAGGTCGCAAGATCAATGACCGGTGGCGGGGCATCAGCGCTGAATTTTTCGCCTTGGGTAAAAGCAAACATATTCGGCTGATAATCACCCTGATAAGGAAATGCCCGATCGCCAACCCCGCGGGTGATATGAAGATATAAAAACCCGTTTTCAGCATTATTTTCAGCAATCAACCGCATCAAATCGTGAAACATGCCGTCGGTGGTAAAGGTAATCGGGATATTCAGTTTGGTCAGTGATTGTTCAAGCCGGTCCATGTGATAGATAAAATCGACAATCTGCCCGTCAAGAATGCCAAATCCCTCATAAACCGCATCGGCAAACAACAGGCCGCGATCAAAAATAGGCAGGCTGGCGCGGCTTTCGGGAAGATAGTCGCCATTCAAAAATACAATCCGTTCAGCCATCTTCTAATTCCTTTTTGGACAGGCATTCAATGGTCACACAAAATCACAAGACCACTGCTGCTGCCAAGCAAAATATCGTGTCAACACCACGACACTTTATCGGCCTAGCGCGGCGCTATCACCAATGCGGGCCATTTGGTTTCAAATCGGGCCTTATTGGCACCGCTGATGGTGACCGCCAGCGTTTCCAGCCCCGCCGCATCAAAGGATGACGCGGTCACTACCGCATGACTGTAAAGCCAGGCCCGCGCCGCGCCAGCATCGGGCGGCAGCATGACCCGTATGGTGGCTGATGTGCGATTGATCCGTGCCGCAATTGCCGCCAACAGCGCCGGCATACCATCGCCGGTTAGCGCTGAAACCGCGATTGCCCCGGGGAACAAATTGGCCAGCATGTCGTGCTGGTTGGCAGACATCACATCAGATTTATTCAGCACATGGATAATCTTGTCCTGTTGTGCGGTTTCATCAAGCCCTAAATCATCCAGCACCGCGGTAACATCACCTGCCTCTTCAGCCACCAGAACTGACGCCGCATCATGTACATGAAGCAGAATATCGGCATAAACCACCTCTTCCAACGTGCTTTTGAACGCCTCGACAAGTTCGGTCGGCAATTGACTGATAAAGCCAACGGTATCGGCCAAGACCGCGCTGCCGCCATGCGGCAAGGACAATTCACGCATGGTCGGATCAAGCGTTGCAAAAAGCATATCTTTGGACAGCACGCCAGCCCCGGTCAGCCGGTTAAACAAGGTTGATTTACCAGCATTAGTATAGCCGATCAGCGCCACGGTCGGCGTTTCCCCGCGAAGCCGGTTCGCCCGCTGCAAACCACGGGTGCGGACCACCTCTTTCAGGTCAGCCTTGATCCGCAACACCCGATCCATCAGCATCCGCCGGTCAAGTTCGATCTGACGTTCGCCTGGACCACCTAAAAAACCACCACCGCCACGTTGGCGTTCAAGATGCGTCCAACTGCGGACAAGGCGGCTTCGTTGGAATGTCAGCGCGGCGAGTTCAACCTGCAGACGGCCAGCATGTGTTTGCGCCCGCGCCCCGAAAATTTCGAGAATCAATTGCGTCCGGTCAATGACTTTGGCGCCAATTGCAGTTTCCAGATTACGCTGCTGGACCGGGCTTAGCCCCGCATTGATGATGACCACGGGCGGGTCGCCGGCTTGGCTATAATCGTCAGCTAGATCTGCCAACCGCGCGGTGACACCCTTACCAAAGAATGATCCAGCCCGGATCACCGACAGGCCGATGCTTTCAGAATGCGCGACGACAAGCCCAATCGCGGCCGCCAGACGGCACGCCTCCTCCAACATCGCGGCTGATGGCCGCGCGGTCGGTGCCTGCCTGACGTCAGGGTGAATTACAAATGCCAGCGCTGTTCCCAAAGATCGTCCTTTAGCATCCTTTGGCCAAAGTCTATGCCGCCTGATGCGTCGGCATCGCGCATAAACCAATAATTATCGCCTGCATCCATAGCGCAAAATCATAAAGGCACTCTATAAAAATCATGTTTTTCAACGGCCATGCCCATCGTTTGATAGACGTTTTGGGTGAAACTCGGCTAGAGTGGCGCTTGTTCATTTTATTTGTTCGCTGGCCAACGCATCGGCGGGCAACCAGCTCGGTGGAGGTTTTATCATGGCAAAGACAATTATCATTACCGGGGCCAGTGCCGGCATCGGGCGGGCGACGGCCAAGGCGTTTTTGGCAGATGGCTATAAGGTTGGGCTGATCGGGCGCCGCGCTGATGCTCTGAAAGACACCGCCGAAGGGCATGAAAATGCGCGGGTGCTGCCATGCGATGTCGCCAAGCCGGACGATGTTGAGGCGGCGTTTGATACCGCCCTTGCCGCATGGGGCCGGCTTGACGTGTTGTTCAACAATGCGGGGATCAGCGCCTTTTCCAAAACCATTGACGAAATTCCGGTCGAAACCTGGCTTGATGTGGTGTCGATCAATTTGACCGGGTCATTTTTGTGCGCCCGCGCCGCCTTTAAGGCCATGCGCGCCCAATCGCCCCAAGGCGGACGGATTATCAATAATGGCTCGGTTTCGGCGCATGCACCACGCCCAGGATCAGTGCCGTATACCAGTACCAAACATGCAATCACCGGCCTTACCAAGACTTTGTCGCTTGATGGACGGCCCTATGATATTTGTGCCTCGCAAATCGATATCGGCAATGCGCTGACCGAAATGGCCCAGAAAATGACCGTTGGCATGCCGCAGGCCGATGGGTCGGTGCGGGCCGAGGCGGTGATGGATGTGTCGCATGTTGCCAATGCGGTGCTGCATATGGCCAGCCTGCCACTTGACGCCAATGTGCAATTCATGACCGTGATGGCCAGCAAAATGCCGTTTATTGGACGGGGCTAGGGTTCTTTGCCGAAAAATCCGTTTGGATAAGCGCTTTGAATAGGCTAAATATCTTAACAGGATTATAAACAGGGACATGTACCTGTGAGCATTAATATTCTTAAAGTGATGTTGAACTGGCTTTTCGCGCTTGAAAGCTGGAAAAAGCGCCTGATATTGCTTGGTTTTGACAGTTTTGTCATTCCGCTATCGGTCCTTTTGGCGCTGGCGGCACGGCTGGAAAGCCATGATTTCTTACATCAAATTGATAGCTATATTGCCTGTGCGGTTGCCTTTATCTGCAGCATGGCGTTGTTCTTTGTGCGCGGCTTTTATAACGCCTTTACCCGGCACATCACCATCGACACGGCCGTTACCATTATTGTGGCCGCCGCCGCCTCGGCGCTTGTACTGTTGGCGCTGATTAGCTTTGGCGGCTTGCAAATCCCCCGTTCGGTGCCGTTTATTCAGGCGGCCTTTTCGGTTGTTGGTATCGCAAGCCTGCGCTTTTTCATTCGCGCGATTGGCCAGAATATCAACCGTGCTGCGCGTAAAAATATCGCGATTTACGGTGCTGGCATGGCCGGCCGCCAGCTTGTTGAGGCGCTCAAATGGAACAGCCAGTATCGTGTTTGCCAGATCATTGACGACAACCCAAAATTGCACGGGCAAAGTCTTGGCGGCATAAAAATTGAGGGATTTGATGCCGCCCGCAAAAAATTAACCCTTTATGAGATCGACACGATCCTTCTCGCGATACCAACCGTGCCATTTGATGTGCATCAGCGGATTTTTGACCTGTTGACCGAAACTCCGGTCAAGGTCAAATCGATCCCCGATCTGACAAGCCTGATTGCCGGCACGGCAGATATCACCGAATTACGCGATATCGATATTGTCGATTTGCTTGGCCGAGATCCCGCCGAACCCGACCCGCAATTACTGGGCAAAACCATCACCGGCAAAACCGTTTTGGTGACTGGGGCTGGCGGCTCAATCGGCAGTGAATTATGCCGCCAAATTTCGGCGCAGGCGCCAGCACATATGGTGGTATTGGATATCTCGGAATTTGCGATCTACAGCCTGCTTCAGGAGTTAGAGAAAACGTACCCATTGCTTGCGATCACGCCGCTTATCGGTTCGGTGCAAGATCAGCCCTTTGTCACCAAGGTTCTTGGCAAGTTCGCGATTGATAGCATCTACCACGCCGCCGCCTATAAGCATGTGCCGCTGATGGAACAGAATGTTATGCAATGTATTGCCAATAATGTTTTTGGCACACGGAACACGGCCGCGGCTGCGGTGGCGGCACAGGTGAAGCATTTTATCCTTGTCTCGACCGATAAGGCGGTTAACCCGACGAATTTTATGGGCGCGTCGAAACGGCTTGCCGAGCTGGTGTGCAAAGACTTTGCCAGCATACAAAGCACCACAAAATTTGCGATTGTCCGGTTTGGGAATGTGTTGGGGTCGTCGGGGTCGGTGGTGCCGCTCTTCAAACAGCAGATTGCCGCCGGCGGGCCGGTAACCGTGACGCATGCGGATGTGATCCGCTATTTTATGACGATCCCCGAGGCGGCACAATTGGTTATCCAAGCGGGATCAATGGCCAAGGGCGGCGATATTTTTGTTCTGGATATGGGCAAGCCGGTGAAGATTTTGGATCTTGCCAAAAAGATGATCACCCTGTTGGGCAAAAAGCCGATACTGGAGTCTGAAAGAAAGGCTGGCGCGGGTGAGATTGCAATCCGCGTCACCGGCCTTCGCCCGGGTGAGAAGATGTTTGAGGAATTATCCTACAGCGACAATCTGACCGGGACAGCCCATCCGCGCATTATGAAAACGGATGATAGCAGCCTGTCGGGTGACTATTCGAAGGCGTTGTTAGATGCCGCCGTTGACGCGATCGCGGTTGACGATCATAAAAAGCTTTTCGAAATAGTCCGTCAGGTTTGTAACGGCGTTGCAAGTGACAAGACATCAAGCGATGTGTTTTATAACAGTCGCAGCATTCGGGCGGCGAGCACCGTAATTCCGCTTTCCACGCGTACAAAATCCTAAAATCAGCCAACAATCGGCGTTACATTGTCATCAATTGTTTTAACGCTCATCTTTGTTGCATTTCATGACCTGCAACACTGTGTGATAACTGGCTTTATCATGCATCTATTTTTCAACTCGAAATTGGCTTCGTTTTGTAAAAAATTATCTGCAGATGTTTTTGCGATGTGCAACCTTGACAACGAAAAGCGTTATGTCGGAGGAACTTACTGTGTATATCACGCGATAACTACCCACGCGCAACTGCCAACCTTCCCTGCCGTTTAGCGTCATGGATTGTGGAGGAAACGGATTGTCGTTTAGATTGCTGATACCGTCCAAGATAGTCAGCACTTCGCGCCGCAGCATCGCCTTGAAGGCTCGCTTAAACGACGGCTTGGCGTCAATTTTATATGATGCCGTCGGCTTTTAGACCATGAACGAACTCATCATATCCAATGTTAGGGTCGCCAATGCGCGCGTCAAAATCCGCAATATCTTCCGCGTCCTCTGAGACGAGAAGACTTACCGCCTCATGGATAACATCAGACATTGAGCGGCTCTCTTCGGCTGCCTTGATGCGAAGCGCTTCGTGCACACTTGGCTCAAAGTAGATGGTTGTCTTTTTGGTTTGTTTTGGCATTTTAATCTTAACTCTTCATTTTTTTCCATGCGTCAAAGCCCTCTAAATCAGAGGGCGCGGCGCACTTAAGACTATGACATAGGCATCTAATAGCTTCAGCTGTTGAGGCGCCGAAACAGTTTGTACACCTGTCCATCGTTGCGTTTACCGAGAATGGCAAACAACAAAACCGCACCGCAAGTGTCAATCCTGTAGATGATGCGATATTCGCCACAATCAGCCCTGAGACATCCTTCAAATCCTCTCATTGACTTGCTATCGCTTAGCCGCGGGTCATCTCCCAGGCTTGGCAGTTTTCTGCCACCTGCCGCTTGTGCTTCGGTGTCAATCTTACGAGGAGTTTTTAGCTTGGGAGAAGAGCTTAGCCTTTGGCATTCAAAGCTTGGCTCAGTATGAGATTACTCTCCTCAAGCCCGATATAGCCTCCCCGCTCGGCATCAGCGATCCTCTCGCCCCAATAGCGCTCCTCAAGAAACCCCTCCACAGCAGCGTTCAACTCTTTATCCGAGGCCGGGAGCATCATCGCCACGGCGCGACCGTTTTTGGTTATCGTGACAGGCTCACGCCGCGCTGTTTCCAGCAACCGCCCAAAACGCCTTCTCGCGTCACTCGCGGTGAATGACTTCATCTTTAAAACTCCTCTGTCACGCGGCAGCGACACCTTAATGCTGCGCTCGAACTAGCCGCCCTGCGGATCGCTCTCTGTCAGCCGCGCCGCGATCCACTCTCGCGCGCCATCATAGTCTATCGCACCGCCAGCGACGCCCTCGACAAATCGCACCGCCTCAAGCTTATCGAAGGCAAGCTCTCCACCGTTAATCTCGATAAAGATATTGCATGTCACCCAAGTAGTGCGCTTGTTGCCGTCAACAAAAGCGTGGTTCTTCGCAACAGCGAAGAGATAGCCGGCTGCGAGCTCAGCCAAGCCAGGATCGCCATATGCAGCAAGATTTTGCGGATACGCAAGCGCGCTCTCAAGCCCTCCTGCGTCTCTCAGCCCCTCACTGCCACCGTGGCGCGCGATTTGATTATTGTGAACGGCGAGGACGACATCCTGCCTCACCCACAACCAGTCCTGATTGTTCATCCGTAGTCTCTGTTATATCATTTCGCTAACGCCGCGAGAACATCCCTGTCACGCCGCATTATTCTCTCTGCCGCTTTCATCTGCCGCGCAAAATCAGGGTCCTGCGGCGTGATCCTCATGCTCCCGTCGGGCGCGTCCGTCAGATAGAGCGTGTCACCCTTCGCAACATTGAGCTTCGCCAGCGCCTCCTTCGGCAAAACAACACCAGCAGAAGAGCCTACTGTGGTAACCTTTAAAGCAATCATTGCAGCCTCCTGTTACAATGTAGCCATATTATAACAATCGTTATTACAAAAATCAAGCACCTAGAGGTGAGGTGCTGGAAATTTAGCGTTAATATTCCAGAAATTGAGTGACCTTTATCTATCATAGTGATAGTCATTTTTTGCAATCAATTTGCGTTTCACAAACTGAAGAAATTGAGCTAAGCGCCATGAATGAGACACTGACGAGCGATGAGATAGACCTTCTGCAGCTAATCGAGACGATTTGGGACGGTAAGTGGAAGATAATCGCCATAACCGCCGCTTGTGTTTTGGGTGTTTTTGGCTTTCAGTTCATCAGCCCTGAGCCGAACTTTGTCGCGACGACAGAGATCAAGCCAATCTCGTCCAAGCAGGCAGATAATTATTCAGCTCTAAACAGTCTCGAGGTTTTCGAAATCAAGAGTGAGGAAGATGGTTCTCGAAACAAACGCGAGTTTTTCAAAATCACGAGTGAAGATCTTATGGCGCTATACAAAGAGCGCCTTATTCAGCCTGATACACTGGTAAAAATCTTTAACGATCTAGCGCTGCTTGACAGGGAGGAGTTTGACAGTGATGACAAATATAACTTCGCGCTCAGGGCTCTAGCTGGCAAGGTTACGCTTTTACCGCCGGTTAATGTTGACGAGAAGGAGCGAGGGGAGCAAAGGCGCAACTGGACGCTGTCAATCGTATATAATGACAAAAATAAGTGGCTCTCCTCGCTCCAGCAACTGCATGACATTGCCACAAAAGAGGTGTTGGAAATCAGCAACCGTAGATTCGAGAGATTGCTGCGCACAAAGGGGCTAAAGCGCAGCTATGAGCTTGAAGACCTCTCAACGCAAATCACTAACATCTTGGCAGACTATGACAGGAAGACATCTGACAGGCTCGCATTCCTCTCAGAGCAGGCGCTGATCGCGCGAAAGCTCGGCGTGGCAAAGAACACGATAGAGGCGCAGACCTTTGGCGCGCAAAACGGCGTGGTGGCAAGCGTCACAACCGACGCGCCTTTCTATCTGCGCGGGTATGAGGCGATTGAGAAAGAGATAGAGCTCATCTCATCGCGCAAGGACAAACGCGCCTTTGCCAGCGGGCTGCTGGAGCTGGAGCAGAAAAAGCGCGCGGTTGAGCAGGATAAGACGCTTCAGCGCGCAGAGCGTCTGTTTGCTGATACGCCTCTCGGGAAGCCTAGTGAATTTAGCGCCGCAATCCTTTCCATCGAGGCGACAAGTTTCCAGTATAAGAGCAAGCGCATGCTGATGCTGGCGCTGGCGGCAGTGGTCGGCGGCATGATCGGCGTTGTTTATGTTCTGATAGCAAGCGCGATGCGCGGCAGAAGAGAGGCAGAGGCGGGATAGAGCCGGGTAAATGGCTAGCTGCTGATATGCGAAATAAGTTTCACCATAAATAAATCCTCGCATCATGTCTCACGCTTATCGTGCCCCCTCATCGCCGCTGTCGACAATTGAGGCCGCAAGCTAAGATCAAAAGGCGCGCCAGAGAAAAGCGTGAACTCAAGCAACCGCTAGAGCCCTTTCATTGATGCCTTCAGCGCCTTCACGAGTTGGTTTGCAGCTCTGCGCATGTACCGGTCTGCCCTCACAATCTCTTCCACCGCGTTGCGCTCTGCTCTTGCGTGGTTTATGCGCTGCTGCCGCCTCATGAATGTCTGCGCCTCGATTAGCCAAGCGCGCTCATCTTCGTCTGGCCCGCCGTGACGCTCATCAATCATCAGCATCTCATCTATCTCATCGGTGAGCCCTGCCTCATTCTCAAGATCAACGCTCTCGCCTGCGCCCTCGGCATCACCTGCATGGCGTGTCGCAAAAATCTCGCGCTGATGGTTAATATTGCGCTCAAACTCTAATATCGTCTCGGCGATGCGCCCCAAATCAGTGTCGTCAAACCCCTCGCTTTTTAATGCGACTTTTATCGCAGACAGCTTGGCTTCACGCCAAACGGGATCTGCAGGCGCAGACAGGCCGTGTGACACGGCGTTGAGCGACGCGCGAAACTTGCCTTTTGTGGTTTTGGGACCAGTGGATTTGAGGGCGTTTCTTCTGTTGGCGCGCCGCTGCGCGATACTGGTCATGACTTTTTGTTCAGAGGCTTCACATCAATCGCCTCGACATCACGGCGAAGCATCTCGTTTTGAAGCTTCATGCGCTCGATATTGAGCTTGCGGTTCGCGGCAACCTCGTACGACGCCTGAAAACCGGCAAGTATCTTCGCCTGCAGCGCAATCTGCTCGTCGAGAGCGCGGATCTCACGCGCCTTCCGCGTCATTGCATGCTGCTTCAGGCTCTCTATCGTGTAGCCCATGCCATGTAACGCCTCAATCATCTCCGCTGTCACGGCCTCGCTGATGAGTGCCTCGCGGAGCTCAACTGCGTCTATCGTGCCTTTTGCAGGATAGTGATCCTGAACTATCTCTGCCATCATCGCGATCATCACCATGCGCTTCTGCGCCTCGTAGCGCCTAATCCACCACAGGCAGTCGTAAATCTTCTCTGCAAGGTAAATCTGAAGCACAGTCTTGGCGTCAAGCTCTGCGATTAGCGCCGCGAGACCGGCGGCGTATTCCTCAGCATTTTCGCCAGGAAGAACAGGCTTTACGCCGAGCAGCGTACTTACCTCAGACTTTTGGGTTATCTTGCTTTTACTCATCTGTCACCCACGAGCTTCAGGCGCACGCCTGGGCGATCATTTGGGCTCCCAACAAACTCAACGCCAGCATCCTCAAGCGCAGAGCGCAGAGCCTCTATCGTGCGCACCTGTCCGGACGGCACGCCATCCATAACCTCCATGCGCTGTATTGTTGCCGTCCCGACACCACTGTGCCGCGCCAAATCCCCTGAACTCCAACGCAACAGGGCACGACCTGCCCTTATTTGCCCACTTGTAATCAATTTATTTTACCTTTATTATGATTTATATTAAATCATTTTAAGTGGAATTAACATGATAAGTTTACATGAAGAAACGCTGTATTCAATACTTGATCACATTAACGATGCATACGCGCCAAACACGATCCGCGCGTATCGCGCTGACTTCAGCGAGTGGATCAGCTTCTGCATGAACAGAGGGGCCTGCCCTCTCCCGGCAGACCCCTTTGTCGTCTCTGAATTCCTGCTTTATTTAGCTGACGCAGGAAATAACCGCGCCTCAACAATCAGGAGGAAGTGTGCGTCGATTAGCGCCATCCACCGTTACGGCCATTTTAAAGACCCCACCAAACACCCAGAGGTAAAAATCGCAATACGCAAAATAAACCGCAAAGTAGGCACGCGTTTTAAACAGGCGCGACCAATTAACAGACACATGTTGGATAAAATGCTGCGTGTCTGCGGCGATGATTTGCGCGGCACCAGAGACAAAATGATCCTCCTCCTCGCATACACCACGCTTCGAAAGAGGTCAGAACTTACCTCACTGAGAGTGGAGGATTTCACGCTGTGTGGCGACGGGCAAGGCGTAATCCTGCTGCGCCAGTCAAAGACAGACCAGACACGAGAGGGCGTTTTGCTGGCGTTGGATTTTGAGACCACATTTGCGGTGAAACATTGGATTGATGCAGCTGGAATTGGTGATGGCTACCTGTTGAGGGGGATTACAGGCAATAGGCTTAACCCTGCCATGGACCCCGGACAGATAAGCCGCGTGTTCAAGTCAATCGCGGTTAAAGCCGACTTAGACCCAAAACAAATCAGTGGGCACTCAACGCGGATCGGAGCAGCTCAGGACTTACTAGATAGCGGCGCAAGCATCGGACAGATAATGGCAAAGGTTGGGTGGAGCAAGGTTGACACCGTAATGCGATATGTGGGGGTCGGGGAACTATCCGCTCTCCAATCCGAGTCAAACTACCGTTAGCAAAGTTCGATTACAACCAACTAAAACAAATATGGTTTGTCTTAAAATGTATTTTTTGAATATTTTTATTTATGTTTTGACTTAAATTAATAAACGACTATAACAAACTGAAATTCTCACATTTTACGACAAGAGACACTTAGTGGATTTACGCTCAGGCATTTTTTACTCAACAAAATCAATAGCAAACCACCTTTATGGAGCTGATGACGCAGCTGCCTTAAAGAGAGCCGAGAGGTGGATTATAGAAAAGTCACTCAATTTTGACTGCCTAAATTTAGAAAATATTTGTGATGAACACAATCGACCAGCCAAAAAACAGGTCATGGCGCATATTATTGATCAACACAAGGCGCGGAGAAACAGGCTCCTCTTTGTCAAAATAGAAAGTCAAAATGAAGATACAATATTTTTGGTTGCAAATGACGCGAAAGGTGCGCGGAGATGGATAAAGTTAGGCGATCCAAAAATATGTGTGGAAGCCATAGAAATTGCCCTATTGAAGCTATTAG
>JAYOFA010000032.1:10988-15473 GCA_038116935.1 Puniceispirillum sp. (SeqCode) | reverse complement strand
TCGCCGAAACGCTGATTGCCAGCCCCTATAAATGGGGCGGCCGCAGTGTTTTTGGCCTTGATTGTTCGGCCCTTGTGCAGTTGGCGCTGGCGGCGGGTGGCGTGCGTGTGCCGCGCGATTCCGGACCACAGAATGACATCGGGACAGAAATTGCTGGCCCCGGTAATTTGCAACGGGGTAATTTGCAACGGGGTGATCTGATATTCTGGCGCGGGCATGTTGGTATAATGCTTGATCCAGACAGGCTGCTTCATGCCAATGCGTATCATATGGCGGTGGCGGCCGAACCGCTGGACCAGGCGATTGACCGCATTGCAGCGGTGGCGGGGCCGGTCACCGCCTGGCGGCGGCCGGTGGCGTAATGATCACGTGTTTTTAAGCCTTATCTGGCGCAGTTGTGCCGACAAGCCGGATCCGGTGGCGCAATCCCCACAGCAGGGCCAATGAGGGCAGCACCATCAATGCCGTTATGACGAAAAACAAGCCCCAATCTCCGTCAAGCCAGTCGACCATAGCGCCGGATGACGCGGCCAAACTGGTACGACCAATGGTGCCGATCGATGCCAGCAATGCATATTGCGTTGCCGTATAGGTGCGGTCGACAAGCAGTGATATGAAGGTCACGAAAGCGACCGTGGCAAAGGCGGCGGCGATATCATCAAGCAATACCGCCAGCGCAAACAGCCATTCCGATTTTCCGGTCCAGGCCAGAAGAGTGAACAAAAGATTGGTCGCGGCCATGGCAATGCCAGCAACAAACAACGCCCGCACCGCCCCGGACCGGATGGCCAACATGCCGCCAAGCAGGGTAAAGGCAACGGTGGTGATCCAGCCAACGCCTTTGGAATAGAGCGCGATATCCGATTTGGAAAATCCTAATTCGGCATAAAAGACCAGCGACATTTTCCCCATAAAGGCCTCGCCGATTTTGAACAGCAGAACAAAGGCTAGAATGCCGGCCCCGACAGCGACCCCATTTTTCCGGAAAAAGCTGACAAGCGGGGTCCAGACCGTGCTGCCAAGAAAGCCTACCAATTGTCCGGCCGGGCTGGTGGCGCCAAATTTTGCCGCAAGCTGTGACTGGGCGTCTTTTTGCGCTTGCTGGCGGGCGTACGGGCTGGCCTCGGGAATGAATAGCAGCCCGATATTGGTCGCCAGCACGATCAGCCCAAGGCCGATAAAGCTAAGCTGCCAGTAATTTGCAAAGCCCGCATTCTGCAGCCAGTCGGCCGATACCAAGGCAACGATGCCGCCAATTTTATAGCCACTCCACCAGCCAACAACATGGACCGAGGCACCGGCCGCCATCGCGGTTGTCTCGCTGGCGTCAATCTGCTCGATCCGCAACGCATCGATGGTGATATCCTGTGACGCCGAGGCCGCGGCAATGGCAAGCCCGATCGCCATCACCAGCCAGATATTGTCGGCTGGTCGCAACAGGCTCCAGCCAATCAGCGCGACCAGAATGACCGCCTGAAAGCAGATAATCCAGGCTTTGCGTTGGCCGATACGTTCCCCAAGATACGGAATGGTGAGTCGGTCGATCACCGGCGCCCATAAAAAATTTACCGCGTAAATGCTGAAAATCAGCCCCGCCCAGCCAACCGCCGACCGGCTTAACCCATCTTCCTTCAGCCACAGGGTTAGCGCCGACCCGATCAGCACCCATGGAAAGCCGCTCATCACCCCAAGAAGCAAAATGCGTAGCATCCGCCGATCGTGATAGGCGCTAAACATTTGGCGTGCATCAGACGTCGACAAAATTGGCATGGGTTCCATCCTGAGACCAGTGACACCTGATTATGCTAGCCGAGCTTATCGCCCGGTAAAAGACCTATTCCCTGCCGGTGCTGGCCAGTCTATGCTGGCGGTGAGGATTGTGAGGGGTAACAGGCCATGCCGGACTGGCAATTGCACCGCGATGCTGATGGTGGCTTTAGCCTTGCTGGTGGCGGCATTGACGGCCATGCTGTCAGGGCGCGCGCGATCATCGGCAAGGCCGGGCTGATTGCAGCCTCGCAAAAGCGCGAGGGAGATCGGGCCACGCCGGTTGGACGCTGGCTGTTGCGTCATCTCTATTTTCGACAGGACAGGGTTGGCCAGCCGGTATGTTGTCTTCCCAAAACGCCAATCACGCCGTCATGCGGATGGTGTGATGACCCGGCCAGCCCCGCTTATAATTGTCATGTGACCATGCCATTTACTGCGAGCCATGAAACCATGTGGCGTGATGACGGGGCGTATGATCTTGTTGTGATGCTTGGCTATAATGATGCGCCGCCGGTGGCCGGGCGAGGCAGTGCGATTTTTCTGCATTGTATCGCGCCCGGCAAGACCGCAACGGCGGGCTGTGTGGCGGTGGCGCGCGATGACTTGTTACGGTTTTTGGCGCTGGCAGAAACCGGGCAAGCGCTGCTTGTGCCGGATCTGACCGGCAGGGCTGCAGGCTGAAATCAGTGCTGATCGGTGTTTAGGATCGCGTCTATCTGCTGGCGTCGGCGGCGTAATTTTTCGTTGGTCGGCACCATCGCGGCCATCATGCCATGGGCGACATATCCCATCCGTATCATGATCATGTTTGAGATCAGATTCAGACAGATTTTTTGTGCGGTGCCAGCGGTGAGACGGGTGGACCCGGCGATAATCTCGCTGCCGGTGGCCAGCAAAATCGGATAATCTGCAGCGGCCAATAAGGCGGTGTTGGCGTTGTTGGCAATCCCGATTGATACCGCGCCGGCCGCCCCCGCCGCCTGCATGGCACCAACGGTAAAGGCGGTCTGACCGCTGGCGGCAACAGCAATCACCACATCATCGGGGCCAACGGCGTGATCGGCAACAGCGTTGCCACCGGCGACAGCGTCATCTTCGGCATTTTCGATGGCGCTGGTCAAGGCTGGCAAGCCGCCAGCCACCAGAAAGGCCAAGCGGTCGCGTGACCAATTAAAGGTGGGCGGCAGTTCCACCCCGTCTTGTACGCCAATGCGCGCCGAGGTGCCGGCCCCGACATAAATCAAACGCCCGCCGGGCCGGTTGGCAAGCCGGTCATGCGCCGCGATAGCCGCGGTTTCAATCTGGTTTAACGCGGCGCGCACCGCGGTGATCGCGTTTTCCTGCCGATCAAGCATCAGCGCCAGCGCGGCAGCTGGCGGCAGCTTGTCGACATGCTCGCTGGCTGGTGGCACCCCTTCGGTTGCCAATTCTTCGCTGCCGGTGGTGATTGGGTCTCGCTTTCCTGACGTCATCGCGCCACTATAGAATGCAGGCCATGAAAAGAGAAGAGATCTATGACAGGCTGGACAGTTATCGGGCTTATGTCCGGGACCAGTGTTGACGGTATCGATGCGGCGGTATTGCAAACCGACGGCACCGGTTTTGTGCGGACCGGTGTGGCCGGATTTTATCCCTATCAGCCAGCAACCTGCGATGCTATCTGGCGGGCGGTTGGCGATCCGATTGCGCATATGGAAGATGTCAGATCGCGGCAAAATCTTGACCGGATGATTGCCAGTGATCATGCCGCCGCGGTAGATGCGTTGCGCGCCAAGACCGCACTGACAATCGATCTGATCGGGTTTCATGGGCAAACCATTTTTCATGACCCCACCCGCACCGATGGCGCCGGCCGGCCGCACCCGCTTGCGACAATCCAGCTTGGTGATGCCGCGCATCTGGCCAATTTAACCGGTATTGATGTTGTCTTTGATGTGCGTCGTGCCGACATTGAAGCCGGTGGCCAAGGCGCGCCGCTGGCACCCGTTTACCATCGTGCTTTGTTCGCGGCATTGCAGACACCGTTACCGGCGGTATTGGTCAATATTGGCGGTGTTGCCAATATTACCGCCTATGCGGGCGGGGATGATTTGATCGGGTTTGACAGCGGCCCCGGCAATGCGCTGTTGGATGATTATATGCGCCGTCATTGCGGTGCCGCCTGCGACAAGGGCGGGGCGCTGGCAAGCCGCGGCGCGGTCGATCAGCCGCTTGTTGATGCGTGGATGACCGCCCCGTTCTTTACCCGCTCTTGGCCAAAATCACTCGATCGGCGGGCGTTTCATGCCTGTCTTGACGCGCCGGCATTGCAGGAGTTGTCGCCGGCCGATGCTATGGCCAGCCTAACCGATTTTACCGCCAGATCAATTGCCCATGCGGTGGCCCAACTACCTGTTATGCCGCAGCATATCATGCTTGCCGGTGGTGGGCGGCATAATCACTGTCTTGTTGCGATGTTGCAAAACTATCTTGGTCCGGCGCTGGCGCTGGATCATGGCTATGCTGAGATCATGCCCGATATGATCGAGGCAGAATTGATGGCATATCTAGCGGCGCGGCACTGTGCCGGATTAGCGACATCTTTTCCGGCAACAACCGGTTGTCATATGCCGGTATCGGGGGGACGGTTGGTCAAACCCGATCAAATCAGCGCGTCTGATCCGGGCACATAAAACGGCCGGTATGGCGGGGCAGGCGGCAACATCGCCCGGATAT
>JAYOFA010000032.1:0-10888 GCA_038116935.1 Puniceispirillum sp. (SeqCode) | reverse complement strand
CCGGGCACATAAAACGGCCGGTATGGCGGGGCAGGCGGCAACATCGCCCGGATATCGGTGAAGGGAAAGCGACTGTCCAGCCGGTATGCTTCGGCATAATGTCCGTCCGGCGCATTGCACTGGGCCGCCCGAAACCGGTTAGTAATTTGGGCGGCTGCACAAAAACGGGTCGGGTCTTGGCTTTGATGTGCCATGATCGCCTGTTGTTTGGCGGCAAAATAGGCACTGATATCGACATAATAGTCAGGCGCAAAGCCAACCCCCATCAGGGTATCGCAATATAATACCGGACAGATAAAGCCCGCCGCCTCGCTGACAAAGGCCGACAGGGCGCGATGGTCAGGGTGATAATCCTCAGGCGCATGGGTGATCACCAGATCGGGCGCGCTGCTGCGGATGAAATCGGTGATGCGGGCGCGCGCCATCGGGGCACCGGCCAGCCCCCCATCAGGCAAATCAAGACCGACCGGCACGCCAAGATCAGCCAGCCCGTCCCGCGCCTCGGCGGCGCGTTTTGCCGCAAGGGCGGGGCCGGGTTCGGTACCGCCAGCCGCGCCATCGGTGGCAATGCCAAGCGTCAACCGATCGCCGCGAGCGGCAGCCACTGCCAGAAACCCATAGGCAAAAATTTCCAGATCATCAGGATGGGCGCCAATCGCGGTAATGTTCATGCGGCTCTCGATTTATCACGGTTAGACCGGAAAAGCTTTTTGCTTTCCGCCCAAAATCGGTTGTAATAAAGCGCAGAATAACGGATTGCAGCGGGCGGCGGAACCGAAATCTGTCGCGGCGCCAGCCAGCTCACAACAATAGCCGCGCGCGCAATATAAAGTAGGAGCCATGATGGCAGAGGCCAGAGGCTATATTGAGGGATATTACGGCAAATTGCTGACCTGGGATGAGCGCGCCAGATTGTTAAAGCAGATGCAGCGGCTTGGCATTACCGGTTATCTTTATGCCCCCAAGGAAGACGCGTTGCACCGCTGGCAATGGCGTACCCCCTATAATGCTGACTGGACAAGCCGCTTTGCCGCCTTTGCCAAAGCCGCCGCCGCCGCTCAGATCGAGCTTGTTGCCGGTATCGCGCCGGGGCTGGATTTTGACTTTGCCAGCCTTGGGCCAGACGCCAGCCAGTCGGGTGATGCGGTTGGATTTGATGCGGCTGGATGTGATGCGGTTGGGGGCGATCTGGTGCTTTTGCTGGCCAAAGCACGTCATCTTTTGGCAGCTGGTGCGACCGGCATTGCCCTGCTGATGGATGATATCGATGCTGACTTTGCGGCAAGATGCGGGGCCTTTACCAGTGAGGGTGTTGCCCATGCGACCTTGGCCAACCGTTTGGCGGCGGCGGTGCCGGTGCCGGTGATGCTGGTGCCGCGCATTTATGCCGACAGTCTGATCCAGCCCGATGATCCGCAGTCGATCGGCTATCTTGCCGATGTGACGGCGGTTTTGGCGCCTTCTGTACGGCTGGTCTATTGCGGGGATGACATCGTGGCGCACCGGCCTGGCAGCGATGCGGCCGGATTGCTGAACCCGCGTGAGGTGATGGTGTGGGACAATTTCTATGCGAATGATTATTGTCCGCGGCGGCTGTTTGTTGGTCCGTGGCGGGCGCGCGGACACCATCAGTCCTTGTGGCTAAACCCGACCGGCATGATCGAAACCGATTTGCTGCTGTTGGCTATCATGCAGGAAAGCCGCGATGCCGACAGCGATGCGGCACGCCATGCGGCGTGGGACCGGGTGATGGCCGCGCATGATGTGCCGGACGCCTTTCGCGTTGTCGCGGGATTTTTTGATGCGCCTTATGGGTTTGAACCAGCCTTTACCCTGCCAGACACCGCGGCGGCACTGGCCGCACTTGACCAGCTTTTATGGCGCTGGAAATCGCCGTTGCAGCGCGAATGGTATCCATTGCTGATGGGGCTGAAACATGATCTTGCGATTGGCGATAATACATTACCGCTGATCCGCTTGAAGAAAACCCAACTGGCCCCTTTGTCCATGCGACTTGACGATGCCAGCCGATGAAAACCATCGATCCTGAGAGACCCCCTAACCAAGGAGATTGATATGAGCCGTTATCACATTGTTGGGCGCGCCGGTGCAGGCTCGCTGATTGTCGAATTTCTGTTACGCGAGGTCGGGGTCGCGTATGATATTTCGTTTCCCGACCCGGCCGCGGTCAAACAGGCTGATTTTCACGCCGCCAATCCGCTTGGCCGGATCCCGGTACTGATTTGCCCTGACGGTCATCAGGTTTTTGAAACAATGGCGATTATTGCCCATATCACCAGCCGGTTTGACCGGTTGGCTCCACCAGCCGGTACCGCGCTATATGACCGCTATAACCAGTTTATGGCGCTGCTGGCGACATCGGTCTATCCCGCCTATCACCGCCAGCATCACTGTTATTATTACGGCGATGAAGCGGCCTATGAGTCGATCCGGGCCTGCGCCCAGGCCGAACAGGCGCTGGTGTTCGATTATCTGGAGGCAGAGCTGGCCCCGTATCTGTGTGGTGATCAGCTGACCGCGGCCGATTTTTACCTCTATATGCTGAGCCGCTGGGACGTTGACAAGACCGCGATGCGCGCTGGTCGGCCAAAGCTGAACGCATTGCTTGACGAGATCCGGGCGCGGCCAACGGTCGACGCGGTATTGGCGGCACAGCCACGGCGCAAGGTCAAAGCCTGACAAATGGCCGTTGCCGCCCGCCGGCTAGATTTTGCCGATCATTGCCCGGATAATCGCAATCACCGCTTCCGGCTGTTCGGCGCACGGAATGTGTCCTGCATCTTTGATCACCTCGAACGTTGCGCCGGGTATAAGTTTGGCGGTGCTTTCGACCAGTTCCGGCGGCGTCGCCCCGTCTTGATCGCCAACAACACATGTAACCGGCACGCTAATGGACGGCGCTTTATCACGGAAATCGGCGTCACGAATGGCCATGCCAGTTCCGATATAGGCGGCCACCGGCGTACGGGTGAACATCGACACAAACCCGCCAAGCTCGGTTGCCCGGTTTTGATGAAATGCTGGCGAGAACCACCGCTGCATATTGGCATCGACCAACGCTTCAAGCCCGCCATCGCGGGCAATGGCAATGCGGTCGTTCCACATGGTTTCGGTACCAATTTTGGCGGCGGTATCGCACAAGACCAGACCTTTGGCCAGATCAGGGCGGGCATGATAGGTCCCTTGGGCAATCAGTCCACCGACCGATAGCCCGACGATTAGCGCACCAGATAGCCCAAGATGGTCCATCAACCCAATAAGGTCATTGACGTGATCATCGATCTGGTAGGGCGGGGTGCCAAGGCTGGATAGGCCGTGGCCGCGTTTGTCATAAAGAAGAATGCTATAATCGGCCGCCAAATCATCGACACAGTCTTGCCAGATACGGAAATCGGTCGCCAGCGAGTTGGAAAAAACGATCAGCGGCTTGCCAGCGCCGGCATCGATATGGCGATAATGGATGGACAGGCCGTTAATGGCTGCAAATTTCATGATGGCGTCTCTCTTGCTTGGTTGATCAGATGATCTGCTTTAGGGGTTAATCGGCTGTTTGGTGCTAGCCCTTATCTAGGCGGCTTTGTCAGGCTTGGCTGTCAACAGCCCGTCCTCGATCGCCTTGATCTGGAATGCCAGATATTTCGAGTTGATACGACATTGGGCAAAGCTTCCCGCGATAAACCATAGGCCCGGCTGCCCCGTCTGACAATACATGTTGCGTAACTCCAGCCCATCGCCAAATCCCCAAATAGGTCCGACCCGTGCGGCGACATCCGCACCAAAAAGCTGGCTGACCAGCTGTTCTTGCGGTTTATAGCCGGTGGCCAGGATGATCATATCGGCGGCGATCTTACGCCCGTCTTTCATCACCATGCCATCCGCCTCAAAATGGTCGATGTCGGCGTTCTGGACGAGATCGATCTGGCCTTCAATCAACAGGTTTGAACAGCCAACATTGAAATAGTAACCGCCGCCGCGGGTCAGATATTTGAACTGCCAACCGGTATCATCTTCGCCAAAATCGAGACGAAACCCGATTTTTGTTAGTCCGTCCAGCAGCTCTTTATCGGTCTCGCGTGACCGTCGGGTGTAATGCTGATGCGCCTGTTTCACCAGCGGGGTTGGCATCGATGAGGTGATGAAATCACACTCTTCGGTGGTACGGTCTTCATCATAGAGAATATAGGGGAACTGCGCGCTTGGCTCGATATTCACAACCAATGTCGGGCTGCGCTGTACCATTGTCACCTTGGCCCCGCTTGAGCAAAGGTCGTGGGATATATCATGGCCGCTATTGCCGGTGCCAATCACAATCGCACGCTTGCCAGACCAGTCATCGCCATCACGGTACTGGCTTGAATGAAGCACCGGTCCGGAAAAGTTATCCAGCGTGTTAATATCGGGCCGATGCGGAATGCCGCTTACCCCGGTCGCCATCACCACATGTCGTGGCGCGATGGTGCGGCTGGTGCCGTCGTCTTGCTCTATCTTCACCTGCCAGCGCTCACTGGCTGCATCATAGATGGCGGCTTTGACCGTAGTGCCGGTCCAGACATTCAGTTCCATCGCGGCAGCGTAACTTTCGAACCACAGTGCCAACATGTCCTTTGGAATGTAGGTGGGCCAGGTCACCGGGAAATCCAGATAGGGCAGATGATTGACCTGCAGCTGGTTGTGCAGGGTCAGCGCATGATAGCGGTTCCGCCAATTGTCACCGATACGGGCATTTTTGTCGACGATCAGCGTATCGACCCCAAGCCGTGTCAACCGCGCCGCAATCGAAAGACCGGCCTGACCGCCCCCAACCACAAGAACCTGTGGGTCGTGATGATCATAATTTTGTGCAGCAATCCGGTTGTCCAGCCAGTTTGGCCCCCTGAAATCCCGTGAAAAGGACTGGCCTGTGGGACGATTGCGGCCGATTTTTTCTTCAAAGCCGATCAATTCTTTAAGGGCGGTAAACAACGTCCAGCAGCGCCATTCGCCGGTTTCATCCGCACACAGCCGGATAATACCGCCGCATCGTGCCCACGCGGTTTGATAGGTAACAAACGTTTCAATCGCCTCAACGCCAGCTCGGGTAACGGTTTGCGGCGGGCTTGCCGTATCATCAATTATCAAAGGTGTCATGCCAGCCTTGGCCGCGGCCGCCGGCAGCTCGGCAGCAATAGCTTGCTGACCGGACAAGGTTTTCAGTTCCCAGCCAAGGCCAAGCGCATCACGCCAAAAGCTATCTTCCTGAAACAGCGCGACATCGGCCTTGGCCGTTGGGGTCACTAGGCGGGCGTTAAAACTGTCGATCCAGCCACGGCTGATGGTGATAGCGTCTGAAACGGTCATGTCGATCGGTCACTTTGAAGAGGTTTCTGGAAGACGTTATTGAGAAGAAAAAGCTGCTAAGGTCATTTTTCTACCGAATGGCGAAGCCGGGAGTTCACGCATCATCGACGCCACCACCCTGACCGGCTCCATATTTAGGTAAATTGATCGATGAAGCAATAGGGTAATCCCCGCTTTTGTGACTCTGGTCGGCGTATGTTTGTGGGGTTTAGTCTAAGAAATAAGGTTTTTTTTGTTTTTGCGCGAATGAGATTAAGGCGGGGCTTGACCAACCATTTTTGATGACGTCTTATAACCTTCTCTAATTTAAACGATCGCGTTTGAATAATAAAATTCGGAGGAGTTTATGAAACACACGTTAATCAAAAAAGCGCTTGGCGTTGCAGCAGCGTCTGCAATGGTGCTTGGTGCTGGGTTAGCCCACGCCAAAGATAGTATCACTATTGCTGTTCCTTCATTCTTGGCTGGTGGTGCCGCTGGCCCATTTGGCATTCCGGCGATGAACGGAGCAAAAATGGTTGTAGATGCCATCAACAAAGGCACGCTGCCTGCCCCATACAACACAAAAGGGTTTGGTGGTGCGTCTGCTACTATCATTGAATTGGATGAAGGTGGTGGCGCTACTAAACAGGTAGCTGAATACCGCAACCTGGTTGAGAAAAGAAACGTTGATGCGGTTGTTGGATATATCTCATCAGGAAACTGTCAGGCTCTTGCGCCAATAGTTGAAGAGCTTAAGCAATTTACCATTTTTGCGACTTGTGGCACTCCGCGTATTTTTGAGGAAGCGCCGCGTAAATACCTTTTCCGCACAATGGGACATGCAACATCTGACAATGTTGCTGCAGCGATGTATGTCAAAGAAAAATATCCGAAACTGAAGGGTTACACGGGTATTAATCAAAACTATGCGTGGGGTCAGGACTCCTGGCGTGATTTTGATTTGACACTCAAGCAGATTCTGCCTGGATCAAAAGCTTCTGATAAAACTCAGTTTCCAAAAATCTTTGCCGGCCAATATGGTTCAGAAATCTCTGCAATGTCGCTTGATAGTGCCGAGCTGGTGCACACCAGTTTTTGGGGAGGCGATTTAGAGGCATTTATCTTCCAAGGTAATGCTCGCGGCCTTTTCAAGAAAAAGATCGGCGTTTTCACTGTTGGTGGAACAGCCGCTTATCGGCTCGGTAAAAAGCTCCCAAATGGCTTGATTTTGGGGGCGCGTGGTCCTTACGGGATTCTTGTTAAAGATCGTGATACAGCTCTGAACAAGTGGTTTATTGAAACTTACAAGAATATTTATGGCATCTATCCATCGGGCCCAGCTTACCAGTATGGGCAGGGTATTTTGGCTGCGAAGATTGCCTATGATAAGGCTGGTAGCGACGCAACTGATGAACAACTTGCCGCTGCGCTGCGTGGCATAACTTTTGAGTCTTTCTCGACTACTGTGGAAATGTCACTTGGTGGTGGTCATCAGGCGGTAACCGAGAATGGTTATGGCATCACTAAGTATGACGATGAAAACGGTGAGAATGTCGTCACAGATGTCAAGTTTTATCCAGCTTCATGTGTGATGCCTCCTGAAGGCGTTGAGAGTGTGCAGTGGATTAATGGTGGTATGAAAGGCGCAAAGTGCTGATCATCCAAAAATAAAAATCAAGAAGAGGCTCTGCTTTGGCAGGGCCTCTTATCATCATCAGTAATTTTCTTTTATTAAAATTTTTAGAGGTGAACTTATGGCAACCTTCCTAACAATTTTGTTGGATGGGCTTCAGTTTTCTTCCTATCTCTTCATAGTGGCTGCCGGCCTCACTATCATATTTGGGGTAATGAAAATCCTGAATGTTTGTCACGGAAGTTTCTACGCTTGGGGAGCTTATACGGCTGCGTTTTTCATAGGCAAATTCTCTGAGATGGGTGTGCCTGATATCTTCGGTTTTGTAATTATAATTTGCGCCGCTGTTGTAGTTGGTGTGGTTTTGGGCTTTATCATAGAACAGGGTATACTCAAACACATGTATCACCGTGATGAGGTGCTGATAGTTTTGGCTACTTTCGGCCTTTTCTTGGTGCTTGAGGATGTAATTCTAATTGCCTTCGGTGCAGACCCATATTTTGCTTATCAGCCGATGGCGCTGCTCGACTCGGTTGAGGTTGGTGGTATTGTTCGCGACGTCTATGGCCTGTCATTGATTGGTGTGGCTGCGGTCGTGGCGGTTGGCTGCTGGTATCTTTTGAACAAGACAAAATGGGGCACCCTACTTAAAGCAGTGATATTTGATCGGGAAATGGGTGTGTCTATGGGTATAAATGTGCCCTTGGTGTACACGTTGACTTTCATTGGTGGCGCTATCCTTGGGGGCCTTGGTGGTGCATATATTGCTCCAACAATCTCAGTCGCGCCCGGCCTCGGAACGGAAGTCATTGTCCTCTCATTTGCCGTGGTTGTTGTAGGTGGTATGGGGTCAATCGCAGGCGCTGCGATTGGATCGGTTATTATCGGTATATTGAGGGCGTTTGCTGTTCACGAGTTCCCTCAAGTGGAGTTGTTTGTGGTCTTTGCGGTTATGGCTGTAGTTCTAGTATTTCGGCCAGAAGGTTTGTTTGCACCTGCGAAGCCAAGAAAGATTTAACGATGCTGAGTGATAAAACATCAAAATTTGTTGTGATTGGTGGCCTCGCGCTAATTATCATGGGCGCGTTCGTCCCTAATTGGATTGTTAATCAATTCATGTTTGGGTTTTCGAGGGCATTAGCCATTCTGGGCTTGATGGTTCTTTGGAGAACCGGCCTGGTGTCCTTCGGTCATGCCTTTTATTTTGGACTGGGAGCCTATGCGGTAGCGGTTGTTGATATTCAGCTCGGCGTGACGGATGTTTTAGCCCGGTTATTGATAGGCGCCATTGTTTCTGGGATAGCTGGGTTTTTATTGGGTTTTATACTGAGAAATTACAGGGACATCTTTTTTGCCATGCTAAACACCGCTATCTCAATGGTTTTGTACGGGATAGTGGTTAAAACAGAATCTCTCGGTTCCACCGACGGTTTTGCTATATCTTTACCAACAATTTTTGGTGTGTCTCCTGAAACTAAATACCCTCTTTTCGTCATTATCACCCTTGTTGGTGTGATAGCTGCATTAGGAGTGAACTACTATCTTAAGAGTACGGTTGGGCGTCTCTCTACTGCAATCAGAGATAATGAAATTCGGGTTGAATACCTCGGCTATTCGGTGGCCCAAGCAATCCATTTAAAATACACCTTATCAACTATTCTAGCTGGTGGTGCTGGAGCTCTGATGGCGATGTCGCTTGGGCAGGTTGACCCGGATTCTATGATCAATTGGACAGTGTCAGGAGAACTCGTTTTTGTGACCATTCTCTCAGGTCCTGGTAACGTTTTGGCGCCATTTATTGGTTCTTTGGTTTTTGAGGTATTGAGAACCTACGCATTCGAGTTAGCCCCTCAGGCATGGCAGCTAATTATGGGGGCGACTTTCCTCACGATTATTTTCTTTCTGCCCGGAGGAATATGGAGCTTGCTTGAAAAACTTTGGAGGAAAAACAAATGACTGCTCAAATACCAATCCTCCAAGTCCGTGACTTGCTCAAGACTTTTGGAGCGGTGGTCGCAGCTAAGGATATTAGCCTAGACATTTCCAGTGGTGAGATTGTTGGTATCATTGGTGCCAACGGCGCTGGCAAAACATGTTTTGTCAACATGGTTACCGGTTATCTTGCTCCCACGAGTGGTAGTATCGTTTTTGAAGGCGTTGAGCTGGTCGGTAAAGCGCCGCGTGAGGTAACGCACACGGGTATTTCAAGGTCATTTCAAGTTTCGCAAGTTTTTCACACGATGACAGTCGCTGAAAATCTCATGATTGCTTTGGCAATAGCTGAAAACAGAGGCTCGCAATCTTTACGCGTGATGGATACCCCTGAGCTGAGAGAAAAATGTGACGCTGTTCTTAAAAGATATAATTTAGATATTCACCGCGACGCAACGGTCAGCGCTCTAGCGCAGGGCGTTCGCAAGCTTTTGGATATTGCCATGGCTGTTGTCAGCAAACCCAAAATATTACTTCTCGACGAGCCAACAAGCGGAATTAGTGTTGAAGAAAAATTCGACTTTATGGACGTCGTGATGAGCGCATTAAAAGAGGACAAAGTAACAGTTCTCTTCGTGGAACACGATATGGAAATTGTTGAGAGGTATGTTAGCCGAGTTTTAGCTTTCTACCAGGGTGAAATTATAGCTGATATGCCGCCTAAAAAGGCTCTTGCCGATAAAAAAGTTCAAGAGTTTGTCATAGGCAAAGAACATCATAAAAAGTAAGGTTAAGCCAATGCTTTCGGTAAATTCTTTGGATGTCGATATAAATGCAACGCCAATATTACGTGATATTAACCTGAACCTTCAGTCTGGTGAAATCATTGGCCTAATTGGCCGTAACGGGGCAGGTAAAACGACCTTTCTTCGGAGTTTGATGGGCCTTTTGCCTTCCAAGAAAGGCGATATGAGATATCAAGATGAGAGTCTAGTTAAGCTTCCAGGTCATAAAAGAGCCCACATGGGTTTTGGTTACATGCCAGAGGACCGTAGATTGGTTCCCGAAATGACAGCTGAACAAAATATCCTCGTCCCGGTATGGTCCACGGGCATTGATGATTACATCCAGCGTCTATCGTGGATTTATAAAATTATTCCCGAATGTGAGAAGTTCCGGAATTCAGGTGCTACAGCCTTATCAGGCGGTCAACAAAAACTTGTCGCTCTTGCTCGGGCTCTAATGGTCGGTAAAAATCTTTTGCTTTTGGATGAGCCAACCGAGGGTATTGCGCCTGTTTTGGCTTTGCGTATGGGTGAGATTTTAGCCTCTTTAAAAAAAGAGGGGGTGTCGATTATCATCGCCGAATCGAATGATGCGCATGTGGCCAGTGTGATTGACCGCACCTATGTGATTGAGCGGGGCTCAATCGTCAAAAATTAGACAGGAAAAAAGCCATGCCCGGACCTGGTCGATTTGTTGCTGAAGGGGTGATCCCGGCAACCCTGGTGGCCTTTGACGATGATTTTTCGATCGATATAGGGGCGTCCCGCAAACATCTTCGTGACGTTGTCAATGTGGGCGGGTTGAGTGCGGTGACGGTTAATGGGCACGCCTCTGAAATCCATGCTTTTACCCTTGGTGAACAGCAAAGTCTGCTAGCAGAATCACTGGCCGAGGCCGGTGATGAGCTGCCGCTGGTCAATGGCGTTTATGCCGATGGCAGTCACGCGGCGGTTGAGGTGGCGCGCATGGCCGCCGCCGAAGGCGCATCGGCCTTGCTGGTGTTTCCGCCAAATAGCATGAGTATGGGGGGGCAATTGCGGCCCGATATGGCACTTCGCCATTTCAGCATGATCGCCGATGCGACCGATTTGCCACTAATCCTGTTCCAATATCCGGCAGCCACCGGACTTGGCTATCCTTTCGCCACGATGCTGGATATTTTCGAGGCGGTGCCAAATATTGTTGCGATCAAGGACT
>JAYOFA010000031.1:0-16673 GCA_038116935.1 Puniceispirillum sp. (SeqCode) | reverse complement strand
ACCCGATGCCGTTTTACCGGCTCGCTGGCAATAAAAATGCCGGAAATGATAATGCCGATAGGCTATTTGGTGCATGGCTGCCCTATCCAAGGCATGCGGATGGGTGCTGCTGCATCACCAGGCGTGGCGTGCCAGATCACGGGCGCGCGTTGTGACTACCGGTGCTGTTATCTACCGGTGCCGTTATAAGGACAATCTTTTGAAAATGCGTTCGGGAATCAGGCAAATCACAGCCATGATAAGGCGCCATCGGTGATAAATGACGATGTCGCGATTTGACTGTGCGTTAGCCACGTCTCATTCGCAGAAGTACTACAGGGGGAATCACTCAATTTCGTTCTGCTTATGGCCGAAGCTGAAAACCCATAAATGTGACATGACGTATGTCCATAGCGGAATGACACAGATAGAGAATGTCAAGCCAAGCCACGAGTGGGTATCATCAAGTGCTGACAATACAAACAGGCTGAAAATCAAGCCTGAAAAGGCCACTATAAAAAATCGGATCGGCGACCCGGACGTCGCATCACTAAAGGTTAAAAACCGGTGGCCAAGATAGGAAAAAACAAAAGCAGGTATAAACCCCAGCAACATTGACGCGATCGCATTTTGGGTCAAAAGCAGAACAATGTATGCAGAAATCAAATGCACAATTGTTGCCAGGCAACCGACAAAGCCAAATGTCACAATACGTTTTAATTTAATTTTATGCATTATCGGTGCGTCCGAACTCTTCTTCGATTATGTAAACTGGCCTTGCTTTAACTTCAGTAAAAATGCGCCCGACATATTCGCCGATAATGCCCAGCGTAATCAGTTGAACACCACCTAAAAACAACACAATCGTTACGAGTGACGCGTACCCAGGAACATCAACGCCAAGGATAATTGTCTTAAAAATGATAAAAATCATGAATGCCAGTGCGGGAACGGCAATGAGCATGCCGATAATGCTCCAAATCCGGATAGGCAGCGACGAAAAGCTGATAAACCCATCAAGGCCAAAGCGCAGAAGTTTTGTTGCATTAAATTTGCTGGTTCCAGCAGTGCGCTTCGCCCGTCGATAATGCACCTCGGCAGACCGAAATCCCACCCATGCAAAAAGGCCCTTCATAAACCTTACCCGTTCGGGAAGCCGCTTAAGGGCCTCAATTGCTTTCCGATCGAGAAGCCGGAAATCGCCCGAGTGCGGTATCATTTTCAGATCAGACACTGTGTTGAAAAGCGTGTAATAGCGATTGGCACTGATGCGTTTGAAATGGCTGTCATCACTGCGGTCCGATCGCACCCCATGCACGACATCATAACCCTCGCGCCATTTTTCGATAAAGTCATGAACAACCTCTAATGGATCCTGCAGATCGACATCAACCGGGATACCAACATCACCGCGACAATGTTCAAGGCCAGCAGTAAGTCCGGCCTCCTTACCAAAGTTACGACTGAATTTAATCACTCGGATACGATCATCCTGCACAGCCATCTGACGTAAATATTCAAGCGTATTATCGCTACTACCATCATCGACGAATAAAAGCTCAAGTTTCAGGCCGGCAAGCTTTTCTTCAACTGCAGCAAAAAAACTAGGTAGGCTTAACGCCTCGTTGTAAACTGGTAGGATTAGTGAAATGAGCGGGTTGATGGTATCTCGATTGGTCATTGTCTATCTCTGCTCGACTCGCGGCTTTACGACAGCCCAGTGGAATTCCGTTTTGCGGCCTTTGTGCCACAGAGGCATGGTGCCGCGGGCATCAAAAGGTGCAAAGCTGATGAATTTATCCTTGGCGCCAGCCCAGACTAAAAGTGCGCCTCTTTTTCTGACTGTCGTTGGAGAAACCCAGGGGCTTTTTGTATAGTCTCCGTCTACCAGCACCATGGGCCGATTTGGCATAAACTGCGCCACCAGACCGGCTTCCCATGTCGGGCCAATAATGATTTCGGGCAGGACATGCGACTGTTTTTCCCATCCAGACAAGCTGGCCCTTGCAAGCATTGCACCACGCCAAGCTGTTCTCTGTGGGTAAGGGGTTGACTCGCTGTAACGGCTGTAGCTGGCCACGGCGACAGGAAGAGCCAGAAATACACCGATGACCAAAACCCGCCCGGCATTGAAAAATCGCCACTGTTTTGGTTCAGTGAGGTGCAGCGCTATCGCCAATGGAATTAATGTGGCTGCCGACGAACCCCACATGGACTTGACACCGTTTCCACTCAGAAATGCCATGAGGGCCATCGTCATAATTGGCCCCAGAGCCAGCGCATAGATGAAAACTTGATGTGCTTTCTCGACTGGTGCCGCGCGCAGGCGCGCACCGCTTATGACAAGCAACAGGATAGGCAAAGCAAATGCCAGCAGTAGTCCGACAAAAAACTTTGCTGGATTGATGAACAGATCGATGCCAGTCAAGGCCTCTGAACGGCTAAGTGCATAATGAAATGGCTGGAAATCATGATTCATAAGCCAGATCAAATTTGGCAAACACAAAAATATGGTCAGCGCCATCGCAAGGTATAGTTTTGGTTGCCCAAAAACCTTCCAACCTCGGGGAAAGAACAGAACCGCGAACAAGAGGCCACAAAGTAAAAATGCTACCGAATATTTACTGTAAAACGCCAAAGCCAAGCATAAAGCGAGGCCTAGCCACGGTTTAAGTAAAGTTGACTGATCTTGGCTGGTCAAAATGATCCAAAGACAGTAACTTGAAAACGCCCAAAACGGTGCGCTAAGCAGATTGGCGTTGAATTCTGGCGAGGCAATGGTGGCATAAAAAGACAATATGTAAATCAGTGCTGCGTTCAAGCCTATTGGACGGCTGTGAATGTCTCGGCCAAGAAGAAACAGTGCTGTTGCTGTTGCCACCACACACAGCTGCGAGAGCGCATAAATAGCCAAAAAGCCACCTATTTGCCATGCAATTTCTGTCAACCATGCTTGAAGTGGCGGATGTTTATAGGTGCCAAGCACCCATTCACGCCCCCATGACAAATTTTCGACCACGTCAAGCGGTGGGCTGGAAAAACCGATGAGGGGCGCAACGATCCATAAAGTAACATGCGCCGCTAGGATCACCATTAACCAGCGGGCTTCACGCGCAAAGTAGGGTGACCGGCCATTTGCAGAGAGGATAGGACGCTTAAACAATGACTTCAACAAAAACACTATAACATGGCGACAACTTAATATTATCACGCCAATTTTGCGAAGTAAAATGTGCCAAGGGTAATGCGTGGTGTTCTGGGTCAATAATCTCTAGAAACGGAACCCGATTGTCTTACCGCGGTCGAATTTGATTCTGCGCTTTTGACGGGTGGATTAAAGGCTAATGCAGGCTCTCACGGCTGGATGCCGATGGTTTAGTCACCGCGTTTGTCGGGTGGTTCAGCGACAATGCGGGCGAGATTGCCGTCGATATGTCTCACAGAAAAATCGCGGATAAGTCGCACGGATCGTCTGGTCAATCTCTGAAATTTTCAAATTGCAGCGGAAGGTCCAGATCCAAGGCTTTGATCATCGTCATCGTGGCCTGAAGATCGTCGCGTTTTTTGCCCGACACCCGGACCTCGTCACCTTGGATCGAGGCTTGTGTTTTCAGCTTTGATCCCTTGATAGCCTTGACGATTTTCTGGGCCACCTCGCGGCCGACCCCTTGTTTGACGGTGACCAGTTGCCGCACCATATTGCCGCCGGCCTGGTCGACTTTACCATAATCAAGGGCGCGCGTATCAACACCTTTGCGGGTAAGGTGGGTGATGAGTAACTCTTCGACCTGCCGGCGTTTTAACTCATCATCAGCGATGATCGTGATGACCTCATCTTGTTTGCTGATCTCGGATTTACTGCCTTTGAAATCATATCGCACGGTCATCTCTTTGATCACCCCTTGAAGGGCATTATCGACCGCTGTCATCTCAATCTTGCTGACAATGTCAAAGCTTGGCATGCTTGTCTCCTCGGTTTCGCGGATGATCGTCCCTGATGCGGCGGTAAAGGTCAAGTGACCCTGATATGCCCGATAGCAGACCACCGGTGCGGGGCAGTGAAAACCCCGTCACCACGCCTGCCATCTCGCCGATATTATTGTCTGCCATGCCGACCTATTGTGGGTGTGGTTTTGTATCATTATCAGGACCGGATGGGCGATGCTTTTGATATACTGGTGAAACGGCGGGCCGCGCAATATAGTAACGGCGTTGTATGGGCGTGCAGGGTTGGTTTATGGATTTGTTGATTGTGATCCTTTTTGCCGCCAGCGTAACGCTGGACAATGTGGTCATTGCTCAGGTTAGCGCCCTGCCGGTGACCCGCTTGGTAATCATATCTGCACCAGCGCATGTGCTGATGCTGGCCGGCGGGTCGCTGTTGGCACCGTCATTGGCGCTGGCGGTGCCGTCATTAGCGCATTGGTTGACCCCGTGCCTGTTCACCGTGCTTGGCGTGGCCAGCCTGTGGTCGATGCGCCACCACCGCCAGCATCCGGAAACGACCTCGATGATGGCGACAGTGGCGCTGTGTTTTTTGCTGGCATCGGACGCCTTGCTGCTTGGTCTTAGTCCGGCGGTAGCCGCTAATCTAGGGCCCGTCGCCGTTGGGGTGGTGCTGTTTACATCGGCATTTGTGCTGCTTGGACGGGTCATCAGGCGTGGTGGCGCGCCGGTACTTGGCCGGATCGGGTTTGTCGAAGCAGCGGTGTTTTTCGGTCTGGCGATCCACAGTTGGCTGGTAGCCGGCGCCTGATCAGACTAGCCAACAATATTGAAATCCGGCCCATAGGGATAGCCGGTGATATTTTCGTTTCCGTCTTCAGTGATGATTAAAATATCATGTTCACGATAGCCGCCGGCGCCAGGCTGACCATCAGGAATGGTCAGCATCGGTTCCATCGAGATCACCATACCGGGTTCGAGAATGGTGTCGATATCTTCACGCAATTCCAGTCCGGCCTCGCGCCCGTAATAATGCGACAGCACACCAAAACTGTGCCCATAGCCAAAGCTGCGATAGCGCAACAGGTCGCGCGCGGCCAAAAAGTCATTCAGCTTTTGGGTTATATCCCGACAATGGGCGCCCGGCGCCAGCAAGCTTATCCCATATTCATGCGCCGCTATATTGGCCTGCCAATAGTCAAGGCTGGCTGCATCCGGCTGGCCGACAAACATGGTGCGTTCAAGCGCGGTATAATAGCCGGAAATCATCGGAAAGGTGTTGAGGCTCAGAATGTCGCCAGCGTGCAACTGCCGGGCGGTGACCGGGTTATGGGCTCCATCGGTATTGAGGCCCGACTGGAACCAGACCCAGCTGTCGCGATATTCGGCGTCTGGAAAGCGGCGGGCAATCTCAATTTCCATCGCGTCACGGCCTGCCATGGCGATATCAATTTCACGTTGGCCAATCGCGATGGCCTCACGGATGGCATAGCCGCCAACATCAGCGGTGGCAGCGCCGTCCCGGATCAGGTCTATCTCGGCTGGTGATTTACGCATGCGTTGCTGCATTGTTGCCGGGGCAATATCGACAAGACGCGCCGGTGCCAAAAATGTGTCAAGACAGGACAGCTGTGCGATGGTCAGATGATCATCTTCAATACCAATCACCTTGTTAGTGCCAGTCACCGACAGGATGGCGCGCCAGTAATTGTGCCGCTGCCAATCGGTATAGGTGATATTGTCACCATAGCAGCGGCGCCATGGTTGGGCGGCGTCGATACCGGCGCTGATTGTCACCGTATCACTGGCTGTCACCACAAGGCCGTAGGATCGGCCAAATGCGCAATATAAAAACCCGCTGTAATAGGCTATATTATGCATTGACGTTAAGAGACAGGCATCGACGCCCTCGGCGATCATCAGTTGTCGTAACTGGCCAAGGCGCGCTTCATATTCGGCATCGGCAAAGGGAAGGGTTTTTTGGCCCTGGTGAAAACGGTAAAATTCCGGACGGTCCAACATCGGTCACTCCTGTGCATGGCGACCAGCCATGGCAAAGGACGAGACACTTTTACCACAAGGCTGGCAAACAAGGTCCCGGCGTTCAGGATGTTTATGGGGGAACGGGCTGTTCGCCCGTGCCGCTCGGCGACGCCATCGCCGAGCCCACACAATGACCGATGGCAACCGGTAAGGCAAGCGTTTCTGGCCATAAGAGGTTACCGCTGCAAAAAATGCAGCATCATAAGCATGTCTTAGCTGTATCGTGCTTTGCTGTTAGCGGTTAGTACCATAGTCATGCGGTTTTGTTGGCTTACGCAAAAAACCAAGCCAACCCGAATTTACCACGATGCTCGCCGCCCTACTGGGGCTCGTTGTCGGCGTTGGGTGCGGCGACAAGTGACAAGTCGCTGCCGCTGCTCATCGGTACATCCTGAAAACGGCGATAATCAAGCGCGTCGATGCAGCCAAGATTGATCCCACAAATGTCGGGTGTGGTGCGGCGGTGGTGATGCGTCATGATCCCGCATTTCGAGCAAAAATGATGCGTTGCGATCCCGGTATTCCATTTATACCGCACAATATATTCATCCCCGGCTTCGATTCGTACCTTGTCACGCGGACAGGCCAGCATCACCGCCCCGCGCCGTTTACACAGGCTGCAATCGCACCGCCGGACCGCCGTCAGGTCAATATCGCTCGGGATAGAAAATTGCACGCTGCCACAGTGACATTTGCCATAGAGCCGATTACTGTCGATTGGGGCCATTGGGGTCGCCTTTCACTGTGATATGACGATAATCTGAAATCAGTATAGGGGGTGGCGGCTATGCCAAGGACCCTTGTTGTTACAGTCGGTGATAGGGGGTGCTCCTGTCAATGGGCGGGTTTGTGAAATGGTCTGCTGATCACCGCCCGGAAGAAAGGATTAAATTGATGAAAAATACCGGCATAGGCTTTATCGGACTAGGGCAGATGGGCGCTGGCATGGCGCGCAACCTTGGTGCCGACACTGGTCCGTTTTTTATTTATGACGCGTCTCCAAACGCGTTGGCGGCCTTTGCTGACACCGACGCGATTGTGGCTGACAATGCCGCGGCGATGGCGGACAATTGCGATTTGTTGTTCTTGTGCCTGCCCTCAGCGCGTGAGGTGAATGCGGTAATTTTTGATGCTGGCGGCGTTGCGGAATCGGCGCGTCCGGGCCTGACCATCGTCGATACATCAACGATCGATCGTGCCGAGGCGATCCGGATCCATCAGGCGCTTGCCGAACGCGGTATCGCCTATGCTGATTGTCCGATATCCGGTCTTCCTTTCCGGGCGAACGACGGCAGCTTGACCTTGATGTTTGGCGGAGATCCGGATCTGTTCAGGGCTGTGCGACCGCATCTTGAAAAGATGGGGGCGTTTATCGTGCATTGTGGTGATGTCGGATCGGGCCAGTTGATGAAAGCGGTCAATAATATCATCTATGACATCAACATCGTGGCGCTATGTGAGATTTTACCGTTGGCTGTAGCGGGCGGCCTGTCGGTTGACGCGCTCCATCGCGTTACGACCTCGGGCAGTTCACGCAGCTTTGCTGGCGATCATTTTGTTCCCCGCATGTTGGCACGGCAGTTTGACAATGATTTCGCGATGGAAGATGCCTATAAGGATATTCTGAATGTGCAGAAAATCGCGGTTGAAAACCGGGCGATGACGCCGTTGATGAATGCAATGACAAGCAGCTATCAAACCGCGATTGCCAACGGCCTTGGCCGCGAGCCGAAAAGCGCGATCATCAAAATCTATGAACGCGTGCTTGGTGCCACATTCAGCCATGACGACCCGAAAGATGATTGACCATATTGTCATCGGCGCGGCCAGCCTTGATCTAACGGCCACGATCGAACAGCAATTTGGCACCGCATTTGGTGGGGGTGGTAAACATCCGATGATGGCCACCCATAACCGGTTGTTAAAATTACAGCATGATCTTTACTGCGAGGTGATTGCGGTTGACCCTGAAGCCGCCGCCACCCGGCCACGTTGGTTTTCGCTTGATACGCCGCAAACCGAGATCAAATTGCGGGCCGGGCCGCGGCCATTATGCTGGGTGTGGGGTGTTCCGGATATTGACCATGCTGTTACCGCATCTGGGTATGACCCTGGCCGGATCATCACCATGACCCGTGATGACTTACAATGGCGGTTGACGGTAGCTGATGATGGGGGGCTGGCTGAAAATGGCATATTGCCAATCCTGATCGAATGGCCGGGTGGCCGTAACCCTGCGCATCGCATGGCTGACAGTCCGGTGCGGCTGTCGCGGTTGGTTTTGACTCACCCTGACCCGGCGATGATTGCCGCTTGTCTTGATCGGCTTGGTGCCAGCAACGCGGTGGTGCTGACATCTGGCGCCCCAGCTATTGCCTTTCATTTTGATACGCCGAATGGCCCGGTGGTGCTGGTGTGAATTTATTTTGGGTCAGCTGGCCTCATCAAGCGCCCGCATATGGCTGACAACACTGGCCCCCAAAACATCGAGGTTATAGCCCCCTTCCAGCAGGCTGATCACCGGACAGGCGCCCTGCGCCGTGGCAAGCCGGGCCGCGGTTGCGACAATGTCGGCGGTTAACCTGCCAAAATCATCGGTGTCCATGCCAAGCCCGCCAAGCGGATCAAGACGGTGCGCATCAAACCCGGCCGAAATAATGATCAGTTCCGGGGCGGCGGCTTCGATCGCCGGCAACAAATCGTTGCGCCAGCCTGTGATGATTTCTGTGCCGCTTGTCCCGGACGCCAGCGGCAGGTTGAAAATATTATTATGTGCGCCGGTCTCCGATCTGGCCCCAGTGCCCGGGAACAGTGGCATTTGATGCGATGAGGCATAAAATAATCCGGCCTCATTCCAAAAACAGGCCTGGGTGCCATTGCCATGATGGACGTCAAAATCAACCACCGCGACGCGTGATAGCCGGTAGATTTCGCGGGCATGACAGGCGGCGATGGCAGCACTGGAGAACAGACAAAACCCCATCGCCCGGTCCGGCTCGGCATGATGGCCTGGCGGACGCATCAGGCTAAAGGCGGTATGGGCCTCTTGTTGCATGACCTTGTCGACCGCAAGGCACGCGCCCCCGACCGCGCGTAACGCACATTCAAGGCCAAACTTGCTGGCCCATGTGTCGGGGTCAAAGGGGACAGGCTCATCCGATGCACCGGCGGTGTCGCATATCATATCGACAAAGGTTGCTTCATGGCACAGCAGCAGCTGGTGCCGTGTTGCTTCAGGCGCGGCAATTTGTGGCCAGTCAAGATCAGCAGCGGCCAGCGCATCGAGAATAACCTGATAGCGTTCTGGGCATTCTGGGTGTCCGGGCGGCACCTCGTGGCAGGCGCTTATTTCATGCGTGATCAAAAGCGGTGTCATCTATCGGTTCCCTTTCGCATCAAGCGGGGGCTATGGTCCGCTGATCCTGTCGTCGGTGTGATCCTGTAGTCTGTCCCGCTATGACGGCATGGGCAAGCCCAAAGGCAGGGTATGGCAGGACTGTGTCACCGACATCAAATAGCGAAAGCCAGACTTGAAATACGCCCAAATCACCCTAAATCTACGGTCTGGAATAATGATGGGGACAAGAAGAAATGGCTGAAAAGACATTCAATTTTGAGGCCGATACCGGCAAAATCCTGAATATTGTGATCAATTCGTTGTACTCGCAAAGCGAGATTTTTCTGCGTGAATTGATCTCAAACGCATCGGATGCGATCAACAAGCGCAAGTTCGAGGTGGCCGGTGGCGGCGCTGCGGCCGACACATTTGACGGGGCAATCGACATTGCCGTCGATAAAAAGGCCCGGACGGTAAAAATCACTGATAACGGTATCGGCTTATCGGCTGACGAGATGGTGTCAACGCTTGGCACGATTGCCAGTTCGGGAACCCGGGCCTTTATTGATCAGGCAGAACAGGCACAAGATAAAAAAGCCAAAGCCAATGATGATGTTACCGCGCAGCTAATCGGCCAATTTGGGGTTGGTTTTTATTCAGCCTTTATGGTGGCAGACAAAATCGAAGTGTTGTCGCGGCGTCATGGCAGTGACCATGCCAATTTGTGGGTGAGCGACGGCCAGTCCGGATTTTCGATCAGTGATGCGGTGCGCGATGACATTGGTACCGACATTACCCTTCACCTTCGTAAAGAAGCCAAAGAATATCTGGATCAGGAACGGATCCAGCATTTGGTCAAAAAATATTCAGATTACATTGCCCAGCCGGTCAGCTGGATGGGAGCCAAGGGCGAAAGGGAACAGTTGAATTCCTCGACGGCGCTATGGACAAAACCGGCCAAAGACGTGAGTGACGAGGACTATAACAGCTTCTATTTTTCAGTCGCCGCGGCCTATGACACCCCATTTGCCACCTTGCATAACCGGACCGAAGGTACGGTGGAATTTACCAATCTTTTGTTTATCCCGTCGGTGGCACCGTTTGACTTGTTTGACCCGGAACGCCGGTCGCACCTGCATCTTTATGTGAACCGGGTGTTTATCACCGACAATTATGAAGGGCTGTTGCCAAAATGGTTGCGCTTTATGCGTGGTGTGATCGACACGCCGGATGTCGACCTCAATGTCAGCCGTGAGATGCTGCAACAAAATCCAACGGTGCAGCGGATCAACAAAGCATTGGTGAAACGTGTGCTTGGCGAATTCAAAAAAGCCCTCGACAAACGGCGTGATGACTATGCCAGTTTGTGGAACGCGCTTGGCCGGGTGATCAAAGAAGGTCTTTATGAGGACCAAGCTAACCGGGACAAGATTCTGGAAATCGCGCTGTTTCAGTCGACAAAAGACGACAAGCTGATCACCTTGCAGGACTATATCGACAATTTTGCCAACGGGCAGGACGTCATTTATTACCTGTCAGCGGAAAATGCCGATTTGGCACGCCGGTCACCGCATCTTGAGGCGTTTGAAGCGCGCGGTATCGATGTGTTGTTGCTGACCGATCCGATTGATGATTTCTGGCTGTCGCAAGTCAACGCATTTGCCGGCAAATCATTCCAGTCAATCACCCGCGGCGAAATCGATATTTCAAATGTCGGCACACCGAAAGATGATGTGGCTGATACGGCTGAACCGGTTTTGTCAGCTGGATTTGTTGGTCAGATAAAGCTGGCGCTTGGCGACGATGTTGCCGATGTTCGTAGCTCGGCCAATCTGCAAACCAGCCTAGCACGGCTGGTCGCCGACAAGGACGGGATGGACCCGCAGATGGAACAGATGATGCGGATGCATAACCCTGACTTCAAAGGGGTGCCGAAGATTCTCGAAGTCAACGCCAAACACCCGCTGATCAAATCAATCGACAGTAAAATCGATGCGGGCAATTTCGATGGGGCAGACCATTTTGCCAAGTTGATTTTTGATAGCGCGCTGGTTGCAGAGGGCAAGACCATTGCCGACCCGCGGGCCTTTACCGAGCGGCTTGTCAGCGTTATGGAGCGCGCCTTGTCTTCCTAACAGCGCTGACCTCATTATCCCGGCTGGTCGATCAATTGGTCGGCCAGCTGGTCAAAGCGGTCAACGCCGATTTGCCGCATATTGGCAATCATGTCGGATGCCAGAATATGCACAAGATGGTCGACCCCACCCGCGCCAAGCGCGCCCAAGGCATAATGCCATCCGCGGCCTAGAAACACCATATCGGCGCCCAGTGCCAGCGCCCGCAAGACGTCAAGCCCACTGGCAACACCTGAATCAAAAACGATCGGCACATCCTTGCCAACCGCCTTACGGATTGCCGGTACCTGACTGACTGCAGCGGGGCCGGCCTCGAACTGGCGGGCGCTGTGATTGGACACCCAAATGCCGTCAATGCCCATATCCACCAGCCGCACAGCATCATCTGGCCGCATCACCCCTTTGACCAGAAGATCGCCTTTCCAGGCAGCCCGGATGCCGGCGATATAGTCCCAGTCCGGATAGCCGCGGATCGCCCGGCCGGCATGTTTGAAACTGTCACCACCCTTGTCAGCGGGATTGATATAGGTCTCGGCCAGTTTCATGCGGGGCGGCCCGGCAACGGCCATGCCCAAAGACCAGCAAGGACGCATCATCATTGACGCGATCATCGCCGCATTCAATTGCAACGGCGTGGTCAGGCGGGCGCGGCGCTGGCGTTCGCGCCGGCTTTCTCCGGGCACATCAACGGTTACCGCCAGTTTGGTGAATCCGGCCGCTTCGGCGCGCCGTAATATATCCCGCCAGACGGTTTCATCACGCGCCGGATATAGCTGGAACCAGCCCATATCGCCGGCAGCAGGGCCAACCTCTTCTGGGGTGGCGGCGGCCACGGTTGACAGGCAATAGGGGATCCGCGCCCGCATCGCGCCGGCCGCCAGCTTGATCTCGGCCCGCGGCCAGATCAGCCCCGACATGCCAACCGGGGCAATACCGAATGGATAGTGGTAATCCTGCCCCATAAACCGGGTTGTCAGATCTGGGGCTTGTTCACCTTTCAAAATACCCGGCATAAATTGGATCGCGTCCAATCCGGCACGGTTGGTATGCGCCCCGGTTTCACGGCCGGTGGCGCTGTCGAGATATTCAAATGCAAAATGCGGAATGCGTTTTTGGGCGCGGCGCCGCAAATCAGACAGGGCCGGAAATTCGGTATCAAGATCGCGTGTCATGAGGGGGGGTACCTTTATATCTTCACTATCATGTCAAATGCTGCAAAAAGGTTGGGTTACGATGCGTTGTGTTTGCGCCATGCCGCCAGCAGCGAGATATCCTTGCCCGCCCAGCCGGCATCAGCTGCCTGTTGCGCGGTGGTTTCGGCGGCGGTGATGATCGGGCTGTCAATCGATTCGGCGCGCGCCAGTGCTGCCATCAAGGCCATGTCTTTCAATGCTTGATCAATCGCAAAATTGGAAACGCCCGATGTGCCGGTGTTCAGCAAATCGATGATGGGCGTCTGGCGCATTTTTGCCGGCCCGATCGCGCCCGAACTGTCGGTCAGAATGTCAAAGGCCTGTTCATAGGGAATGCCCCGGTTACCAAGCAGGCCAACGGCCTCGCCAAGCGCCCCCCAATAGACCATCAATGGCAGGTTGATCGCCAGCTTCATGGCCGCGCCATTGCCCACCGCGCCCATATAGTCAAGGCGACGTGTCAGCTGTTCCAAAAGCGGGCGCACCCGGTCAAAGTCGGCCTTGTCACCAGCCGCCATGCCAACCAGTGCGCCATCGCGCGCCGGCTTGACAGTGCCACCAACCGGGCATTCGACAAAGGCGCCCCCTTTCGCCGTCACGGCGGCGGCCAAGGCCATCGCCCGGTCAGGCGACATGGTACACATTTCGATGATTGTGGTGCCGGCCAAACCACCACTGCACAGCCCGTCAGCCCCATGATAGGCAGCCTCGGTCGCCGCGTCATTGGCCAAGATCGACAGGATCATCTCACAACGGCCGACAAGTGCCGCCGGACTGGCGACAGCCGTGACCTGATCAACCGCCTCAATTTTGCTGGCGGTGCGATTCCAAGCGGTGATTTGATGCCCGTTTTCAATCAGCCGTTCGGCTATGGCCCGGCCCATCTTGCCAAACCCCAGAATCCCGATATGCATCTGTCGCCTCCCCTGTTTGATGTTTGATCGGTCAAGATTGCGCCTGATCGGTTGATCAAGGCAACGCTGTTGATGATGATTTGCTTATTTTTGTGCGTTCGTTGTCAATCGTGTGGCCACGCGCACGGCAAGTTGCGCCGCTTCGCGGGCGATGCTGGCGCTGTCGCCAAGGTAGTTGACCGGTTCAAGTGCCGCTGTGATGTCGGCGGTCGACAGATGTTGGCTAATCTCGGGGTCATTATAGAGCGCTGCCGGTCCGCCGGCTTCAAGCGCATGATGCACAATGTCATGCGCCCGGCCACGCCCGACAAGTGGTGCCAATGTCATCATCAAATTTTCGGCGCATACCGCACTACCAACGCCGGCCAGATTATCGGCCATGACATCGCGCCGGACAGTTAACCGATCAAGCGCTTCAGCAAAGCCAGCACACATCCGCCAGGCCAGTGGTACCGCCTGATCAAGGGTGGCTGCCAGCACTTGGTTTGATAACGGGTCGCCCTCATGGCTGGTCCGGCCGGACTCAAGTGCCAGGGCGGCAGTGCCACGCAATTGGGCGGCATGGGCAGCAACCGGCACAACATATTTTGGATTGACCTTTTGCGGCATTGTCGATGATCCGATGGCCCCGGCCTCAAGCCGTTCGCCAAGTTCGGCATAATCCTGACCAATCAATGTATAAGCCTCGGTCATCACCCGTTCGACAAACATCGCCAGCAACGATAGCTGTAACAAATACTCGGCAAAGACATCATTGACCGTACGGCCGGGAACCAGCATTTCGCTAAGCCCAAGCGCGGCCGCCAACCGCCGGTTCACCTCGCGGCCTTGCGGCCCATAGGCATGCATCGCGCCGATGGCGCCACCAAATGGCAACACAAACAGCCGTTTGGCGGCATCGGTCAGGCGGGCCTCGGCCCGGTCCAATTCGGTGATCCAGCCGGCGACCTTGAACCCAAAGGTAATGGGCAGCGCATATTGCCGGTTGGTACGGCCAATCATCATCGTTTCAGCTTCGTCTTCTGCCAGCTGGCCAAGGCGAGTTGCGGCGGCAGACAAATGGTGGCGAATGGCCTTATCGGCGGTGCGCAATAACAAAATACGCCCGGTCTGCATCACATTTTGCGTGGTGGCTCCCCAATGGACATAATCTCCCGCATCACCCGCTGCCTTGGCCAGTAAACGCGTCAGCGATAAAACCGGCGCCATTGTCCGGCCAATATCGGCAACAAGAGCGTCATGGCCAATCACTTCCAGCTTGGCGGCGGCGCTGATCTTGGCGGCTGCCCAATCGGGGATCATCCCAATATCAGCTTGCACGCGGGCCAGGGCCGCCTCGACATCTAGCCAGGCTTGCCACTGGCTGCTACGGGCAAAAATCGAGTCAGGTGTATGGGGCATGGCGAGACGGGTCCGTGACCGACAAAAAGGCGGGGGATGCACAAGGCACCAAATCTTGATCAAAACGCTAGCAGCTTTCCGCGCCGCCATCAATTGGACAATCGCGTCTTGAACCGCCGTGGCGCGTTGCACCGAACAGGCTAATAATGCGGCGGTGGGCTATCCTCGTCGCTACGTAAAATGCCGCTGTCCGATTGTAGGGCCTGAACGCGGCGCGTCAGACTGTCGACAAGGCGCAACAAGGTCGCGATTTCCTTTTGTTGGGCATAGACCTCATCGCCAAGCTGTGCCAGTTCGGCCTGCATCTGGGCGGTTGTTTCTTCCAGCTGTTGAAGCCGCCGGTCTTGTCCCCCGGTCATGCGGCCACCGGGTCTATCGCCAGCAAATCCAACAGCGCCTTTTGATTGCGGGTCACATCGGCAATCGACAGTGAATCCAACTCGGCGACAAAGGCGGCGGTCGCTCTTTGCAAGGCCTGCGAGAGATGACAGCAACTGATCAGTGGACAAGAGTTGGCGGCCGCATCAAAGCATTCGACAAGATCAAGCGTATCCTCGGTCTTGCGTACAACCGCCCCGATAGCAATCTCGCTGGCTGGCATGGCGAGGCGAAACCCGCCATTGCGCCCACGCACGCATTGCAAAAACCCCCATTGCCCCAATTGATGGACGCATTTTACAAGATGCGATTTTGAAATGCCAAAAGCATCGGCGACTTCTTGCGCCTGACAAAGACGGTCATCATGAAGCGCCGCAAACATCAATGTGCGAAGCGCATAAGTGGTGTAATTGGTGATCCGCATAAGGCCTCCTATAAACTTAGATAATTTATATAAGTTTATGCTTGCACTGTAAAGCTAAATAAAATATATAAGTTTATAGTTATAGAGCAAATGTAACCTTCTTATGGGGTCCGCAATGTGTGCAGATAAATTACCAGCGCCTGATGTTAAGGGGTTTTTTGACAATGACAGTAATACTGTCAGCTATCTGGTTGTCGATCCGACGACCAACAAGGCGGCGATTGTCGATTCGGTGCTCGATTTTGATTATGCGTCCGGCACCATGAGTTATGAGCATGCCGATGCGATGATTGCCGAGGTCAAAGCCCGCGGCCTTGATCTGGAATGGCTGATTGAAACACATGTTCATGCCGATCATTTGTCAGCTGCGCCCTATATTCAGCAACGGCTTGGTGGCAAGATTGGCATTTCCGAATATATTGTGACGGTGCAGGATGTTTTTGGTAAAATTTTTAACGCCGGCACCGAGTTTGAGCGGGATGGCAGCCAGTTTGATCGATTGTTCACCGACGGTGACAGCTATCAGATCGGTAGCATTACCGCCAAGGCGATTCACACCCCTGGTCATACCCCGGCCTGTATGGCGCACCTCATTGGCGATGCGGTGTTTGTCGGCGATACGATCTTTATGCCGGATGGGGGAACGGCGCGGGCTGATTTCCCGGGTGGTGATGCCCGCACCCTGTATCGTTCAATCCAAAAGATTTTGGCCCTGCCCGCAGATACGCGGATGTTTGTTTGCCATGATTATGCGCCGAATGGGCGGGCCTTTTTGTGGGAAACCACGGTTGGAGCGCAGGCGGCATCGAACATCCATGTTGGCGCCGGCGCCAGCGAGGATGATTTTGTTGCGATGCGTGAGGCGCGCGATGCAACCCTTGCTATGCCGCGGCTGATCATGCCGTCGATCCAAGTCAATATGCG
>JAYOFA010000030.1:0-21203 GCA_038116935.1 Puniceispirillum sp. (SeqCode) | reverse complement strand
ATAGGACGTCAAACTCCTGTTCCAGAACGTTAATCGTTTGGAAACAGTCACTTGATCCACGGTCCACGGACCTTGAAACTGGGAAAGTGGTGCCCGGGGGCGGACTCGAACCACCGACACGCGGATTTTCAGTCCGCTGCTCTACCAACTGAGCTACCCGGGCATGCCAAAGGGCTGGATCAACCCTTTTTAGACAGATGTTGCCACGCCCTGACCAAAATGGCCTGCCATGCTGAAACAACATCATGGGATATAGCCGCTTGGCTGGCCGCTGTCCAGCCTGAATTCGGCCAAAATCAAACAACAGTAATCCCGCTGGCCGGCAGCGATCCCAATCGCCGCCAAAGCCGGCTGAACCTGCAAAGAAACGCTATCTTTGTTCAGACTTGGCCTGGGCGGCTTCCAGCTCGGCAATCATGCTATCGACAATCGTGTCATCGGCAGCATCGACCGCCGGGATCGCATATTTGCCTTGAAGCCAATAGCCAAGATCGATATCGGCGCACCGTTTCGAGCAAAAGGGCCGCGCCACCGGATCAGCTACCGTCCCACAAATTGGACAGGACGGCGGGCCAGCTTTGGCCTTTTTATTAAGGTTGGCTTGGTCCATCAGCCCCTCTTATCAGCGTGGTGCCGCATCAAGGATCGCCGGCGCACGATTTTTATCACCATCTGACCAGACAACAAGCGCGACCGGCCTGTCAAGGTCTTGCATGGCCGCCACCCCATCAGCCGCTAACCAGTCAGCCACGGCCTGGCTGACGCCAAGACATAATGACCTCGCCCCCAAGCCGTGGCCTGCTGTGTGTCGGGCGACAAGCCTTAAACCGGCAAGCGCCTCTTGGGCCGGGCTGTCACGCATCACGTCGGCTGGGGGCATCTCGCCATGCGGTATGGTTATTTCGATCAACCCACCACGGGTTTGCCCCAAGATTTCTGGCTGGCGGGGGTCAGCAATCATTGCTGCGGCTAGTCTGTCCAGCATCGCGCGGCGGGCTGCTGGTGTCAGGCGCGGCATATCCAGCATCACCGGCCCACCCATTTGCCGCAACCGGACCTGCCAGGCTACCGTGACAGCAACCTCTGTACCAAGCCGGTCCAAATCATCGCGCCCGCCACCATCAACATCGATCGACCACAGCGCGTGGGTCCGCTCGCACCATAAGGCCGCGCCACGATCCATCGGCACGCGCGTTGACAATGCAGCATGCACCGCCTGATCAATGGCGATACCATCATCAGCCAGTTGGGCGCTTGCCCCCGCGATCACCGGCACGTCTGGATAAAGACGCATCGCCCGTCCGACCAGCCCACCCCCATCATGAATTTGGCCAGCCTCGTGAGGCGGCACCGCACAGGCCCGATCGTGCCACGCTTGACAAAGGCGGGCGGCGTGACCTGCCAGATCATCACATGCCACCGCCCCACGTCGCGCGATCAGGCCACACCCCGGGGGCAGCACTGGCCCAACGTCATGTTCAAGACGGTCACGGATCGCATCACGCATCGCCGCATCCACATGCGATGACAGGTAAAAACGCGGCGCATCATCGGCCAGACCGGTCAGCAGGATCATATCGCGCGCCACCAGCCGGCTTCCCATGCGGGCCTGCCACGGTTTGCCATCTCGCGGGGCGGCATCAATTGTGACTGTTACCCAAGCACCTTGCTTGATTGTCGCCATATCGGCCTTGCGGAGCCGGATGCTGATCGCCGTACCATCAGCCAAATTTGCGGTAGCCCGATTTTGACCAGTAAAAAGACGTGACAAACGCACCCGGTGTATGGTGCCGATCAAATTGCGCTGGTGCGCCGGATCAAACCAAACTTCAAGAAGCCTGTTGTCTTTATCAAAGACCGCAAGGCGGTCTTGCCCTGGTCCGGTTTCATGGACCAGTCTTGCCGCCGGCCCAATCATGCGGCGCCGCTGCCAAGGTCAACCGACCATCCCGCAGCGGTGAGCATCGCTGCCACATCAAACAGGCTAAAGCCGACAATGTTTGAATAGCTGCCCGCGATATAGGGAATGAAACGGGCTGCTACCCCCTGAATGGCATAGCCGCCAGCCTTGCCCTGCCAATCGCCGGCGGCCAAACAGAGCGCGATATCAGCATCGGTCATCCGGCAAAATCTGACCTCGCTTTGCACAAGGCGGGTTTTGATGCGTCCATCCGGCAACGCCAGCGCAACCCCGCCATAAACCCGATGGCGCCGCCCCGACAGCAATGCAAGGCACTGACGGGCAACTTCGGCGCTTTCGGCCTTTGGCAAAATACGCCGCCCGGCCGCAACCACCGTATCCCCGGCCAGCACAAAAGCAGGCGATGCGGTAGACCCAGCAACCATCGCTTGTACATGCGCCGCCTTTTGCCGCGCCATGCGCCGCGCATAATCAGCCGGCTTTTCAGCTTTTGTCGGGGTTTCGTCAATATCCGCCGGACAGATCAGGTCAGGGACGATATTTAGCTGGGCAAGCAAGTCAAGTCGGCGCGGTGACGCCGATGCCAGAACAAGTCTTTTGCTTGACGGTGAAATGGACACGCCGGCTGGCTCCTTATTGGTCACGCCGGGATGCCACGCAATCTGCACCAGGCCAAGAGCCCGAAAAAGCCACCGGCCAGATGGTTATTTGAACCGAAAGGTGATCCGGCCTTTACTAAGGTCATAAGGTGTCATCTCGACATTGACCCGGTCACCGGCCAGCACCCGAATACGGTTCTTACGCATCTTGCCACTGGTGTGGGCCAGCACTTCATGATCATTGTCCAGCTTGACCCGAAACATTGCGTTCGGTAGCAGCTCTGCCACGGTTCCAGAGAACTCGATTACGCCTTCCTTGGCCATGTGATCCTTTCCATCTTTGCTTTTCGAGCCATAGACATGCTCAAAATCGCCAAAAAGGTCAAGCTTTTACTGCTATCGGCTGCCCCAGATAGACCGCCAGTTTCTGCATGATATCGTCACGAACATGCCGGTAGGCGCGCAGTTGCTCCTCGCGCGGACCGGTCTGCGCGGCAAGGTTGTCAACCGGCCAATACAAGGCCGTACAATCCATATTTCGAGTCAATTGCTCTGCCGCTGCATGCGCTTCGGGCGAAAATGAGATAATCACATCGTAAAATCCGGAATCGAGATCATCGAATGATTTTGGCTGGTGCGCTGTCATATCAAGGCCTATTTCAGCCATCACCGCAATCGCAAACCCATCTGGATCGCCCGGTGTCACCCCACAAGAATCGACAAAAATTTTACCCGGAAACGTTGCCTTGACCATCAATTCAGCCATCGCCGAACGTACGGCATTCAAATTACAGGCGAACAAAACAGCACCGACATTTTTGCCCATCGGCGTGATCGCATCAGGCTGGTTGGTGGTATTCGTCATAATCGTTCTATACTTTCTTAGCGACTGTGAAGCACACAGATCAGTGTAAACAGGCGGCGCGCGGTTTGAAAATCGGTTTCAACCTTGCCGTCAAGCCGCGATTGCAGAAGCTCCGAGCCTTCATTATGAAGCGCGCGGCGTCCCATATCGATAGCTTGAATTTGTGAAGGCGATTTGGTGCGAATGGCTTCATAATAGGTATCGCACACATGAAAATAGTCACGCATCACACGGCGCAACGGCCCCATCGCCATAAAGAATTGCGCCAAAGACACATCGTCAAGGTCGCGAATATCAAAATGGACATGCCGCCCCTCAAGCCGCAGATAAAGATGATACGGGCCATCGCTGGCATCAAGGCGAAAGACATTATCTTCAAGAATATCGTAAATGGCGATAGCACGTTCTTGCTCGGCCTCGGCCGACAGACGCGGCATATCGGCACCGTCAAGTTCTATCTTGACTAGCCGGTTGTTGGTGATCTGGTCGGCAGCCTCGGACATGGCTGATCTATCGGTTCATCCGGATTCGCATGGACAGCGCATGGGCACCAAGCCCTTCGGCATTGGCAAGCACGATCCCGGCGGGCGCAATCGCGTTAAACCCGTCACTATTGCACGCCACCATCGTGGTCCGTTTCATAAAATCGACAACACCAAGGCCGGATGAAAACCGGGCTGTGCGGGCTGTGGGAAGCACATGATTCGGACCGGCAACATAATCGCCAATGGCTTCGGGCGTATAGCGCCCCAAGAACATCGCCCCCGCATGTCTGATGCGAACGGCCCACACGGCTGCATCATCTAATGCCAATTCCAAATGCTCGGCCGCAATCTGGTCAGCAATAGCCGGCATCTCATCCATTGACGGCAGCAAAATAATCGCCCCGTTATCATGCCATGACCGGCCGGCAATATCTGCCCGGTCAAGCTGGGGCAGGATGCTGTCAACGGCGGTTGCTACCGCATCGGCAAAACCCGCGTCATCGGTGATCAAGATCGATTGGGCGGCCTCGTCATGTTCGGCCTGCGACAACAAATCAGCGGCGATCCATGCCGGATCATTATGTGCGTCAGCCACCACCAGAATTTCGGATGGGCCAGCAATGCTGTCGATCCCAACCTGACCAAACACCTGCCGTTTGGCGGCGGCAACATAGGCATTGCCTGGCCCGACAATTTTATCCACCCGGCCAATGGTTTGCGTGCCATAGGCCAAGGCCGCCACCGCCTGTGCCCCGCCAACGCGCCATATTTCTGTAACCTCGGCCAGCCTGGCCGCCGCCAGCACCAGCGGATTGATCGCGCCACCGGGGGCCGGCACCACCATGACCCGGCGGTCAACACCCGCCACCAAAGCCGGAATCGCATTCATCAGAACCGATGAAGGATAGGCCGCTTTGCCACCAGGCACATAAAGCCCGACCGCATCAACTGGCGAATGGCGCATGCCAAGTTCAACCCCTGCGGCATCCTGATAGGCGATTGTTTCAGGCAATTGTTTTTCATGAAATGCCCGGATCCGGGTTGCTGCTAATTCCAGCGCATCGCGTAATTCGGCATCAAGGCCATCCAGCGCCGCCTGCATTTCAGCGTTACCCACAGCCAAATCGGCCACGTTATTGGCGGCCAAATTGTCAAACCGTGCTGTCAAATCGAGAAGCGCCTGATCACCATCTCTGCGCACATCGGCAATGATCGCGGCGACCGCTGCATGCACATCCTGATCGGCTTCACGCTTGCTCGCAAGCAAGGCGTCAAACCGGTCGGCGAAATCGGCGCTGCTGAAATCCAGCCTTTGTGCCATCTATGCAATCCACTTCCTTGTCAGCTGGCGGCGCTTGCTGTTCGGGGTCGTGCCCCCAAAACATAACAAGCATACGCACCGCCTAAATGTCATGTTGCGGATAAAGGCTGGTCGGATATCCGGCATCCAGATCCGCCACAATCAAATCCAGTTTGTCCACGGTCAGCCGGAGGCTGGCTCCACCAGAAAAATCCATCTGCAGCCACCGCGCTGTGCCGGCTGTTTCTGCCATATCAGGTTGATGCAACGCAAGCAGGTTAAACAACGCCTCTTTGGGATCGTCCGGCCAATTCTGGCGTTGGACCGAGACAACATGCGATAACCGCACCGCACATAAACGCCGTTCATGGACCGGCTTGCCACCGGCGCTCATTATGTCCTTCAGCGCTGGCTGTTCCCAGCAAAACCGGTTGGCAATCAGAATGAACTGCCGGTCATCGCGGTTAAAGCTGATATCCACCCCCGGAATAATGGCGTCCTGCAACAACGCCGACGCGACCGCAAGATCATCCTCGTCGGCGACCAGCAAACGCAAATTATCGGCATCATCACCCATCACTGATCTCCTGAAATACGCCGCAATGTAGCACCGCATTTGCCAAGCTTGTCTTCAAGCCGGCTATAACCCCGATCAAGATGGTATATGCGGCTAACACGGCTGGTGCCGGGCGCGGTCAGCGCCGCCAGAACCAATGATACCGATGCCCGCAAATCGGTCGCCATGACCGGTGCCGGACTAAGTGTGTTAGACCCACGCACAATGGCCGTACCGCCATCAACCCGGATATCCGCACCCATCCGCAAAAGTTCGGGCACATGCATGAACCGGTTTTCAAAGATTGTTTCAGAAATGCGGGATGATCCATCGGCAATACACATCATGGCCATGAATTGTGCCTGCAAATCTGTCGGAAAACCGGGGAATGGATCAGTGGTGATATCGACCGCACGCGGTCTGCCCTTCGCGACAACATGGAGTGTGCTGTCGGTTTCAACAACGCTGGCCCCGGTTTCACGCAAAACCGCCAGCAGCGCATCAAGATAGCGCGCGTGCGTCCCTTTCAACAACAAATCACCGCTGGTCATCGCCGCCGCAATCGCAAACGTGCCAGCCTCGATCCGGTCTGATATAACCGTGTGGGTGGCCCCATGAAGCTGGTCGACACCATCGATCGTCAGGCAGTCCGTACCGGCCCCCGTGATACGCGCGCCCATTGCATTGAGACACGCAACAAGATCGCCAATTTCAGGTTCGCGCGCCACATTGACAAGCTCGGTCTGCCCTTTGGCCAACACCGCCGCCATCAGCGCATTTTCAGTGGCGCCAACCGAAACCATCGGGAATACAACCCGGGTGCCAACAAGACCAGCCGGTGCCCGCGCCTGAATATAGCCATCGGCCAATTCAACCACCGCACCAAGCGCCTGCATCGCCCGGATATGCAAATCAACCGGCCGGGTACCAATCGCGCAGCCGCCTGGTAACGACACCCGCGCCGCGCCATAGCGTGCGAGTAACGGTCCTAAAACCAGCACTGAAGCACGCATTTTGCGGACCAGATCATACGGCGCGTCGAACACCGTGGCTGCACCGGTCATCGTGACGGTTTCACCAGTCCGATCCACGCGAATACCATGATGCCGCAAAAGCTGTTCCATCAGCACTGTATCGGCCAACGCCGGCACATTGTTGAGGGTCAGCCTGTCGTCCGTCATCAGCCCCAATGCCAATAAGGGAAGGGCCGCATTTTTGGCACCGCTGATCGTGATCTCACCGCAAAGTGGCTTGCCGCCGGTAATTTCCAAACTATCCATGAACCGCGTGGCCTTTTTCTTTTGACGAAAAACAGTGTGACAGGTAAACGGGACTAAATGTTCTCATGAGTGACCTGTCTTTGACGCATCACATCCGTTCGGGTTAGCCAGATCATCCGACCTGGCGTGGCCCGCGGTTTGCCGGCGCGCTCTGGCTTGCGCCTTGCGGCGATGCAAATTGTCGCGCAACGCTTTGGCAAGCCGGTCGGCGGCCTGCTGTTTGGCCAGTGTGACGGCTGGCGGTGTGTTGCCATTATCCGATGGGTGGTTTTTATCCGCTGTCACAATGGCTGATCCTGCGCTGGTTAATCTGTAAGTGTGATCGGCTACAAAAAAGCCGGATCATATGGCGATTTGATGGCGGCGCGGTCCATTTGTCGCTGTTTTTACAGCCGCCATTGCCAAATAGCTTGTGCCAATTTATAGGCCGCTTTTATGCTGAAATCCAGCAAGGATAATGCCCAGACCAGTGAGGCTGCCAACCGTGACCCCAAAAGCGACATCGCAACCTTTCAAACAGGCTTGGCCAGCAGTGCTGCTTGGTGGCGGGTTTTTGCTGTTTTTTGTCAGTGGCGGCGCCGATTGGCTGGGGTGGGACCGCCTTGTGACCCATTATGCCAGCATCAAGACCTTTGCCGAGGCCAACCGGGTGGTGGCTTATGCATTATTTACCGGAGGCTATGCGATTGTGGTTGCCTTTTCATTGCCGGTGGCCAGCCTTTTAACGCTGGCCGGTGGGGCGATATTGGGCTGGCCGGCCCTCGTGCTGGTGGTGGTTGGCGCCACTGGCGGGGCCAGCATCGTGTTTGTGGCCGCCCGCGGTATCTTGGCCGAATTTTTAGCCAAGCGCGCCGGACCCTTTCGAGACCGTTTACAAGACGGATTTACCCGTGACGGCTTTGCTTATCTATTGGCGCTGCGGTTGATTCCGGTCGCGCCTTTTTGGGCAGTCAATATTATTCCCGCATTCACCGCGATCCGCCTGCGGACATTTATCGGCGCGACCGCCATCGGCATTATCCCTGGCGTTGCGGTCTATACCGGTATCGGGCGGGGCTTTGATCAGGTTCTTGCCGCCGGTCAAACGCCGGATCTGGCGATTGTCACATCGCCGCATACCCTTTTGCCGCTGTTCGGTTTGGGACTGCTTGCGCTGCTGCCAATATTATATAAAAGGGGGCGGCGACAAACCGGCGAGCAAGCGCGTGATGAATGAAATTTCAACCGATATTTGTGTGATTGGGGGTGGCGCCGGCGGGTTAAGCGTCGCTGCCGGCGCCGTCCAGCTTGGGGCACGGGTGGTGTTATTTGAGGGCGGCACAATGGGCGGCGATTGCCTGAATCGTGGCTGTGTGCCGTCAAAAGCCCTGTTGGCGGCCGCCAAAGCCGCCCATAACGCGCACGGCAATCCGGCTATGGGGATCACCGGCGCCGCCCCTTCGATTGATTTTGCCGCGGTCAAAGCGCATGTGGCCGCGGTCATTACCGCACTGGCCCACCATGATTCAAAAGATCGGTTTGAACAGCTTGGCGTAATCGTGATTCCGGAGATGGCCTGGTTTGCCAGCCCGTCAAAAGTGGTGTCCGACAGTTTTCAGGTGACGGCGAAATTTTTTGTGATCGCGACCGGATCCGCGCCTTTGGTGCCATCGCTTGCGGGGCTTGACACGGTGCCGTTTCACACCAGCGATAGCATTTTTTCCGATACCACCAAGCCGGACCGTCTACTGATCATCGGCGGCGGCCCGATCGGGGTTGAAATGGCACAAGCCCATCACCGCCTTGGCTGTGACGTCACGCTGATCGAGGCTGACCGGCTTTTACCGCGTGATCACCCACAACTGGTTGAAAAGCTGCGGCAGCATCTGGGCGACGACGGCATTACCCTTTATGAAGGGCAAGCGGTGACCGCTGTTCGCCCGTCAGGCCGCGCCAACGCGTCTGCGATAACGCTAACATTGGCCGACGGAACAGAATTAACCGGCAGTCATTTATTGCTGGCGGTTGGCCGTGTACCGCAAAGCGCCAGTTTGAATCTGGCGGCGGCCGGCATTGACCATAACCGCGGGCAGATTATCACCGATCGCCGTCTTCGCACCAGCAACCGACGGGTTTATGCGATTGGTGACGTCACAGGTCGCCCGCCTTTTACTCATATGGCTGGTTATCACGCCGGCATTGTCATTCGCAATTGCCTGTTTCGGTTGCCGGCGCGTATCAATGAGGATCTGGTGCCGTGGGTGACCTATGGCGACCCGGAACTAGCGCATGTTGGGCTGGACAGGGCGGCGGCGGCGGCGCGCTATGGGGCCGAGAATATTCGCGAGATTGACGCCGACCTTGCCAGTAATGATCGGGCGGTAATCGAGGGCCACACGGCTGGTGCGGTGCGCGCGGTCCTGCACAAGAACGGGCGCATCTTGGGGGCCTCTATTCTGGCCCCGGCGGCGGGTGAAATGATCCTGACATGGTGTCTTGCGATCCGCCAAAAATCACGCATTGGCAGCATCGCCGGGTTGATAGCCCCCTACCCCACCTTTAATGAGGCCAGCAAACGCGCTGCCGGCCAATTTTTTCTACCAAAACTGTTCAGCCCTGCGATGCGGCGGGTGGTACGGTTCTTGCTACGATTCTGAGGCGGGTTTTAGGCTTGTCATTTTGGGGCAAGACTGCTAGTACATCGCCACATTCGGGCAGGCCAGCGAGCCTGCCACCGGTGACCAGCGCGTCATCGGCAGGAATGCTGCCATAGCTCCAGCGGTAGAGCGCACCCTTGGTAAGGGTGAGGTCGCGTGTTCGAATCACGCTGGCAGCACCATCCTTCCCAACCGCAACGGATCAGGCGGTCAGTTTCCCGACCAGTTTGCGGGCTAGCGGCGCAATCACCAAGACCACCGGGAACGCAACAATCCAGCTTTTGAGCCACGCACCACCCCACAAGCCGAAAAAACCATCAACCAGCCCAACCGAGCTAAGCGTTGATACCCCCGAGACAATGCCGCTCATACACATCGACAGAATTAGACCAAATAACAAGGGTGCATATTTTGCAGGTATCATGGTTGCGACAACTTTCGTAGATCAGCGGCGTTGCTATCGAATAGCGGCTGCATCGCTGTTTGACAAGCTACGATCCGGTCGCCGGATCACCCCCGTTGTCACGATGACCTTTTGAATAGCCGGGTGGTTTCGTGCTAGCCTACCGCATGATTGTTTTTCTTTGGATGTAAGGCGTGATGAAAACGGGTGTGGTTGTTGCGGCGGTGGTCGCGCTGGGGCTTGGTGCGACGGGTTTTTTATTTCATTTTCCGGAGACCGAAATTCTCTGCCGGATCAAAGGTGAAGGCCAAGCCCGATTCAAGCTGCAGAGCGGTTTTATCAGCCATAAGGTGCTGACCCGAACCACCCGCAGTGACTGGACCGCATGGTGCCCAACCCTTGACAAGACTACATTGAAACTAATGCCGAATAATGCGGATCAGACGTTAAAATTTGCCCATGGCAAAGCCTTTTGCCGGATGAGCCGGATGGAACGTCATGGCAAACTAATCTGGGGCACGAAAGTGATCGATTTCAACCTGCCAAGCTGGCGCCTGATCTACCGCCATGCGGCGCTAAACGAAACCTATGCCGACAGCCGCCCCGGCGGGCGCGAAAGTGCCAGCTGCCAATTTGTCGATTGACCGCCGTCTTCGGGACCGCTCCAAGGCCGCCCCGAAAACAAAGCCTCACAGCATCGCCCTAACCAACATCAGCAAGCGCTGGCCGGTTAGAAAAGGTGAGTGTATCGCCGGTCTTGTCAAGGCCAACAGCAATCGCATCACCATCACCAAACCGGCCCTCAAGCAACGCTTCGGCAAGCGGGTTCTGCAAGCGGTTCTGGATCACCCGCTGCAGCGGCCGCGCCCCAAATTGCGGGTCATAGCCCTGAACCGCCAACCAATCGAGGGCCGCCATATCCAGTGTCAATTCAATGCCGCGCTCGGCAAGCCGCTTTTGAAGACCGCCAAGCTGGATTTTGACAATTGCCCCCATATCCGATAGCGACAGACGCCTGAACAGCAACACCTCGTCAAGCCGGTTCAAAAATTCCGGCCGGAACATACGTTGCACCTCGGCCATGATATCTTGCCGTGCTTCATCAGCCGGCTGGTCATCGGACAGTGCCAATAGATGTTCGGCACCGATATTCGATGTCAGCAGGATCATCGTATTGCGGAAATCGACATGCCGTCCTTTGCCATCGGTCAGGCGCCCCTCGTCAAGCACCTGCAATAGGATATTGAACAGGTCCGGATGGGCCTTTTCAATCTCGTCAAACAGGACCACCTGATAGGGCCGCCGCCGCACTGCCTCGGTCAGCGCGCCGCCTTCCTCATAGCCAACATAGCCGGGAGGCGCGCCGATCAGCCGCGCGACCGCATGTTTTTCCATATATTCAGACATGTCGATCCGCAACACGGCGGTATCATCGTCAAACAGGAATTCGGCAAGGGCTTTGGCAAGCTCGGTCTTGCCAACACCGGTTGGCCCCAGCATCAGGAAACTGCCCATCGGCTGGTTTGGGTCGGCAAGACCGGCGCGCGCCCGTCTGGTGGCATTTGCCACCGCCGCCACCGCATCCGCCTGGCCGATAATCCGTTTGCCAATATGCGCTTCCATAGACAGCAGTTTTTCACGCTCTCCTTCCAGCATCTTGTCAACCGGAATACCGGTCCAGTTGCTGATAACGGCGGCAATATGCTGGCTTGTCACCTCTTCATTGACCAATTCAGAGTCTGCGACCGCGTCTTTGGCCGCCGCAAGCTCTTGCGTCAATGCCGGCAGCTTGCCATAGGTCAATTCCGCTGCCGCCTCGAGATTACCACTACGTTGGGCCACCTCAAGCGCATGTCGCGCATCCTCTATTGCCTGTTGGAGCCGAACCACTTCGGCGGTTTTCCCTTTGACATCCTGCCACGCCGCGCCAAGTTTTCTCGCCTGTGCTTCCAGTGTTGCCAATTCTCCGGCAATCGCGTCACGCCGTTTGTTATCGGGCCGGTGGGTTTCTTTTTGCAAGGCTGCCTGCTCGATCTTCAGCTGCATGATTTGCCGGTCCACCCGGTCAAGATCTGCCGGCTTGCTATCAGCTTCGATCCGCAAATGGCTGGCCGCCTCATCCATCACATCGATCGCCTTGTCGGGCAAAAACCGTTCATTGATATAGCGGTGCGACAGTTTGGCCGCAGCCACCAGCGCATCGTCGGTGATCCGCACGCCGTGATGAAGTTCATATTTTTCTTTCAAGCCACGCAAAATAAAAATCGAGTCATCAACCGACGGCTCGTCAACAAATACCGGCTGAAACCGGCGTGTCAGTGCGGCATCCTTTTCGACATATTTGCGATATTCATCCAAGGTTGTGGCCCCGATACAGCGCAATTCACCGCGGGCCAAAGCCGGCTTCAGCAAATTTGACGCATCCATCGCGCCATCGGTTTTGCCGGCCCCGACAAGCTGGTGCATTTCATCGATAAACAGGATGATCTCGCCGTCACGGTCCTGCACCTCTTTGAGTACCGACTTCAACCGCTCTTCAAATTCACCACGATATTTGGCGCCGGCCACAAGCGCACCCATATCAAGCGATAACAGCGTTTTGCCGGCCAATGCCTCGGGCACATCGGCATTGACAATCCGCTGGGCAAGCCCTTCAGCAATCGCGGTTTTCCCGACCCCGGGTTGGCCGATCAGAACCGGGTTGTTCTTGGTCCGACGGGCCAAAATCTGGATTGTCCGCCGCACTTCGGAATCGCGGCCGATGACCGGGTCCAGCTTGCCGCACCGCGCCGCTTCGGTCAGGTCGGTTGCATAGCGCGACAGCGCGTCATATTGGTCCTCTGCGGTCTCGTTGTCGGCGGTCCGGCCCTTGCGCATATCGTCAATGGCGGTGGCCAGCGCTGCCTCTTCAATGCCTGCCTTTTGCAGTATTTTACCCACAGCACCTGCAGACCGGGTCATCGCCAGCAAGAATATATCAACGCCGACAAATTGGTCATGGCGGGCTTTGGCCTCGGCCTCAGCCGCGGCAAAAATGCGTGCCAATTCATTATCAAGATGCAATTGGTCAGCCCCGCTGCCCGTCACTTGCGGCACTGAATCCAGCGCCGACTTCAGTGACGCCGCCAGCCCCACCAGATCACCACCAGCTTTGCCAAGCAACATTTTGGCGGTCATGTTCTGGTCATCGAGAAGTGCCGCCAAAAGATGCGCGGCGGTTAATTTTTGATGGTTGGCATTCATCGCCGCTGATTGTGCGGCACCCAATGCGTTGCGCAACAACGCGGTCAATTTTTCAACTTGCATAACATCCCCCTTGAACGAAATGACCTACAACATGGCTTACACCTGACCAACCCTCGCCTAACTGCGCCCGCCTTCATACCGCCGCATCATGACCGGCAGCGATGGACGCTTTATCGTGTCATTTGCCCAGCGCTTCAGGTGACGGGACGGGTCCCGCCCTGGCCGGCGTCATGACATCATTGCTACCAAACTGATATGGGGGCTCGCACCACGAATTCAATATCCGCCTATCAATTTGACATATAAATTGAACATATAAATTAACGAGACAGCTAAATCATAAAGACCACCGTCTTTCGTGCGTTGGACACGCGCCGGCGCTTGCCAGACGGCTTGGACCACGGCACCATAGCGCAATGCGATCACCCTCACCCCAGACCATTGCGATACCGCCGCGTGTGCCTACCATGCAGTTCATTCGCACCGAATGGCGGTTTTTGCTATTCGGCATGCTAATGGCCTTTTGGTCATCCTTGGGGCAAACTTTTTTCATCTCTTTGTTTTCCGATCAGATCAGAGCAACGCTTGATCTCAGCCATGGCAGTTTTGGCAGCTATTATGCCATGGCAACAACCGCCAGCGCGATCAGCCTCCTATGGCTTGGCAAACTAGCCGACAGCATGCGGCTTGACCGGTTGGCGTTGCTGGTCGTTGCATCGCTATGCGCCGCGGCACTATTGTTTAGTCAAATCACCGCGGTCTGGATGTTGGTTGGCGGGCTGTATCTGTTGCGCATGTTTGGCCAAGGCATGATGACCCATGTTTACACAACAGCAATGGCACGGCGTTATGTGCAGGCGCGGGGGCGGGCGATTTCGATCGCCCAGCTTGGCCATACAGCCAGCGAATCGATTGGCCCGGCCAGCATTGTCGCCTTACTGGCGATCATCGACTGGCGTTATATATGGATTGGCCTACCGCTCGTGGCGTTTGGCGTGGTAGCGCCGTTACTGCCCTATTTGACAAGGCGAACGGCCTTGCAAGATGGCGCCGGCATTGATGAATTGGCCAAGCAACAGGCCGGCGATACGGCCACCCATCGCGATCACTGGCGGCGGGCCGACGTGTTGCGCGACCCGCGCTTCTGGTTTGCGCTGATCTGGCTTGCGGCGGTGCCGTCTTTTGTTTTGACAGGGCTGTTGTTCCATCAAATATGGCTTGCCGAGGCGAAAGGCATTGCCTTGTCGCACTGGACGGCAAGCTATGTATTTTACGCGATGTTTGCCGTTGTTGGCGCACTGCTTGTTGGGCAATTGATCGACCGGTATTCGGCCAAACAGGTGGCGGCGCATACATTGTTGCCAAACAGCCTCGCCTGCCTTGCCTTATGGCTTGGTCCGCCTGAATTTGGCCTACCGTTGTTTTTTATCTGTTTTGGCCTTGCGATCGGCATGCCACATGCGACCAACGCCGCCTTGACAGCCGAATTATACGGCACCCGGCATCTTGGTGAAATCAAGGCGCTATTCCTGCCGGTCGCGGTGTTCGCGTCAGCATTGTCGCCGATGATCATGGGCTTGATGATCGATCACGGGTTTGGGCTAGATGCGTTAATGCTGCTTAATATTATCTTGGCTGGTGGCGCCCAGATCATGGCGATGCTGGTCTTGCATTTGCCCGTTGATTTGTGAAAACTAGGCCCATGCGATATACTATTTTCGTCCAATTGCTGCTTGGCTTGACGCTGATGTTATCCGCACTGCCACAAACAGCTGCGGCAGCCGGCAGCCCAGAGACCGACAACGCAACCGCCGCAAACGGCTTTGCGGTCGATGGTGATGAGTGGCCCGGATTCTGGTTTACCTGTGAATTCGCCAATCGCCAGCACCCGCCCGATGATGGCTGCAAAATGTTCGATGATGAAGGCTTTCAGCTGGCGGAAGGCCGGTTGCGCTATATCCGCATCACCGAGTCTGATGAAACCGCGTGCAGAGGCAACAAGCCAGGCCAATGTTTTCGGGCCGATCGGCCGGCGGTCAGTATTACCCGTAGCGACCGCGGACGGCTGACCCTTGGCAAACAACAGTTCGAGGTTGATTTTTTCGGCTGCAACCAGATTTATTATTTTGCTGACCGGGGCGACTATCGCGAAATTTGGCCTGATCAAAAACGTTGTTTTTGGGCCAGCAAACGGCGCTTTTATATTGCCCCCTATCGTGGCAAGGTCACAATTGTCGACTGAACTGAACACGTAACCTAAACCGGACAAATGATGCCCCATCAAGACATGCTTGTCATTTGCCATCCTGATCGCGGCTTTTTGCGGTTATCAGGACCTGATACCGTCGCCTTCCTGCAATCGATTGTAACGGCCAACATCGACACCATGGCGGTTGGCACCTGCCGCGCCAGCGCGTTACTGACCCCGCAAGGCCGGGTGTTGATTGATATGATGGTCTATCGTCTGGCAGCCGATCATATCGTTCTGCAATGCGATATGGCGCGGCGTGATGACCTGTTTACCCGGTTGCGCCGGTACCGGTTACGGCGTCCGGTGGACATGGCTGTAGATAACACGCTAATCCTTGGCCACTATTTTGGCGAAACGCCGCCCACCGCGGTGCCGGGGACATTTGTCTTTACCGATCCGCGCGACCCGCTGTTAGGCGTTCATATTCTGGCCGACGATCACCTTTGCTTGACACGGCTGGCCGACACCAATCACACCATAGATGGGCTCGACATGGCGGGTGCCTCTATCGACCGCTGGCATGTCCGGCGCATCGCCGCCGGTGTTCCCGAAGGACCGGTTGATCTGGTGCCAGAACGTGCGTTGATGCTGGAAGCCGGGCTTGACCAGCTTGGCGCGGTCGATTTTCACAAAGGCTGTTATATTGGGCAGGAAGTGACCGCCCGAACGCATTATCGTGGGCTTGTCAAACGCCGGCTTGTGCCGATCAAGGTGCAAACCGACATACCAGCGGTTGGCAGCGACATCACGCTTGATGGCCGCATTATTGGCACCAGCCGCAGCAGCGCTCCGCTGACCGGGCTTGACGGGTCGGCGGACAGTCTATGCCTTGGCCTGCTCAAGCTTGAAGACATTCATTTAATCGACAGGCATGTGATCGACGGGGCCAGCAGTGGTGCTGGCGCGATAACAGTTGGCGGCCTGCCAGCGCAATTGGCAATCCCGTCATGGATGCGCCCATTGCCAAACGCCGCCAAAGGCCGGTCACCGGCCTAGCTGTTGCCCCCAAACAGGGCCGCCGCCGCCGATTGGACCTGTTTTTTGGCGGCAATCATCTGTTCAACCCGGCTGATTTCGGCCTGCATTGCGATGATGTAGGACTCCAAATCCTCGATATTCCAACTTTGCATGTCAGCCGGCATGGCCGTTGGTTTCAGTTTTTCAAGTTCGTCTTCCATCTCACCCCCTATCACATGCCACATACAACATCCCAGCCGCGCGTCAGCGGCTGTCACTGTCCAACATCGGTTGGCAGTCTACTGGCAAAATGACATTTTTTCGAGCCTTCTGCGCCGCAGGCTTTGCATTTCTTCACCATCATGACTATAACAAGGGACGTTTTTCACGCATGTGCATTGAACAGACGCTCACCACCCAAGATGCCCTTGTTGGCAGCTTGAGCGGAAAAAGCAATAGGTAGGACATATGACTCAACTTCTGATGCCGAAAGCCACCGCCGTCTGGCTGATCGATAACACCGCCCTGTCGTTTGACCAGATCGGGGCATTTTGCCACCTGCACCCCCTCGAGGTTCAGGCCATCGCCGATGGTGAATCAGGGGTTGGAATCCAAGGCTATGACCCAATTCAAAACGGCCAATTGACCCGGGCCGAACTTGACCGTTGCGAGGCGGATCCGTCAGCCAAACTGGTCTTGGCCACGTCCAACCTGCCACAACCAAACCGGCGCACCAAGGGGCCACGCTATGTGCCAGTGGCACGGCGCGGGGACAAACCCGACGGCATTATGTGGCTTGTCAAACACCATCCCGAATTAAAAGACTCACAAATTGTGAAATTGATTGGCACCACCAAGGACACGATTGGCAAGATTCGTGAACGGACACATTGGAACATTGCCAATATCACAGCCAAGCACCCGGCTATGCTTGGCCTGTGCCGGCAAGATGATCTTGATGCTGCGATCGAAAAAGCTGGCGGGTCAGTGCAAACTGAAGAGCAAGTATCGGATATGTCCGAACTGCCATAGGGCAAATGCACGCCATATGACGCAAAGGAGCGGTGTGTGGACAACGAGTCTGACGAGAGACATGATATGCTGCTGCATCAGCTCACCACGCTGGAAAGCGAACATCGCGACCTTGACGATGTGATTGCGCGGCTTGTCGAAGATTTGCCGTTTGACCAGTTGAAACTGCAACGGCTGAAGAAACGCAAATTGATCTTGAAAGATGAAATGGCCAAAATCAGAAGCCGTATCCTGCCGGATATCATTGCCTGACAGCCCCATCGCGCCGCATACCAAGGCCACAATAAGGCCGGCGCCGTAACAAAGCGAGACACCATTATCATGACAAGCACCCGCAGCACGCCCCGAATCGCCATCTGCATGGGCAGCCAGTCGGACTGGGCGACAATGAAAGAGGCCGCCGCCATTCTTGACGGGTTTAACGCTGACCATGAGGTCAAAATTATTTCGGCACACCGCACCCCGGCGCGTCTTGCCCACTTTGCCGAAACCGCCCATGAGCAGGGGTTTGGGGTGATCATCGCCGGGGCCGGCGGCGCCGCTCATCTGCCGGGCATGCTGGCCGCCCATACTCATCTTCCGGTGCTTGGCGTACCGGTCGAATCAGCCGCCCTGAAAGGCATGGACTCATTGCTGTCAATTGTGCAAATGCCGGCCGGCGTGCCGGTTGGCACCCTGGCCATTGGCGTTGCCGGGGCTAAGAATGCCGCCCTTCTGGCAGTCCAAATTTTAGCGCTATCCGACCCGGATTTACGCCAGACGCTTGTGGCATGGCGTACCGCACAAACCGATAATGTCGCCCAAACACCGGAATAATAACCGATGAAAATGCCGCAAAAGACAATCGGGATTCTGGGCAGCGGCCAGCTAGGTCGTATGCTGGTGATCGCCGCCAGCCAATTAGGGCTTCGCACCCATGTCTATGCGCCAGACGCCGAGAACAGCCCCGCTGGCGACATTGCCCACGATCGCACCGAGGCCGCCTATGATGACCACGCGGCCCTGGCCCGTTTTGCCAGCTCTATTGACGCCGTCACCAGTGAATTTGAAAATGTGCCGGCAAGCACCATGGCGACGCTCGCCAAAACATGCCTTGCCAGCCCGGGCGAGGCCGCGCTTCGTACCGCCCAGCACCGGATCAGAGAAAAAACACTCGCCCGCGACCTTGGCATTGACACCCCGCGTTTTTGGTCGGTCACAGACAGCACCAGCCTTGCCGCGGCGATGGCCGACTTGAACGCTGATGCTATTTTGAAAACCTGCCAGCTTGGCTATGACGGTAAAGGTCAGGTGCGGATCAGCCCGGGTGACGATCTTGATGCGGCCTTTGCCGCGCTTGGCACAGCCGATGCCATCTTGGAAGAAATGGTGCCGTTTCGCGCCGAGGCCAGTTTTCTGATCGCGCGTACCGCTGACGGCACCACATCATCCTTTCCGGCCAGCCTGAACAGCCATAAGGACGGGATTCTTGCCGCCTCGATTGGCCCCGCAGATTTGCCGCAGCCGGTGGTAGTGGCGGGACAGGCCGCTGTCAAACAGCTTGCCGAAGCGCTGGACCTGGTCGGACTTTTGGCATTGGAAACCTTTATCACCGCCGATGACAGGCTGCTATTTAATGAGATTGCCCCGCGGCCACATAACTCTTTCCATTGGACGATTGAAGGCTGTGCCAGCAGCCAGTTCACCCAGTTGATCCGCGCCGTCGCCGGACTGCCATTGGGGAGCACCGCCTGCTATGGCCGCTGGCAGATGGACAATTTGCTTGGTGAGGACATGCCGCGTTTGGCCGCACTATCTGCTGAGCCGGGGCTGCATCTTCATCTTTATGGCAAGCAAGACGCCAAAGCCGGCCGCAAGATGGGCCATACAAACCGGCAAATAGAGGGCTGACCAGACCCGCTAGCCTTTGCTAAGGCTGGACAGATCATACGGCGTTGCCTGATAGAGATCATTGATCCAGTTCGCCATCAGCAAAAAGGCGAAGGGGCGCCAATGATTAACCGGTGGTGACGACGGGTCGTCATGCAGATAGTAATTTTGCGGAATCGCCGTATTCAACCCGGCCTTGATGTCGCGTTGATATTCATCGCCAAGCGTGCCGGCATCATATTCAAGATGGTTGAAGACGAACAGATCACCATTCGCCGGGTCACGAACCATACCAACACCGCATTCGTCCGCTTCGGCCAGAATTTGCAGGCCGGCCGCTGCCAAGTCGGCGCTTTTATTCATTGTATAGCGCGATGCCGGCATCGGGAACCGGTCGGTAAAGCCGTTCATCAGCCGCCCCGATACATCACAAAGACCATGTTCAAAAATGCCAAATAATTTGGCATCCATTTCATATTTGGGTACCTGATAAAAATGCCATAGCAAGGCCTGAGCCCCCCAGCAGATTCCAAGCCGGCGGAAACAATGCTGGCGCGACCAATCCATAATCTCGACAAGTTCCTGCCAATAGACCACATCATCGAACGGCAGGGTTTCAACCGGCGCGCCGGTCACGATCAGCGCGTCAAAATAGTCGTCGCGCACATCATCCAGATAACGGTAAAAGCGTCGCAAATAGCCGGGCTCGGTATTACGCGGGGTATAGCTGGCCGTGGTCATCAAAATCATTTCAACCTGCAGCGGTGAATTGCCAAAAAGCCGCGCAAATTGGATTTCGGTGTCTTTTTTCTTGGGCATAAGATTCAACAGCAGCAGCCGCAATGGCCGGATATCCTGCCTGGTGGCCTGCTCTTGCGGAATAATATCAACCGACTCGGCATGAAGCGCTTCAAGCGCAGGCAGATTGTCGGGAACGCGGATCGGCATTAAAGACACTCCTGCTTCAAAGAGGCGGCTGTCACGGTGACCGGCATCACGCCGAACCGCGCACCATGCGTGGCTGATCCTGCCTTATACCCATTTTACCCGAAAAGGCCAAGCGCCCCGCCATGGCATGGTCGGCCCCCCGATGCTAGCGTTGCGATCGCCGTGCCGCAACGCCGCTGGCAAGCCCGCGTGCCACGCGCTTGCCAAGCCCGGCCACGGCCCGAAACGGCCGCGCCAATTTGGGCACCCGCGCCACGTCGCCCAATCGCCGGTCCAAAAAGGCGACAATATTATCCAGCGCGCCGCTGTTGTCGGCCAACCATGCCAACATGGTGGCACTATATACCGCGGCCAATGTCGCGCGCTTGGTGTAGAAATTGAAATCGGTATCGGTCTGCCCGGCTGCCCGCCACATTGTATCGACGGTTTCATAGAGCAGCTTGGCCGAAATGGCAGCATGCATCGGCATGGCCAAAATGGCCAACGCACGTCGCACCGCTTCCTTGTCAGGCTGGGCGATTTCCAAACGCAACAAGACCAAGGCCCGAATCATCAAATGGACCTTTGTGGGGCGTTCAGGCAAAGCGTCAAACGCGGCCACCATGTCTTGGTCGACAAGGCGTGAATGCAACGCAATCGCATCAATCGCGCCACGCGGGAAAGCGGCGTGCATCGTTTCGGCGTCAAATCCGGCATCAGTCGCCCCGGCCAGTAACGCTGCCTCACCCCAGCCGTCAAACGGGACATGGATCATCGATGCCCGCAAAATAGCGGTAGCCGTGCTGCTGTGATCATGGGCTCTGTGATCATGGGCTTGGGTCACGCGTAAGATCCTTTTTCCACTGCCTGTCGGCC
>JAYOFA010000029.1:12607-21321 GCA_038116935.1 Puniceispirillum sp. (SeqCode) | reverse complement strand
GGCCGGTAGCGGCGTTAGTCGGTGCGGTGATGGGTGATGTTGGTCAGCCGGCGCTGTTGATCAGTGATCCGGCTGCGGCGCATCATTTCACGGTAAAACCATCACAAGCGCGGCTGTTACAGGACGCGGATCTTGTCTTTTGGATTGGTCCATCAATGGAAACATCGCTTGGCACCGCGCTTGCCGGGCTCGCACCGGATGTGCCGGCGGTACCGTTGATCGATGTTGAGGGGCTGACGCGCTATCCGCTGGATGCGATCGATGGTGGGAACAAACATAAGCACACCGGTGAGACCACGCAACCGCACCATGCGCATGATGATCATGCGGTTAATCCACATATTTGGCTTGATCCGCGCAATGTGGGTGTTTTGCTGCATCATGTGGCTGGCCGGCTGGCCGCTGCGGATCCTGCCCATGAAGCCGCCTATCAGGCTAATGCCCGCAGTGCCGCCGCACAGATAGAGGCGACCATCGCCGCGATGCGCGAAGAGATGGCCCGCTATCGCGATAGCAGATTTATCGTGCTTCATGATGCACATGCTTATTTTGAACGGTTTTTTGATATTCGTGCGCGTGCCGCTATCACCATTGATCCAGATACGGCGCCCGGTGTGGCCCGCGTGACCGCGTTACGCCAGACGGTTGCCACGGCAAAGATTACCTGTATTTTTGGCGAGGCTGGCATACCGGACAAATGGCCACAACTGGTGGCGGACGGGCATCACCTGTCACTTGTCCAACTTGATCCGCTTGGCATCACCATTGGTGACGGCCCCGGTTTTTTTCCGCGGCTGTTCCGGCTCTATCAAACGGCGTACAGGGATTGCCTAAAAGGTGCCAAAACAGGCTATCGATGATCAGCGATAATCATGTCTGCGGCTTTTTCGGCAATCATGATGGTCGGAGCATTGGTGTTACCTGATACCAGTTCAGGCATGATTGACGCATCGACGACGCGCAACCCATCAAGCCCATAAACACGAAGCCGGTTGTCGACAACATCGCCATGTTTCGGGTTTGGCCCCATCCGGCAGGTCGATACCGGATGATAGAGCGTCACCCCGGTTTCACGCGCATAGGCAAGAAGCGCGTCATCACTGTCAAGATCCTTGCCAGGCCGCATTTCGGTATCAACCAGTGACGCCATGGCCGGACTTTCCATTAATTGGCGGGCGATTTTCATCCCTGCCACATGAACCCGGCAGTCCTCGTCCGTGCTAAGGTAATTTTGGCGAATAGCTGGCGGCGCCAACGGGTCGGCGGTTTTGATATGCACCGAGCCACGACTTTCCGGCCGTAATTGGCACGGGCCAAATGTCATGCCGGGATATTTGTCGAACACACGTTTGGCCGGATCAGCAAAGCTGGCATGGGCGATGTGATATTGGATGTCTGGGCCATCCAGACCTTCGCGGGATCGGACAAACCCGCTCATCACGCCGGGCGGCAGGCTTAAAATACCGCGACGGGTCAGGCCGTAGCGGATGACCTCGCCGACAAGCCCAACGCCGCGGGCGCGGTTATTCAGTGAAATATTGCGTTTCAGCCGCCATGACAGGCGCGAAATGTAATGATCGGCCAGATTGTTGCCAACCCCGGCAAGCGCATGTTTGATGGCAATGCCATGCGCGCCCAAAATTGACGGATCGCCAATGCCTGACAGTTCCAGAATTTGTGGCGATTGGATCGCCCCGGCGGATAAAATGACCTCGCGGCCAGCAAGCAACTGATGCGAGGTGCCATGTTGGCGGTAGGTGATGCCAGTGACGCGGGTGCCTGTCAGGGTCATTGCGGTTACCTGCGCATGGGTGATAACGCGCAAATTAGGGCGGCGGCGTGCCGGTTGCAGATAGGCTTTTTTGGCCGACATTCGCAAACCGTTCTTTTGGGTGACCTGATAATAGCCAAATCCGTCCTGACTGGCGCCGTTATAGTCTTGATTATGCTCGTAGCCGAGGCTTTTCGCGGCCTCGATCAACATATCAAGCGCTTCATAACGGGTTCGCATCGGCGCCACATTCAACGGCCCGCCAACGCCACGGATCTGTGAGTCAAAATCGGCGTTACCGGCGGCTGCCGCTTCGCAATGTTCCGATTTACGGAAATAGGGAAGCACGTCGTCATAAGACCAGCCCTGATTACCGCGTTGCGCCCAGCCATTGTAATCAGCGGCTTGGCCGCGCACATAGAGCATACCATTGATTGCTGAAGATCCACCAAGCACCTTGCCACGCGGGATCGCAATGCGCCGGTTGCCGCTGCTATCTTCGGGTTCGGTCTCAAACATCCAGTTCATCGCCGGATTGACCATTGTTTTGATATAGCCGGCCGGAATATGGATCAGCGGATTATGGTCCTCGCCGCCGGCCTCAACAAGCACCACCATATTATTGTGGTCCTCGCTCAACCGAGCGGCAAGCACACAGCCGGCCGACCCGCCACCAATAATGATATAGTCAGGCTGCGTGGGGTCATATGTCATTTTCGTCACCCTTGGTTAGAAATCCGACAGGCTTTTGATGATAAGGGTGATCCCGCCACATGCCAGCGCGAAATGCACCAGTTTACGAAAAACCGCTTCGCTGATCCGCCGCCGCGCCCGGTCACCAAGCTGTTGACCAAGAATAGCGGGCAACAGCATCAACAAAGACAGGACCATACTGTCGCCAACCGGAAATCCAGCCTGTCGTATGCTAAGCCAAATAGCGACATAGCCAAGTGACAAAAATACCCCAAGCAAAAAGGCAAGGTCATCTTTGGCAATTCGCATGCTCAGGAAAAGTTGCAGGCTTGGAAATGAATACATGCTGGTAAGCGCCCCCAAAATCCCCGACATCATCCCTGCCGGGATAATCAACCGGTTCAATGTGCTGATCGGCAACGGCGCCAGGTGTATCGGTTTGACGGGCGACAAGGACAGCAAGGCATGCGATGCGATCAATGTGCCAATCATGATGGCCAGAATATGCCCGTCAAGTGTGACCATTAAGGTTGAACCGGTCAGCATGATCAATGTCGATGCGGTTACCAGCGGCCAGAATTTTTGCATCACCCGCCAATGCGCCCGGTTCAGCCACATTTGCTGGATATTGGCAATGAGGATAGGCAATGCCAAAACCGCAACAATTTCTGGCAGCGGCATCACAAACAACATGATCGGCGTGGCGATTAAAGGCAGGCCGAACCCCAACGCGCCTTTGACAAAACAGCCGAGTAAGACCGCTAACAAAACGACGGCAAATGACTGTGACATAATCAGGTCCAAGAAATGCGGTCTCCGGTAATGATAGGTAACGATGGCTGGCGGGGATCAACGAACCGGTGATATGCCATGCTTGATATAGGTGATACCGGACATAGGTCATGCCGGACATATGTGATGAAAAACATATGTGCCGGTGGATAGGGACTCATGACTATCAGTCCTTCGGTTAAGCAACGCAAATATTACCGCGCCCCGCACCCGTACATTATCTCCCAATTTGAGATTTTGACAATAGGATAGCCACCCGCCTGGACCGATGGTTGGATAAGATTTGTTTTATGCCAGTTGCCGACCGGTTGGATATCACCTTACAGTGAGACAGTCACCGCGCCTGCCGGCAGACAGCAGGTCGGTCTGGCCCAGATCATAACTCTGGATCATAAGTTCGAATCAGGGGGTGGGGCTGTGGGCGTTATTAGAATGGCGGGTCGTCGATGACGGTTGAAATGGGTGTTTTGCTTGTAGCCGGTGCGTTTGCCGGTGGCTTTATCAACGGGCTTGCCGGGTTTGGCACCGGTCTTTTCGCCTTGGGGTGGTGGCTTGCCGCATTGCCGGCCAGCGATGCGGTTGTGTTGGTGGTGATCATGTCGCTTGTTGGCGGGGCACAGGGCATTTACGCCGTCCGGAACGCCATTGACCTGTCGGATCTGTCGCGGTTTCTGTTGCCGGCTTTGGTCGGCATTGCGGGCGGTTTTATGTTGCTCGACCATATTGATGTCCTGGTACTGAAACTGGTTGTCGCCACGTTATTGGTGTTGTTTGGTGGTTATTTTACCTTTCGGCAAACCTTGCCGAAAGTGCAGGCGCGGATTTTGTCAGTCGATATAGCGGTCGGGGCGATTGGCGGCGTGTTGGCCGCCGTTGCCGGTCTGTCCGGGGCGTTGCTGACGATGTGGTGTTCGCTCTATGATTGGCCGAAGGCACGCCGCCGGGCGGTAATCCAGCCATTCAATATGATCGTGTTAACTCTGGTCTTCCTGCTGATGATTTGGCGTGGCATGCTGACCAGCCATATCGTGATGCTGGTGCTGATTGCCCTACCTTTTTCGGTGCTTGGCACACAAGCCGGCATCGCCACATTTCGCCGTCTATCCGATGATCGGTTTCAACGCTTGCTGATTTGGCTGACATTATTTTCCGGGCTAATGCTTGCAGGCCGGGAATTAGCTGCTAGAGTTTTGGCCTAACGCTCTGTATGGCCCATTGGCACCTGTAACCGGGGTGCCAGCTGCATGACAAATAAGGGTATCACATCATGACTAAAACACCATCCGTGACCGAAATGCCTATGGGAAGCCGTGATGATGGCGTGATCGCGAGCGGCACCGGCGGTACGACCAGCTCGCCGATGGAATTTCCGGTGCCGTCAGACCAGTTAGGGTCTGTCAGCCTGTCGCCAACCGGTGATTTTGAGGCCGGTAGTTATCAGACCTTTGTGCTGACTTATACCGCTGGCAAATTCGGCATCGATGATTCCGGCTCGATGCGGATCTGCTTCCGCTTTGCCAGTGACCAAACGCGGCCACAATTTGAAGATCCGGCCGGGCCCAATTTTACCACCATCGTGGCCTCTAATGATGCGGTCTTGACCTATCATTATGATCCGAAAGGCAATGTGCGGCCGTGGGACCGGACTTTATATATCAAGGTTGTGCGTGGTTTCTTGCGCGAAGGTGATACCATCACCATCACCTTTGGTGACCGGTCGGGCGGCTCGCCGGGGATGCGTTTGCAAACATTTTGCGAAGACAGCTATGAATTCCACACACTGATCGACCCGATCGCTACCTTTTGCTATCAGCCGATGCCCGCACAGCCGGTGATCCGGATCGTGCCTGGCAAGCCGGAACGCTATATTGCGGTTGCGCCAACCATCCGCGCGATTGACGAGACCTTTTCGATCCGCTTCAAGGGCGAGGACAAATGGGGCAATCCGTCAAACCAATGTGATGTGACATTCTACCCACGCGCCAACGTACCGGTGGCCGGCTTGCCAGCCGAGGTTCGGCTTGCCAAAGGGGCGTTTGCGGCGGAAATAGCCGGGCTTAGTGTTGGCGAACCAGCCGATCTGGCGGTTGAATTTCTTGATGACAATGGGGCGGTTGTGTTTGCCACTAACCCGATCAGGATTGAGGCGAACCCGGTGTCACGCCATTACTGGGGGGATTTGCACGGCCAGTCCGAAGAAACGATCGGTACCGGCAGTGCCGCCGCCTATTTCACCTTTGCCCGTGATTATGCATTTGTTGATATCACCGGCCATCAAGGTAATGATTTCCAGATAACCGGTGATTTCTGGGCGCATCTTGATGATTTGTGCGCGCGCTTCAACGAGGATGGTAAATTTATTGCCATTCCGGGCTATGAATGGTCTGGCAATACCGGCCTTGGTGGTGACCGTAATGTGTATTTTCCGCATGAAGGGCGGACCATTCGGCGGTCGTCGCATGCGTTGGTCAGTGATCGCTCGGATATTGAAACCGATTGTAATTCGGCGGCTGAATTGTTTGCTGCTTTTGCCGAGAATGGCGAAGATGATGTGGTGGTCTATGCGCATTGCGGTGGCCGCTATGCCGATATTGAACTGGCCCATGACGGCCGGTTTGAAAAGGCGGTCGAGATCCATTCCAGCTGGGGCAGTTTTGAATGGCTGCTTCAAGATGCGTTCAGACTTGGCTATCGGGTTGGGATTGTTGCCAATTCAGATGGGCATAAAGGCCGCCCCGGCGCCAGCTATCCGGGTGCGGCGCTGTTCGGTGCGGTTGGCGGCCTCACATGCTTTCTGGTCGACAGCCTGTCACGGGACAGCATTCTCGATGCCATTCGCAAACGTCATCATTATGCGACAACCGGTGGACCGCATGGGCGGCCGCTGATCACCTTGTCGGCCGGTTTTGCCCAAGGCGGCACGCTGTATCATGACGACCCGCGTCATGGACGCGATCAGGGGCGGCAAGCCACCCGCGCCGATATGGGTGATCTTGTGCATCTTGGCGATGGTGATGTCGAACTGACTGTTGATATACGCGCCGGCACCGCGATTGAACGGGTTGATATTTTCAACGGGCCGACTCTGATCGAGACGGTACGCCCTTACCGGCAAGAGGATTTGGGCGCGCGGATCCGGGTGATCTGGGAAGGCGCGGAATATCGTGGCCGGTTCCGTCAGGTGATTTGGGACGGAAGCGCCTTTTTATCGGATAACGAAATTATCTCGGCCACCGCGATCAATTTTTTCAATCGTGACAAGTCACTCGAAAACCCGTCACCAGCAGAACTGAACTGGCGGGCGCTGACAACCGGCAATATTGGCGGGTTTGACATGGTGGTTGCCGACCCCTATAGCGGCACATTGAAAATAGAGACGCCGTTAATTAAGGCCGGTGTGCCGCTTGAAGATATCGGCTATGAGGATGAGGTGTTTGATAATAGCGGGGTGCTGCCGCGCTATCTAAAGCTGTTCCGCCTGCCGACTGTCAACCCGCATCGCGAGATGAAGATCACCCGCAAGATCGGGCTGCATGCTAGCGGCGATAATCCGTTATATGTGCGTGTGACATTGGAAGACGGTACCTTGTGCTGGACAAGCCCGGTTTATATCTGGCGGTGATCAGCCGCGCCCTGGCCGGCGCCATAGGTCAGGTCCCGAAGACGTTGCGTCACCGCACCGCGTGACCCCAGCGCGCCAAGCTGGTCACTATGCACCGGTTGGCGCATATGGACGGTAATGGGGTGGCCGATTTTCTTGCATATCTCGCGGAACATCAATGAATAGCCAAGGGTTACACTGATCCGCCGGGCCATTTGATAAAGGGACGAATTACGACCGTCGAAAAAAAACGGTACCGTTGTGGTGTCTGGCGTCATCGCCAGCTTGGCGGCAAATGGTTTCCAGTCGCTATCAATCGCCTTGCCAACCACATTCGGGGCAAGCGAAATCGCCCCGGCCGGGAAAATAATCACCGCGCCGCCGTCCTTTAGATGCTGCTGTGCTGCTGCACGGGTCTGGAGATTATTCGCCAAGGCGGCGGCGGTTTCGTCAAAATCGATCGGCAGAATTTTATCCATCACTGCCGGCGCTTGCCGAAGAACCCGATGCGTTATAATGCGGTAATCTTGGCGTACACGGGCCATCAAGGCACAGAGGATCAGCCCGTCGATCACGCCATAGGGGTGGTTGGCAACCGCCAACAGCCGCCCTTGGGCCGGTATCACCGCGTCAAGCGGCTGACCGGTGTCTGACCGCAAATCGATAGCGATGTCCAGCCGGGCCAACGCGTCTTCCCAGAAATTTTGTGCCGGCAAATCATCGCTAATATAGTCGAAATAGAGCCGTTTTATGCGTGGCTGGCCGGTGATTTTTTCAACTGATCGGATGAACCCGTTGGATAGCGGTCCCATTTCACCATTGGCGAAGGAGAAAATAGGATGGGTGTCAGCGATCGGGGGCGGGCTGTGCAAATTGGGCCTCTTTAGGCTGTCTGGGACCTTTCGTGAAGATTATCGCCGGTGGTCAGTTTTAGCCAAGCAAAAATGTTTAGCCGAGACAGGCGCTGCATGTATCGCGCCTCTGTTGGCCCCTTGTTGGTTTGGCGATGCCCTGTTCTAAATATCAAAATGACGTCTATTGCATGTTTTTGACGCGTTTTGCATGTTTCGATTTTTCACTGATTGGTAGTTTTCCTCTGGGGATGTTTTTAGCTGTGGTTTTGTTTTGTCGATGCAAAAAAGCAAGCTGATTGTCTTTATAGCTGACGGTCTATCAAAAACCGGATCACTGATGGCGACTCATCCAACCCGGCTTGGCCACACCGTCTATTATGGCGCAGACAAGGCAAGCGTGGCATCAGGGGTGGCTCGGGCCGCGGTGCCGCTGGATATCAACCTACAAGATGATAGTTCTGCTCATGCGGCCGTGACGAAAATGCTGAAGACAGAAGGGCGCATTGATGTCCTTTTGAATAATATCAACAGGCCGCTTTTTGGCGCGCTGGAACTGACCAATACGGTGCATATAGAGCGGTGCCTCAACGAGGTGTTGGTCGGTGCGGTGCGGCTGCAAAAAAATATTGTGCCGATCATGCATTCGCAGCGGCAGGGCCGTATCGTCAACGAGTCCCGGCATTGTGGTGATCTTGGCGTGCCGCTGACCGGCTGGCAGCAGGCGGTTGTCGCCGCCCAAGGCGCCCTGGCGGTGGCGCTTGAAGCTGAAGTTCAAGATAATGGTATCATGGTTCAAACGGTTGATGTCTGTTTGTTTCATGATCAATCGGTTCGACCACATCAGGATCTTGATTATAACCTCCATCAATCCACCACCCCTGATCTATGGCGGCAATTTGGACAGACCATTCAGGCGGCCTTTGACGGTGTGCCAGAAACGGAACGCACCGCGGCGCAGATTGTTAATGCAGTCATAGCACCGTCAATGAGCCGGACGGCAGGC
>JAYOFA010000029.1:0-12507 GCA_038116935.1 Puniceispirillum sp. (SeqCode) | reverse complement strand
CGCGGCGCAGATTGTTAATGCAGTCATAGCACCGTCAATGAGCCGGACGGCAGGCAAGTGCCCACCATATCGTACCGACCAAGGTCGGGATGCCAGCTGGTCGCAACCAGGCATGCCACGCTGCACTCGCCGCGTTTTTCGGATGTGCCGTTGACAATGCTAAGCCGCCGAAGACCTCCAACGGCCGTTTGCCTATTTTGACCAGTCTTTATGGCATAGCATCAAAGTCGATCTTGATCGGGCGTTGATCATGACGCGGCAAGAGGTGGCTCTGTTGGATCGGATTGAAAAAGCATTGACCGATTTGCTGCCAGAAGGGCGTGGTCTGTTAGCTGATGTTGCGGCCCGTCTTGGTATCGGACCGCGCACCTTGCAACGACGCCTTCGCGCCGAGGGGATTCAATTCGCGTCGTTACGCAATCAGGTGCGATTGATGCTTGTCAAAACTTATTTTGACGACCAGCAGTTGCGAAAAACGGAAATCGCCTATCTCGTCGGGTTTCGTGACCCGAATTCATTTTTGCGGCGCTATCGGCGGTGGTGTGAGACCGGCCAGATTAACCAAAAGACCGACGATTTGATCGACAATTTATAATTGCCTGATCGGTTGGCCGGCGAGAATGGCCGCAACGGCGTCAAGCGTACCGCGGTAAAACACGGTCATTGTTTCGCGCGTGACATAGCCAATATGCGGCGTCATCAGCAAGTTCGGGGTGTGGCGCAAAGGGTCATTTGCTGGTACCGGTTCAAGGTCATAGACGTCAATCGCCGCACCGCCTATTTGCCCGGCGGCCAGCGCGGTGGTCAGTGCCTCCATATCAATGATCGGCGCGCGCGATGTGTTGACAAGACAAGCATCGGGTTTCATCAGCGCCAGTTCCGGGGCACCAACAAGGCCGCGCACCCGGTCGGACAGTTTTAGATGGATCGAGATAAAATCCGAGCTACGGAACAGTGTCTCACGATCAACATAGCTCACACCAAGATCGGCACAGCGCGCGGCCGTCAAATTCTGCGACCATGCCTGAACCTCCATGCCAAACGCCTTGGCAAAGCCGGCCAGTTCGCCGCCAAGCCGGCCAAGACCAAGAATGCCAAGGCGTGCGCCGCGCAAATCACGGCCAAGATGTGTTTGCCAGCCGCCGTCACGCATCGCACTGGCACCGGGCAAAATTTGCCGCGCCAGCATGCCGATCAAAATGAACGCCAATTCGGCTGTCGCATGTCCCGGAGACCCGGTGCCACAAACGATGATGTTGCGTGCCTTGGCAGCATCAAGATCAATCGCCGCATTACGCATGCCGCTGGTGACAATGGCTTTCAGCTTGGGTAATTGTCCGATCAATGTGGCATCGATCAATGAGCGTTCGCGCATCACGCACAGGATATCATAAGGTTGAAGCCGGTCGACAAGCCCCGGGCCGGTGACGGTATCTTGAAAAAAATCAATCGTGACATCAGCGCCAAGGCGATCCCAGTCAGCGCTTTGTTTGGCACAATCAAGCCAGTCATCCAAAATGGCGATTTTCATAAATTTATCCTTTCGTGACAGCGCTGGATTTAGGGTTTTTCGGCATCAGTAACAGGTTTCTGGCGGGTGGCGAGACCAACGATGAAGGGCAGGCTCAAAAAAATCAACATCACCCGGATCGTATGGTGAAAGGCGACAAAGGCAACATCGAACCCGAAAATAAGAGCCAGCAATGTCACTTCATAAAGCCCGCCGGGTACAAAGGCCAACAACATGTTGACAAAATCAAGCCCGGTTAGGCTGGCGATGCAAAAGGCCATCGCCCCATAGGTGGTAAGGATAATCACTGCATTGACCACCGCGTCGATCAGATAGCCGGCAAGCTCTATAAACGGCACTTTGGCTAATCGCGCGCCAACCGAACTGCCTATTGTTATTTGTGCCAGAATGACAAATTCGCTGATCCGCGGGATTTCGATCAGCCCGGCAATATGTAGCGCTGAACTGGCCAAAAGCGGCCCGATCAAATGCGGCATCGGAATTTGAAGACGCTGCGCCACCGGCAGGCTGATCACCGAAACAGCAAGAAAGACCAGCAGCGTTTCAAGGTTTATCGTGGTCAGGCTTGGCATGCCAAGCAGGGTGGCGTTGGATGCTGCCACCGCCGCATCGCCCTCGATCAGGGCCAACAACAACGGTGTTGAGCAAAACACGATCGCCACCCGGACAAGATGGAACAGGGCAACGACATAATCCTTGTCAATCAGGTCACGGCTCATCATCACCACTTCGGCCTGCCCGCCGGGAATGCAGCTGAGAATCGCTGTTGTAAAATCATAGTGGCGAACCCGCATCAGATAAGCTAGCCCGACCAATGTCGCCAATATTGTTGCCGCCGCCATCGCCGAAACCGTTGCCGCTGCGGCGTTGATATGCGCCAGGACATCGGGCCGAAAATTGGCACCGATCAATGTGCCAAGCCCCAGCGCCACGGGTAAATATAGCCAGCGCGCAATCCCCAATCTGGTGCGTAACGGTGCAATCGCCGCACCGCTGAACCAGACACCAAACAAACTGCCAATCAAGAAGGGCGCGGGCAAACCAAGCCACCGGAAGACCAGGCCGGTGGCCAGCGCGATCGATGCGGTTATACCGATCGATACGATGTCGGACAGCAATTTATGCATGGCTAATCTATATGTCCCTTTTGGCCGGTGGCCATAATCGCCAATCTAGCCCGCACCGCATTTTGCAAATGGGTGCGTGCCGCACGGCCCGCATCGTCTGGCCGCGCCGCCTGAATCGCCGCATTGATCGCGTCATGTTCGCTGCCAATTTCGTCAACGCGGCTGGCAAGGCTGTAGGCGGTTGGTCCCAGAAGCACCATCAAGGTGCCAAGCCGCTGCATGGTCTCGATCAGGAACGGGTTATGACTGGCCAACAAAATGGCATGATGAAACCGGCCATTGATCTCGGCCAGAACCGACGGGGCGGCGCCGCGTGTCACCAGGCTTGCTTCCTCGGCCCGGACCGCGGCGATAAAGCTACGTTCGGCCGGACTGGCCTGCGCTGCGGCCAATTCAGCCGACATGCCTTCCAACGTGGCCCGCATCTGGTAAAGCGCGTGAATATCCTGATAATCAAGAGCCCGTACGCAAAGGCCGGTATCTTCACCGATGGATAAAATGCCCTCGGCCCGCAACGCGGCCAATGCCTCGCGCAAGGGGGTCCGGCTTACCCCAAGCTGCTGACCAAGGTCAGCCTCTTTCAACCGCGCGCCGGGTGCAATATCGCCGGCGGTAATGGCCGCGATCAGCACATGGCGGATCCGGCGCACCGCCGACAGGCTGTCGCCAAAGGACCGCGTTACGGCCGCATCATGTAAGGCCCAATCGGTTGACATGGCGTGCCCCCTATTTGTATATTGTATGCAATTGTATACATCAGTTCAAGGCGGTCTTTATGTCTGACCAATCTATGACATCGCTGGCAGCAGTCAGCTGGGATATCATCGTCATTGGCGCTGGCAATGCGGGTGTCTGCGCGGCGATCACCGCCACCGAGCGCGATTGCAGGGTGTTGGTGATCGATACCGCGCCGCGCGATATGCGCGGGGGCAACACGCGGCACACCCGTAATTTACGGGCGGTGCATGATGAGCCGACCGACGTGATGACCGAGCGCTACAGCTTTGATGAATATTGGGATGATTTGATGCGGGTGACCAAAGGGGTGACCAACGAGCATCTTGCCGAGGTTGCGTTGCGTGGATCTGTCGCGCTGCCGGCTTGGTTGACCGAACGTGGTGTGCGGTTTCAGCCGGCCCTCTCCGGCACTTTGAATTTGGGACGTACAAACGCGTTTTTCCTCGGCGGTGGCCGGGCGATGCTGAACAGCCTGTGCCGCCATGCCGAATCGATCGGGGTGACGTTTGTCTATGATGCCGAGGTCACCGATATCGGCCTGGTTGACGGGTTTTGCGAATATATTGACGTGACGTGGGGCGGTACGGCGCATAAATTATCATGCAAGCAACTGATCACTGCGGCCGGCGGGTTTGAGGCTGATCTTGATTGGCTTGCCGAAGGGTGGGGCGATGCGGCCAAAAATTTTCTGGTCCGAGGCACACCTTACAATCGGGGTCGGGTATTGCAGGCCTTGCTTGATCGCGGCGTGCAACCGGTTGGCGCGCTAGATCAGTGCCATGCGGTGGCGATTGATGCACGTGCGCCAAAATATGATGGCGGCATCGCCAGCCGGGTTGATGCAGTGCCATTTGCGGTGGTGCTAAATCGGCATGCCAAACGCTTTTACGATGAAGGCGAGGATTTCTGGCCGAAACGCTATGCGATTTGGGGGCGGCTGGTGGCGGCCCAGCCGGATCAAATTGCCTATGCGATCATCGATCGAACCGGATTGGACCGATTTATGCCGTCGGTTTTCACGCCGATCGTTGATGATACAATCGAAGGGCTGGCAAGCCAGCTGGGGCTCGACCCGGCGGTCACTCGCGACACCATTGATGCGTTTAATGCGGCCTGCCCGGACGGGCCGATTGACCAGTCAATTCTTGATGGCAAGGCGACAACCGGCCTTGATGTGAACAAGACCAACTGGTCAACACCGATCGCTAAACCACCCTTTTATGGCTATCCGTTACGTCCCGGCATCACCTTTACCTATATGGGGGTTGCGGTAAATGACCGGGCGCAGGTGCTGATGCAGGATGGCAAACCAGCGGCCAATCTGTTCGCCGCCGGAGAAATTATGGCCGGCAATATTCTGGGGCAGGGCTATCTTGGCGGTATTGGTATGACAATTGGCGGTGTTTTCGGCCGCATAGCAGGAGCGGAGGCAGCACGTGTCCTCAACCGATGAAATGACCATTCGTGACTTTGACCTGAAAAACCTGCTTGACCCGGATCTGTCAGGCGAGGTGGCGCGGGTCATGCAAATTTGTAATGCCTGCCGCTATTGCGAAGGGATTTGTGCGGTCTTTCCGGCCATGGAAAAGCGCCGTACCTTTACCGAGCATGATGTCGGTTATCTGGCCAATCTGTGCCATAATTGCGGGGCCTGTTATCATGCCTGCCAATATGCGCCGCCGCACGAATTCGGGGTGAATGTGCCGCAGGCACTGGCTGCTGCACGCAACGACAGCTATGCCGCCTATGCGTGGCCGGGGCCGCTTGCGGCGTTATTCCGGCGCAATGGCTTAGTTGTAACGATGGTGATCTCAGCCGGCCTTGCGGTGACGGTCGGCCTGATGCTGGCGATGATTGCGCCTGGCCTATTCTGGGACGCTCATATTGGTGAAGGCGCGTTTTATGCGATCATGCCACATACCGTGATGGCCGGCATTCCGATGGCGATTTCAGCCTTTGTGCTGGTGTCTTTTGTAATGGGCTGGCGGCGCTATTGGCGGCATACCGGGGCCCGGTGGGGCGGTATGGCGGCGTTGGCTGATGCGGTTAAGGCGGCGCTGACATTGCGTCATCTTGGCGGTGATTCATCAAGTCGTGGTCTTGATGGGCCGGGTTGCCCAACGGCGGATGACGGGGCAAGTCAGGCACGCCGGATCTATCATCAACTGACAATGTATGGCTTTTTGCTTTGTTTCGCGGCAACGTCGCTTGGCACAATTTATCATTACGGGTTTGGCCGTGAGGCGCCGTATGGGTATCTTGAGCCGCCGGTGGTGCTTGGCACGGTTGGCGGGATCATTTTGTGCATTGGCACCGCGGGGCTGTTTTTTGAAAAACGGCGGCTATTACTGGCAGTGCGGCATGAGGCCGGACTTGGTATGGATTACGCGTTTATCGTCTCGCTGTTTTTGGTCAGTGCCAGTGGCCTGGTGCTGTTGGCGGTGCGTGAAACCAGCTTGATGGGGATCACGCTGGCCATTCACCTTGGACTTGTTTATGGGTTTTTCCTGATCCTCCCATTTTCCAAATTTGTGCATGGGCTGTATCGTTTTGCCGCCTTAGTGGCTAGCGCGGGCGAGACCCACAAACCATAGCTCCGATGTTTGGGTCTGATGCGGATAAGTGCAGACCGCATGGCTTAGTCCGCCGGTGGCCTCATCGGCCTATTTTCTCAAGGGTGTGGTGCCTGACTGGGACTTGAAAGACATCTATAACGGTATGATGCAATTTATGGTAATGTAATTGGTAGGGCTGGTGCTTATTTTCCTGTTTCCACAGGTGGCGTTATGGCTACCAGCCTATATCTATGGTGAATAGGACAGTGATATGACGATTACCTATCTGAAAAAAGCGGCAAAGACGCCGCAAACCGGTACCGATGAAACCCGTCAGATCGTGGCTGATATGTTGGCCAAAATCGAGGCTGGCGGTGAAGACGTGGCACTTGGCTACGGACAAGACCTAGACGGGTATCGCGGCCCTGCCCTTGTTGATGACGACACCATTGCCGCGTCGGCCAGTGCGGTTTCGCCGCAATTAAAGGACGATATTCAATTTGCCTATGACCGGGTGACCAAATTTGCCCGGGCACAGCTTGAATCGATCCATGAGTTTGAAACCGAATTATCGCCGGGTCTTTGGGCCGGGCAAAAGTTGATCCCGATCGAAACCGCCGGCTGCTATGTGCCGGGGGGGCGCTATGCGCATGTGGCATCGGCGATCATGTCGATCGCGACCGCTAAGGTTGCCGGCGTTGAAAATGTGATCGCTTGTACCGCACCGCATGGCGACAAGGGGCCGAACCCGGCAATTATTTATGCCATGCATATGTGCGGTGCGGATCAGATCTTGTCACTTGGCGGGGTGCAGGGGATTGCCGCGATGGCGTTTGGCCTGTTTACCGGCAAGCCGGCGCGGTTGCTTGTCGGGCCGGGGAACCGGTTTGTTGCCGAGGCTAAACGCATGCTGTATGGCCGGGTAGGCATTGATATGTTTGCCGGGCCAACTGAAATTGCCGTAATCGCCGATGACAGCGCCGATGCTGGTGTAGTGGCTGAAGATTTGGTCTCGCAAGCTGAACATGGGCCGGACTCACCGGCTTGGCTGATCACCACATCGCGGCGCTTGGCCGATGATGTGATGGCTCAGATGGACCAGCATATCAACGCGCTACCCGAAATCGCGCGAAATGCTGCGACCGCCGCATGGCGCGACTATGGCGAGGTGATCTTATGCGACAGCGACGAAGAGGCGGCGCAAGTCTCGGATGACTATGCTGCGGAACATCTCGAGGTGCAAACGACCAAGGATGACTGGTACAGTGCCCGGCTGAAAAATTACGGGTCACTTTTTGTCGGTGAGGAAACAACCGTTACCTATGGTGATAAATGTTCCGGCACCAACCATATTCTGCCAACCAAGGGGGCCGCACATTATACCGGCGGTCTGTCGGTCCATAAATTCATGAAGATTGTCACCACCCAGCGCATGACGCGGGAAGCCAACCGCGAGGTTGGTCAGGCAGCAGCGCGGATATCGCGCCTTGAAGGGATGGAAGGGCATGCCCGTGCGGCCGATGTACGGTTACGCAAATATTTCCCGGGAGACAATCTTGCCTAAGACAGATGCATCATTATTTGACGTGGCCGGCAAGACCGCGCTGATCACCGGTGGGGGAAGCGGACTTGGCCAGTTTATGGCCACAGCCTTGGCTGAAGCGGGGGCATCTATCTACCTTGTCGGCCGCCGTGAAGACCGGTTGCGTGATACGCTTGCCGATCATCATGGCGCCGTATTTGCCGTTGACCTCGCCGCGGCCGAGGCAACAAGCCGCCTGCATGATATGATTATGTCAGACCACCAAGCGCCCGATATTATTGTCAATGCGGCCGGTATCAACCCCCGTCAGCCGGCCGATGAAATCAGCGAATCTGCATGGCACTATACAGTCAATCTAAACCTAAATGTTCCGTTCCTGCTGGCACAAAAATTTGTGCCTTATATGCGCCGTGCCGGGTGGGGGCGCATTATCAATATAGCGTCGCTGCAATCGACTCGGGCCTTTGAAAACGGTATCGCCTATGGCGCTGCGAAAGGGGGCATCTTGCAATTGACGCGGGCGATGGCTGAAGCATGGTCGCGTGACGGTATTATGGTGAATGCTATCGCGCCGGGTTTCTTTCCCACCGAATTGACCGCCCCCTTGTTTGCTGATGCGGCAATTGCCGGCCGGCTGGCCGCGGCCACCGCCATTGGGCGCAATGGCGTGCTTGAAGATATGCGTGGTCCGCTGTTGTTTTTGGCATCAGATGCCAGCGGTTATGTGACCGGCCAGACAATTGGTGTCGATGGGGGATTTACCGCCAAATGAAAGCACTTGTTTATACCGGGACCATGCGGTCCGAAATCCGTGATGTTCCGTTGGCAGAACCGGGGCCGGGTCAAGTGGTGGTCGATTTGGCCTTTTGCGGCCTGTGTGGGTCGGACATGCATGCGTGGCATGGGCATGATGAACGGCGGATACCACCGCTGGTTTTGGGGCATGAGGCCGTTGGCGTGGTGCGGGATGGTGTCTTGGCCGGAAAGCGGGTCGCGATCAATCCGCTGATGACCTGTGGGCAATGCCCTCCATGCCAGACTGGCGATGAACATTTATGTGCGACGCGTGAACTGATCGGGATGCGGGTACCCGGGGCGTTTGCCGAGGCGCTGGTCATCGATCAGCAGAACTTGACCGAAATTCCTGACCATCTGGCTTTTCATGATGCTGCCTTGGCTGAACCGCTTGCCTGTGCTGTGCATGCGGTCCGACTGGCACGCGCGTTGGGTGATGACCAGCCGGATGGGGCCGTCACGGTGCTTGGCGGTGGTGCGATTGGTCTGTTGTCGGCGCTGGTATTTGCCGCCTATGGATACAGCAAGATCAGGGTCGCCGAGACCAATCAATTGCGGCGATCGATGCTGGCCGATATCGGCCCGATTGAGCCCTTTGACCCGCTGGCTGATAATGCCGATGCGGGACCTGTCGATATTGTGCTGGACGCAGTGGGGTCGGGAATCACGCGGCGCTATAGCAGCCAAATTGTGCGCCCGGGTGGCACCATCGTCCATATTGGATTGCAGGATAATGAACCGGGACTTGATACGCGGCGCATAACCTTGCAGGAAATCAATTTCCGCGGCACTTATTGTTATCGCCGTGACGATTTTGCCGAGGCATTGAGGCTGCTGTCAGACGGTGTGATCAGCGGTGCTGGTTGGGCCGAAATTCGCGCCCTTGATGAGGGCGCCGCTGCCTTTATCGACATTCATGAAGGTCGTGCGCCTGCCAAAATTATTCTGGACACATCGCGCTAAACAGCCAATGCAATAATCATTGCTATGCTAGAAATTGTCCTTACGTTTGCGGATTTCGGCAAACACCGCGGCGTTATTGGCATCCGCCATACCGAGATGGGCTCGGATCGCCGCATTGTCGACCCGCAAAAACGGATTGGTCGCTTTTTCCAAATCCAGCCTTGTTGGCACCGTCGGTAGCCCATTGTCGCGCAATTCCTGGATCGCGGCTTGCCGCGCTGCCAAGGCTGCATTGTCCGGGTCCACCGACCGCGCAAATGCCGCATTGGCTATCGTATATTCGTGGCTGCAATAGATCACCGTTTGATCGGGAAGCGCCAAAAGCTTTTCCAGCGATGCCCACATCATCGCCGTGTCGCCTTCAAAAATACGGCCGCACCCCATCACAAACAGCGTATCACCGGTGCAAACAATATCCTCGGACGGCAGGTAATAATTCAGCATATCCAGCGTATGACCGGGGGTAGCCATGACCTGAATTTCGCGTCCGGCAAAATCAAACCGGTCCCCATCCGACAGGCGGATGTCGTAGGACGGGCTGGCGGCACTGTCAATCGCCGGCCCCAGCACGGTCGCTTTATGACGCGATTTTATTTCGGCCAAAGCGGCGGTGTGATCACCATGATGATGGGTGATGAAAATATGGCTGAGCGTCCAGCCTGTTTCCTGTAACGCGGCATCGGTGGCAGCGGCATTTCCCGCATCGACACAGGCGGTTAAACCAGTTTCGGTGCAATGTAAAAGCAGCCCGTAATTATCACTGTCATAAGGGAACTGGTGTGTCTGAAATGCCATAGCCGATCCTTTTTATGATAAAGGTGATGCCTACCAAGTGCCGGTGTTTTCCATCGATGCCCATGGTTCAGAAGGGGGCAGCGAGTCACCCTCTTGAAGCAACTCAATCGAAATATTGTCGGGGGATTTGACAAACGCCATGCGGCCATCGCGCGGCGGGCGGTTGATCGTCACACCGGCGTCCATCAGGCGCTGGCAGCAGTCGTAAATATTGTCGACTTTATAGGCAAGATGGCCAAAGCTGCGGCCGGTATCATAGGCCTCAGGATCCCAGTTATAGGTCAGTTCAAGTTCCGGTGCGTTAGCTTCTTGACTGCGGCCCTTATCTTTCGGCGCGGCCAAGAAAATCAAGGTAAAGCGCCCTTCCGGCACGTCGCGCCGGCGCATTTCAACAAGGCCAAGCTTGTTGCAATAAAAATCGAGGGATTCGTCAATATCGCGGATCCGCACCATCGTATGTAAAAATCGCATCGTCAGCCCCATCCCGGAACGTTATTATTCAATATGATAGGCAGTATCGGTTGTGGCTGTCCAGCCTGTTCTTGCCGCGTGCTATCGCGCCTCCTACCGGCATCATCTCCGGCCCGGGGTCATTTTGGCCGTCACCTCGGCGAGGCAGGTGGCAAGGTGAAAATGGGGCGGGGCAGCTGGGCGGGCGGCTGGGGCTAGATCAGGAATTTGGATCACCGTCATGCCGGCGGCAAGGGCGGCGGTGACGCCGTTTTCTGAATCTTCCAAAGCCAAGCAATCGGCTGGGGCAATGCCCAGTTTACGCGCTGCATCTAGATAGACATCGGGGGCTGGCTTGCCAGCTTTGACCTCGTCGCCGCCGGTCACATGATCAAACAACGGCAAAAGCCCGACATCGGCCAGAATGGTCCTGGCTTTGTGACCGGCCGATGAGGTGGCGACCGCCCGCCTAATCCCGGTTGCTTGCAGATGATGCAGCATATCAAAGGCACCAGCCTTGACATCGACACCGGCGACAAGCAGCTCGCGGTAAACGGCAAGCCATTCATCTTTGAAGACAACCGCGTCAAGACCGGCCGGTAAAAGCCGCCGCAAAATATCGATACCGCTGGCCGCATTCATGCCAATCATTTGGCGGTAATGGCTGATATCAACCTGAAGATCGTAACGCTGTGCGGTGGCGACAAACGAGTCGAAGGACAGGGTTTCGGTGTCCAAAAGCAATCCATCCATATCAAAAATCACCGCCTTGATCGGGTGGCTGCCGTCAAAGACAAGCGACGGGCCGGATGGGGGCGTGATGGCGGCCATGAATATTTCCCTATGAAGACGGCTTTTTGTTATGCCATGATCGCGGCAGGTTGCGGCCCCGTGACTATCGCATGAATAGCCGGCGAAAGGAACCGCGGCTGTTTTAGCACCGCCGCAATTACAACAAAAGGTATGGTGATATGCTGGAAAAACAGAATATCCGACATCTGGTTGTCCATTGTTCAGATACCGCCGATGACGCCGCGGTCACGGTGCGCGACATTCATGCAATGCATCTTGGCTTTGGCTGGGATGGCATCGGCTATCATCGGGTCATTGAACGGGATGGCAGCATTCACCAGGGCCGGCCCGATTATTGGGTTGGGGCACATGTCAAAGGCCATAATGAAACCAGTCTTGGGGTGTGCCTGATTGGCCGCACCCACTTTACCGCCGCGCAATTTGTCGCCCTTGAAAGCGTGTTGCGCGGCTGGATCAAGGCCTATCCCGATGCAACAATTTGCGGCCATTGCGATTTTGACTACACCGACAAAACCTGCCCGAATTTTAATGTTGCCGATTGGTGTCGCCAGCAAGGGCTGACCAGCGCATGACCCGCCAGCAGATTATTGTGCCGGTGGCCGGTATGCGTGCCAAACCGCGACCGGACGCAGCGCTTGACAATGAAGGCCTGTTTGGCGAGACGGTCGAGATTTTCGAAACAGAGAACGGCTTTGCCCATGCCCGGCTATTGGTTGATGGCTATGAAGGGTGGATAGATGGTACCGCGCTTGGCAATCTGCCGGCCGCCACCGCTCAGGTAACCGTTCCGATGACGCATGTCACCAGCACGCCTGATATCAAAAGCCCGGGCCTTTTCACCCTGTCCATCGGATCGGCGGTGCAGGTGCGTGCGCCGGCTGGTGAAATGGTAGAAATCGCGATGGCTGATGGGAGCGGCTTTGTGCCGGCTGGCCATTTGCGGGCGCTTGATGATAGGGCGGCCGACTGGGTTGCGGTCGCCGAAACGCTGATTGCCAGCCCCTATAAATGGGGCGGCCGCAGTGTTTTTGGTCTTGATTGTTCGGCCCTTGTCCAGTTGGCGCTGGCGGCGGGTGGGGTGCGTGTGCCACGCGATTCCGGACCACAGCATGAGATCGGTACAGCAATCGCCGACCGCGGCAATCTGCAACGGGGTGATCTGGTATTCTGGCGTGGGCATGTTGGTATAATGCTTGA